>NZ_LT976853.1:0-300000 GCF_900249755.1 Cupriavidus taiwanensis
AATAGTAAGCGACGAAGACGGCGTTGGCAAGCGGTTCCACGAAATAATTCGATGACGCCCGAAAAGGGCGGCCCAGGCAGCGCCGGTTTGTCAGCCGCGGCACCATGATTCATGATCTGTCTGGGCTGAAGCAGACCCGGCACACCGCCGCGGCCTTGCAGGGCGGCCAGACCCAAACCGGGACCCTCATGACCATCAGAATCGTAAGACTGGGTACACCGCGCGCGGCCGACGAGGGCCTGCGCATCGGTACCGTGCGCAGGCCGCCGCGTGGCGTCCCCAAATCGGAGTTTGCGAGCCGCGATTTCTATGATGTCTGGTATCCGGTGCTTTCACCGTCCCCGGAGTTAGTGGCGCAGGCGCTACATGCGACCGACGATAAACAATGGCGAGTCTTCGTGCGGCATTTCCGCAAGGAAATGGCCGAGCCGGACGCCAGCCGCACGCTGGACCTGTTGGCAGCGCTGTCGCACCAGACCAATTTCTCGGTGGGCTGCTATTGCGAGGACGAAGCGCGTTGCCACCGCTCCGTCTTGCGCGAGCTGCTCGCCGAACGCGGGGCCGTGATCGGCTGAGTCGCACAGCGTGCCGGGGTTCGTCCCGGCTTTGTTCTCACGTTTTCCCGCTTCCTCCATTTTCCGATGGCGCTGAACGTAGTCTGGCTCGGCTTCTTCCTGATTTCCTTCTTCGCCGCCTGCGTCCGCGTGGCACAGGGCGACCTCGCCATCTTCCCGGCGATGCTAAGCAGCCTGTTCGACAGCGCCCGCACTGCCTTCGAGATCGCGCTCGGACTGGCGGGCGTGATGAGCCTGTGGCTGGGCATCATGCGCATCGGCGAGCGCGCCGGCGTGGTCGACGCCTTCGCCCGGCTCGTGAACCCGCTGCTGCGGCACTTCTTTCCCGGGGTGCCCCAGGGACACCCGGCGCAAGGCGCCATGATGATGAACGTGTCGGCCAACCTGCTCGGGCTGGACAACGCCGCCACGCCGCTGGGGCTGAACGCCATGCGCGAGTTGCAGACGCTGAACCGCCGCCCGGACGTCGCTACCGACGCCCAGATCATGTTCATCGTGCTCAACTCTGCCGGGCTGACGCTGATCCCGACTTCGGTCATCGCCATCCGCCAGGCCATCGCGGTCAAGCAGGGGCTGGTCGGCTTCAACGCCGCCGACATCTTCTTGCCGACGCTGCTGGCCACCGGGGGCGCATGCCTGGCAGGGTTGCTGGCGGTGGCATGGGTGCAGCGGATCAACCTGCTGCGCCCCGCGGTACTGGTGGCGTTCGGGCTGGTGACCGCGCTGCTTGGGGCGATGTTCGCGTGGTTGCGGCATGCGCCGCCCGAACAGGTCAGCACTTTCACGGCGCTGGCTGGCGCCGGCTTCATCCTGTCCCTGATCACCCTCTTCCTGATTTGCGGTGCGCTGCGCCGGGTCAACGTGTATGAGGCGTTTATCGACGGCGCCAAGGAAGGCTTCGGCGTCGCCGTGCAGATCATTCCCTATCTGGTGGCGATCCTGGTCGCCATTGGCCTGTTCCGCGCCGCCGGCTGCATGGAAGTGCTGATGGCCTGGCTCATGCAGGGCTTCGCAATGCTGGGCGTCAACACCGACTTTGTCCCGGCGCTGCCGGTCGGTCTGATGAAGATCCTGTCCGGCGCCGGCGCGCGCGGGCTGATGGTCGACGTGATGACGACCTACGGCGTGGATTCCTTCCAGGGACGGCTGGCGGCGATTATCCAGGGGTCGACCGAAACGACCTTCTATGTGCTGGCGGTCTACTTCGGCAGCATCAATGTGCGCAATACGCGCCATGCGCTTGGCTGTGCTCTTGTGGCAGACACTGCAGGGATCTTTTGTGCAGTCGGCGCCGCGTACCTTTTCCGCTGACCTCGTCAGTCCCGCCAATTTGTCGCCTTCTTACAACGGCATTGTGCGCACCATCGTACATTGACACATTGCACTTGGTGCGTCGCAACAAACCATGTATAGTGAAGTCTGTCTCCTCCACCACCTCGGTGGATTCCAACCCACGCACAACCTGCGTGGGTTTTTTTTCGCCTGTGTTGGGTAGCTGCCGTGATGGATTTCCGCACTGCAACAACAGCGGCGCGGGCGAAGGCATGGCAGTTCAGCGGGAAATCGACGGCGAAGGAAACATCGGCTGGATGGTCGCAATTGCCGTGGGACTTTACGGAACGCGGCCTTGGCCTATATTGATTGGATACGTCCGCCGCCAGCACGAGGCACGCCATGCCAGACATCACGTTCCCTCGCAGCCTCCCCACCTACTGTGCAGCCAGCCTGACGCTGTCCTGCCCCGCGACGGTCAACGGCAGTCCCACCTTGTATTCCGTCACCGCCGAGGCGCTCGAGGCCCATTTCGGCGCGCGCTCGCCGCGCGAGGAAGACCTGGTGGCGGCCTTTACCAATAACCGCCAACGGATCGAGCGCCTGGCCGAAAGCCTGTTCGAGCTGACCGAGGCGCGCGAGATCGTGCTGCGCAGCGGCCATTTTCGCTTCGCGGGCTGAACCTGCCGCCCGCGTCCGGGGCGCATTGTCCTGGCGTCAGTCGGCTTTCGCTTCGCCGCGCACCAGCAGCACCGGCATAGTGGACTGGCGGATCACCGCCTCGGCAACGCTGCCCAGCACCAGCCGGCGCACGCCGCGGCGGCCATGCGTGCCGATTACCAGCAGGTCTGCGCCCCATTGGCGCGCGGCCTCGTTGATTGAGGCACCGATGTCTCCCGGCACCGCGGCCGCGCTCACCAGCCGGGTTTCATGCGCCACGCCGGCGCCCGCCAGGCGCTGCGCCGCGCCCTGCAGGGCGCGCTGGCCGCTTTCCTCGAACGCCTTCTGCAACTGGCTCGGGTCGTAGTAGCCGGCGTCGAACATGGGCGTGCCGATGTCGACGATATAGAGCGCCAGCACGGTTGCGCCGCCGGGCGAGGCCACGCGAATGGCTTCGTCAACCGCCAGGTCTGACGTGCTGCTGCCGTCCACTGCTACCACGATCTTGCTGTATGCCGCGCTGGTCATGAGCGTACCTCCGTCGATGGAAAGGAATGCGGCGCGGGGGCCGCCTGTATTGGATAGTACACAGCGGCCGGTGCCCGCGTCATGCGCGGCGGCAAGCGACCAGCAGCCCGCCCCTTTAATTGACCGACCGGTCGGCTTATATATAATAGGGCCAGCCGTGCCGGACCGGATTGGCGCGGCGCCCCGCCAGAGGAGACGATATGTACACGCAGAGTCTTGACCTGCCCGGCCAGCACGCCGATGCGGCGCAGGCCAGCGCGCCCGCGGACGAAGCCGCCCGCCAGGCGGCGTTCGATGCCTGCATGGCCGCCGACGGCAAGATCGAGCCGCAGGACTGGATGCCGCAGGCCTACCGCAAGACGCTGGTGCGCCAGATCTCGCAGCATGCGCACTCGGAAATCGTCGGCATGCTGCCGGAGGGCAACTGGATCAGCCGGGCGCCGTCGCTCAAGCGCAAGGCCATCCTGCTGGCCAAGGTGCAGGATGAAGGCGGCCACGGCCTTTACCTGTATTCGGCGGCCGAGACCCTGGATGCCTCGCGCGACGACCTGGTCGATGCGCTGCACAGTGGCAAGGCCAAGTATTCGTCGATCTTCAATTACCCGACGCTGACCTGGGCCGACGTAGGGGTGATCGGCTGGCTGGTCGACGGCGCCGCGATCATGAACCAGATCCCGTTGTGCCGCTGCTCATACGGGCCGTATGCGCGCGCCATGATCCGCATCTGCAAGGAAGAATCGTTCCACCAGCGCCAGGGCTTCGACGCGCTGCTGGCCATGATGCGCGGCACCGACGCCCAGCGCGAGATGGTGCAGGACGCGGTCAACCGCTGGTGGTTCCCGGTGCTGATGATGTTCGGCCCCCCCGATGCGGCCTCGACCAACAGCGCGCAGACCATGGCCTGGGGCATCAAGCGCATCTCCAATGACGACCTGCGCCAGAAGTTTGTCGATGCCACGGTCGAGCAGGCGCGCGTGCTGGGCGTGACCCTGCCCGACCCCGGCCTGCAATGGAATGCCGAGCGTGGCCACTACGACTACAGCCCGCTCGACTGGGACGAATTCTGGCGTGTCATCAACGGCGACGGCCCCTGCAACAAGGAACGCCTCGCCACCCGCGTGAAAGCGCACGAGGACGGCGCCTGGGTGCGTGAAGCCGCGCTGGCCCACGCCGCCAGGCTGGCCGAACGCGAAGCCGGCGCCGGCCGCGCGGCCGCCTGACCACCGACATCGCCGAGGAGACCACCATGCAACGCAAGGAATGGCCGCTGTGGGAAGTGTTCGTGCGCAGCAAGCAAGGCCTGGAACACAAGCATTGCGGCAGCCTGCACGCGGCCGACGCGCAGCAGGCGCTGCACATGGCGCGGGACGTCTATACGCGGCGCCAGGAAGGCGTGTCGATCTGGGTGGTGCCGTCCGCGGCCATCACCGCCAGCGTGCCGGAGGAAAAGCCGGAGCTGTTCGACCCCATGGCCGACAAGATCTACAGGCATCCGACGTTCTACCAGCTGCCCGACGAAGTCAACCACATGTAAGGCCCGCACGATGACCGCGTCCCCACAGCCTGCCACGCCTGCCTCGCTGGACCACCTGCCGTCTGAGCGCTCCGCCGCGCTGCGCTACGTGCTGCGCCTGGCCGACAACGCCCTGATTCTCGGCCAGCGCAACGCCGAATGGTGCGGCCACGGGCCGGTGCTGGAAGAAGACATCGCGCTGGCCAATATCAGCCTCGACCTGATCGGCCAGGCGCGGCTGCTGTATGGCCGCGCCGGCGAACTCGAGGGCGAGCTGACCGGCCTGCCGCGCCACGAGGACGACTACGCCTACTGGCGCGCCGAGCGCGAGTTCCGCAACTGGACGCTGCTGGAGCTGCCGCATCGCGGCCCGCTCGCCGGCAACGCCGCCGCCGAACGCGACTACGCCGTCACCATCATGCGCAACTTCCTGTACAGCGCGCTGATGGTGGAGCTCTGGCGGGCCTTGCAGGACAGCCGGGACGAACCGCTGGCCGCGATCGCCGCCAAGGCGGTCAAGGAGGCGCGTTACCACCTGCACCATGCGGCGGGCTGGGTGGTGCGGCTGGGCGACGGCACCGAGGTTTCGCACGCGCGCATGCAGCGCGCGCTGGAGCACCTGCTCCCCTATATGAACGAGTGCTTTGCCGAAGACGCGGTCGAGATCGAGGCCGCCGCGCAGGGCGTCGGCGTGGTCACCGCCACGCTGCGCCCGGCCTGGGACGACACCGTCGCCGAGACGCTGCAGGCCGCCACGCTGGTCTTGCCGCCGGCCACGGGTTTTGTCTCGACCGGCAAGCACGGCGTGCATTCGGAACACATGAGCTACCTGCTGGGCGAAATGCAGGGACTGGCGCGGGCCCATCCGGGCGCGCAATGGTGAGCGCCCGCTTCAGCGCAAACGGTTGATCCACATGAACGTCACCGCCCTTCCCTCCTATCACGTGCACAACGCGGGCGCCACCGGCGAGCGCGTCGCGCGCGCGTGGGCGGCGCTCGAAGCGGTGCCGGACCCGGAGATCCCGGTGGTATCGATCCGCGAACTTGGCATCCTGCGCGAGGTGGTATCGGCGCCGGACGGCGTGCTGGAGATCGTCATCACGCCCACCTATTCCGGCTGTCCTGCGATGTCGCAGATCGCTGAGGACATTGGCCAGGCGCTGGACCGCGCGGGGCTGGCGCCATGGCGCATCCGCACCGTGCTGGCGCCGGCCTGGACCACGGACTGGATCACGCCGGCCGCGCGCGAGCGCCTGCGCGCGTACGGCATCGCGCCGCCGGGCCAGTGCGGTGCGCCGGCCGGAGCGCAGCCGCTGCGCTTCGTGCCACGCGCCGCGCGTGCCGGCGCGCCCGATGCCGTGGCCTGCCCGCGCTGCGGCAGCGTCCATACGCAGGAGATCTCGCGCTTTGCCTCGACCGCCTGCAAGGCGCTGTACCGGTGCCTGGACTGCCGCGAGCCGTTCGACTATTTCAAACCCTACTGAGCCCCCGGGCCGAGCCAGGCTGCCATGACTCCACAGTTCCACCCGCTGCGCGTGGCGCAGGTTCGCCCCGAGACCGCCGACACCATCTCGATCGCGTTCGAGGTCCCGGACGCGCTGCGCGATGCCTACCGCTTCACGCAGGGCCAGTTCCTGACGCTGAAGGCGCCGGTCGACGGCAACGAGCTGCGGCGCTCTTACTCGATCTGTTCGGCGGTGCAGGACTATGACGCGCACGGCGAATTGCGCGTCGCGGTCAAGCTGGTGGAGGACGGGCTGTTTTCCAGCCATCTGCACGATTCCATCGCCCCCGGGCAGGTGATCGACGTGATGACGCCCGACGGGCGCTTCCACGTGCCGCTCGATGCCGATGCCGCGCGCCACTATGTCGCCTTTGCCGCCGGCAGCGGCATCACGCCAGTGCTGTCGCTGGTCCGCACCACGCTGCAGGCCGAGCCGCGCAGCCGCTTCACGCTGGTCTACGGCAACCGCAATGTCGACAGCATCATCTTTTCCGAGGCGCTGGAGGACCTGAAGAACCAGTACCTGGCGCGCTTCACGCTGTACCACGTGCTGTCGCGCCAGCCGCAGGAGGTGGACCTGCTCCACGGCCGCCTCGACCACGCGCGGGTGACGGCTTTCCTGCAGACGCTGATCCCGGTCGACGACATCGACGCGGCCTTTGTCTGCGGCCCGGCGTCGATGATCGACGAGGTCGAGGCGGCGCTGCGCGACGCGGGCCTGGACCCGCAACGCATCCACGCCGAGCGCTTCGGGGTACCGCTGGCCCAAACCCGGCGCAAGCCGGCCGCCGCGCACGCCGATCACGCCGGCACGGCGGAGCTGGTGGTGGTGCTCGATGGCAAGCAGCACAGCATGCGCCTGCCGCTGGCGGATGCCAACGTGCTCGACACCGCGCTGGCCGCGGGGCTGGACCTGCCCTATGCGTGCAAAGGGGGGGTCTGTTGCACCTGCCGCGCCAAAGTGCTGGAAGGCAAGGTCGAGATGGAAAAGAACTACACGCTCGAGCCCTGGGAGATGGACAAGGGCTTCGTGCTGACCTGCCAGGCACGCGCGCTGACGCCGCGGGTGGTGGTCAGCTACGACGAACGCTGAGCCCGGCACGCCGCCGCGTGCGTCGTCAGACAATCGCCGACATTGGCCAGCACGGGCCGTGACTACAATGGCGGCAGGCGGCGCCCTGCTGGCGCGATGCTTGCAGGCGGGTGAACAGGCGCGCGGTGCGGGCGGCTTTCGACAGAGCCGCCGGGCAGTTGTCGTGCCGCCGCCGCGGCGGCGCCAGCGAACCGCCCCACCCATATACAATCACGGCCATGCAATATATCCACGTCGTCAACGGTGATGTAGCAGGCACGACCCTGCGCCAGGCGCTGGCCCAGGCTGCGCGGCCGGACCCTGTCGTGGTGCTGCGCGACGATCTCGCCGTCGGCCCGCTGGCCGACATCGACAGCACCGGGATGATCCGCTCCGGCTTCTGGCAGCGCGTCGCCCCGCACACCGACATCGACTTCGCCGCCGAGATGCGCCAGGCGCTGGACCAGCTGCTGGCGCTGCGGCAGGACGACATGGAAGTGGCGATCTGGCACGGCCAGAGCGCGGCCGACCAGCTGATGCTGCGCCGGGTGGTGTTCCACCTGTACCAGGCGCCGCAGCGGATCAACGAGGTGGCGATGGACCTGCGCGAACTCGAAATGCCCGCGCAGGGCAACCTGGCGGCGATCGGCATGTATTCGCCGGCGCGGCTGGCGCGGCGCTTCTCGACCATCGCCCCGGTCTCGGTGCTGCGCCTGGGGCGCCTGGGTTACGAATGGCAGCAGAACGTCAAGGAAAACGCCGACGTGCGGCTGTGGAAGGGCAACACCCTGGTGCCCGCGGCCTACCGCACCATCGACGACATCATCATGGAGCGCGCCCCGTCCGACTGGACCCCCGCGGCGCAGGTGGTGGGCAGCGTGATGGGCGCGATCGAGGGCCTGCTGGCCAGCGACTGGTTCGTGTTCTGGCGCTGCCGCGAGCTGATCGCCATGGGCCAGTTGGTACTGCGCGGCAACGCCGACTCGCTCGATACCTGCGAGCTGCGCCGCCACGCCGGCGGCAGCGGGGGCGAATAAAAAGAATATATGGCCCGTACCAAGGCACCCGATTTCGAGGCGCAGCGCGAGCAGATCCTGGACCTGGCCGCCGCCGCCTTTGCCAACAGCAGCTACCCCAGCACCTCGATGGCCGACCTGGCCGCCGCCTGCGGCACCTCCAAGGCGCGGCTGTATCACTACTACGAGAGCAAGGAAGCGATCCTGTTCGACCTGCTGGACCGCTACACGCGCCGGCTGATGCTGCTCGTCACCGAAGTGGAAGCCGACGCCGAGCGCCATGCCCGCACCGACAAGGACGCCTTCGGCAACCTGATCCGCGCGTTCCTGGCCGAGTACGAGACCTCGCAGACGCGCCATATCGCCCTGATCAACGACGTCAAGTTCCTGGCCGAGACCCAGCGCGACCTGATCCTGGGCCGCGAGCGCGACGTGGTCGCGGCGTTCTCGCGCCTGCTGCGGCGTGCCTACCCGGAGCGCGTCACGCGCGAGAACCAGACCGCGCTGACCATGACCGTCTTCGGCATGATCAACTGGACCTTCACCTGGCTCAAGCCGGGCGGCCGGCTTTCCTACGCCGACTTTGCCGAGATGGTGGTCGACCTGCTCGAAGGCGGCCTGCCCGGCCGCGCCGGCGCCGGGCGCTGAACCCGCCGCGCCGGCCGCCGCAGGCCGCTTACATCCACTCGGCCTCTTCACGCTGGCGCCGCTGCTCGCGGTCCTGGCGGAACATCTCTTCCAGTTCGTCGCGCGCCTGGCGCGCCAGCGAGACCAGCTTCTTCTGGTCGGTGTAGTGCGGGTAGAAGCGGTCGATCGCCTCGATGTTGTGGCGCCGGAACCGCAGCGCCACGTTGCGCGCCTCGCCCGGGTCGAAGCCCAGCCCTTCCAGTACGCGCCGGCCCAGCATCAGCGAGCCCTCGAACATCTCGCGCTCGAACAGCTGCACGCCGCGGTCCTTGAGCTGGTAGACGTGCGAGACATGGCGCGCGCGGGCGTAGATCTGCAGATCCGGGAAGCGCTCGCGCACGCGGTCGATCAGCGCCAGGCTGTCGTCCATGCTGTCGATGGCGACCACCAGGATGCGCGCATCGGCGATGCCGGCCGCCTCCAGCAGGTCCAGCCGGGTGGCGTCGCCATAGAAGACCTTGAAGCCGTACTGGCGCAGGAATTCGATCTGGTCCGGATCGTGGTCCAGCACCGTCACGCCCACGCCCTGGGTGTACAGCAGGCGCCCGATGATCTGGCCGAAGCGGCCGAAGCCGGCGATCAGCACCGGGTTGTGCTGCGGCGTGATGACTTCGTCGGCCCGCGCCTTGCCGGCACCGATGCGCGGCGCCACCAGCCGGTCATAGGCCAGCAACAGCAGCGGCGTGGCCACCATCGACAGCGCCACCACCAGCACCAGCAGGGCTTCGGTCTCGCGCGGCAGCAGCCCGGCGCCGCCGGCGACGCCGAACACCACGAAGGCGAATTCCCCGCCCTGCGAGATCAGCAGCGCGAACAGCAGGCGCTGGCCGCGGGCAATCGAAAAATGCCGCGCCAGCAGTGCCAGCACCGCGGTCTTGGCCACCACGAAGGCTGCCACCAGGCCCAGCACCAGCCACGGCGAGCGTGCCAGCACGGCAAAGTCGATCGACATGCCGACCGCCATGAAGAACAGCCCCAGCAGCAGGCCCTTGAACGGCTCCAGGTCGGCCTCGAGGGCATGGCGGTATTCGGAATCGGCCAGCAGCACGCCGGCCAGGAAGGTGCCCAGCGCCATCGACAGGCCCACCGCATCCATCATCAGCGCGATGCCTACCACCAGCAGCAGCGCAAAGGCGGTGAACATCTCGCGCATATCGGTGCGGGCGATGAAGCGCAGCGCCGGGCGCACCAGGTAGCGGCCGCCGGCCACCACCGCGCCGATGACCGCCACCGCCTTGCCCGCCGCCAGCCAGCCGGCCGCGCCCGCGCCGGCGCCTGCGGCGCCTTGCGTGGCCAGCAGCGGCAGCAGCGCGATCATCGGGATCGCGGCGATATCCTGGAACAGCAGGATGCCGAAGCTTGCCGCGCCCGCCGGCGTGCCGAACAGGTTGCGCTCGGTCAGCGTCGCCAGCGCGATCGCGGTGGACGACAGCGCCAGCCCCAGCCCCGCCACCAGCGCCACCTGCCAGGACGCGCCGGCCAGCACCGCGGCCGCGCCGAGCACCAGCGCGCAGGCGGCAAGCTGCGCGCCGCCGTAGCCGAAGATGCTACGCCGCAGCGCCCACAGCTTGCGCGGCTCCAGTTCCAGGCCGATCACGAACATCATCAGCACCACGCCGAACTCGGAGAAGTGCAGGATCGATTCGACATCGGTCACCAGGCGCAGCGCGAACGGCCCGATCGCCGCCCCCGCCAGCAGGTAGCCCAGCACCGCGCCGAGCCCGCCGCGCCGCGCCAGCGGCACCGCCACCACGGCCGCCACCAGGAACACCAGCAGCGCAATCAGGAAGTCATGCTGGTTCATGCCTGCGCCTCCGCCGGCGCCGCATGGGTGCCGAGGCGCCTGCAGACGTGGGCGATGTGGTCGGCCAGCGCCTGGGCGTCGGCATTGTGCGCGTCATGCAGCACCACCGGCGGCAGCCACGTCATGCCGCACAGCAAGGCGGTCTGTTCAAGCGGCAGCAGGAATTCGGCAATCGGGTGGCCATGCGTGCCATCGGGGCCGTACGCATCGGCCGTGCCGCCGGTGCTGACCACCGCCAGCAGCGACTTGCCGCGCAGCGCGGTGCCGCCCGGGCCATAGGCCCAGCCCGGCTCCAGCACTTCATCCAGCCACAGCTTGAGCAGGGCCGGCACGCTGTACCAGCGCACCGGGAACTGCAGCACGATGGTGTCCGAGACCGACAGCACGCGCTGCTCGGCCACGACGTCGATGTCGTAGTCGACATAGCTGCGGTAAAGGTCGCGGACCTGGACTTGCGACAGCGTAGCCAGCGCGTCGGCCAACGGACGGTTGACGCGCGAGCGGCTCGGCGTCGGGTGCGCGTAGATCACAACGATGGGGGGCTCGGTCATCGAAAGCGGTTGGGGCTGGATTGATCGAAAAATCGGCGGGGCCGGAGGAATTGCCGCGTTGCACCAAATCCACACTTGACGGCGCGCAACAATTCATCACATTTTTTTAAGTGTTTGTTTTTACTCGTAATTATTTGCCAGCCTGACCGGGCGGGCGTCTGTTGCGGCGCAGGATGCTTACGTCAAACTGACAATTCCACTACAATACTTTTCGTGCCGCATCAAGTTGGTGTTTCCCCGAGTCTCGCACGAAGACCAGCAAAAGTGCCTGGAAAAACACCATCGCAGTGCCTATTTTTTATCTGACAGCACCGGAAGGAATCATCGTGAACCCGCTCGAACTGAGCAAGGCCGTCGGCGCACTGACCGACGAAGATCTGCGCAAGGCAGCCGAAGCCGCCCAAGCCGCCCATCGCTCCACCGTACTGGTGCGCGAACTGTCGGCCCACCACCGCTCGCGCCTGCTGAAGCATTTCCTCGCCCTGGGCGAGGAGGATCGCCTGCTCCGTTTCGGCCAGTCGGTGGGCGACCACGTGATCGAAGCCTATGTCGACAGCATCGACTTCGACCATGACAGCGTGTTCGGCGTCTACGACGACAAGCTCGAGCTGATCGGCGTCGGCCATTTCGCCAACCTGCGCGACAACGCCCAGGGGCGCGTGGCGGAGTTCGGCGTGTCGGTGTCGGGCAGCGCCCGCGGCCGCGGCATCGGCAGCGCGCTGTTCGAGCGTGCCGCCATCCATGGCCGCAATACCAGCGTCCGCACGCTGTACATGCACTGCCTGTCGCGCAATGCCGCGATGATGCATATCGCCAAGAAGGCCGGCATGAAGGTCCAGTATGCCTACGGCGAAGCCGACGCCTACCTGGAACTGCCGCCTGCGGATACCGCCAGCCGCCTGAGCGAGGCGCTGGACGAGCAGCTCGCCGACCTCGACTACGCGGTGCGCCGCAACCTGCGCGACGCACGCCGCTTCGGCCTGCGCTTCTGGCGCACCATGGTGCCGCAGAAGCATACCGCCTGACCGGCCCGGCCCACCGGCCGCACATAACCGACGGCATCGACAAAAACGGCGCATCGCAACGATGCGCCGTTTTGCCTTGCGGGCCCGGGCCGCGCCGCTCAGGCCGCGCCGCCCACCGGCAGCGCGGTGGTGTCCTTGATGCTTTCCAGCGCGAAGCTCGAGCGCACGTCGATCACCGACGGATGCGCCAGCAGCTGTTCCTGCATGAAGCGCGCAAAGTGTTCCATGTCCTCGACATAGACCTTGAGCAGCAGGTCCATCTCGCCGGTCATGGCATGGCAGGCCGCCACCTCCGGCCACACCGCGATGGAAGCGCGGAACAGGTCCAGCGGGGCCTTGCCCTTGGGCGCGCCGCCATGCTTTTCGAGCCGCACATTGATATAGGCCAGCAGGCCGAGCCCGATCTTGTTGGGCTCAAGCAGCGCCGCGTACTGCCGGATCACGCCGATCTCTTCCAGCCGCCGGATGCGGCGCAGGCAGGGGCTGGGCGACAGGTTCACGCGCTCGGCCACCTCCAGGTTGGTCAACCGGCCGTTGGTCTGCAGCACTTCCAGGATCTTCCGGTCGATCTTGTCCAACTCCACCTTGCTCACGATATTGTTGCTCCGCAATATGTTTATTGGCAATTTTTTTGCGCAAATTTAGCAAGCCGTGCACAAGTACGCAATTTTTTGTGAGATTACGTCCGATCTGCGCTCGATTTTGTGGGGTCGGCAGCCTTATCGGTCACTCATGCGTCGGCCTCGGCCTTGGAAATGGCGCCATCGCCGTCGGTATCGATCGCCTTCATCCACATGCCGCCGCCATGGTGGCGATGGTGGTGGCCCATGCCGGGCTTGCCGGCCGGTGCCGGCGATGTGCCCGGTGCAGTGGGGGCGCTGGCCTGGGCAAAGGCGCCGCCGGCAACCAGCAGGGCGGCCGAGGCGGCCAGGAACTGTTTCAGGATCTGCGGCTTGTGATTGCGTTGCATGTCTTGCTCCTTGTCATCACGTTGGCATGTACGGATTAGAACGCAGACGATGCAGCGAAGTTGGCGCTTTTAATACGATGTTACCCGCCTCACAGAAAGCCGGGGGCGGCGTAAGGGAACGCAAGCAAGCGCGAATAATTGCGGCGCCGGCAGCCTAGGGCTGCCCTTTCGGCGCCATCTGGCCGTCCTCAGCGGCCTCGGGCGACACCGACTGGTACTGGCGCGGATCGACGGGCTGAGGCTGGGGCTGGGCCGGCTGGCCCGATTGTGCCGGCTGGACCGGCTGTGGCTGAGGTGGAATCTGCGGCTGGATCTGCGGCTGGGCTTGCTGCGCCGCGGGCTGGGACTGTGCCTGGGCCTGTTGTCCCAACGGCTGGCTGCGCGGCGGCTGGCCTGGCGCGGGCTGGGCAGCGGCCTGCGCCGGGGGCGGCATGGGCGTTGCCATGGGCGCCGCGGCGCCGGCTGGCGGCGTCGGCAGCGGGCTGGCCGCACGCGGCGCGCCGCGCGTGGCCCCGGTCTGCAGCGGCAGGACGATCTCCTGGCGCACGCCATTGCGCTCGATCACCACGCCGCGCTGGCGCACTTCCACCAGCCGGATCTGCGGCGCAAGGTCCGCCCCCATGCGCACCGCCTTGGCCGGGCCGCCATCGATGGAGACGATCGCCGCGCTGGCGCCACCGCCCAGCTCGGCCACCACGCCGAGCAGCTGCACGTTGCTCGGGCCGGCCTGGGCCGAGCCGCCGAACAGCGTCGCGACCGCGCCGGTCTCGACCGCCTCGGTCTGCGCCACGCGTGCGCTCTTGGGCACCGGGATGGTCCGCATCGCGCTGAACGTCAGCACCCAGTAGGTGAGCAGCGCGCACAGCGCGATAAACAGCACCACGCTGGCCAGGCGCGGCAGCCACAGCGCGGAGGCGTCGAAGCGGAACGAAGGCCGGAGGGACAATTGCATGGATCGGGACCCTGGAAACCCGCCGCGGCGGGTCATGGCGCGAAAGCGCGGACGCGCCAAGCGTACCAGAGCCCCATGACGCTGTCTGCCGCGCGGGCGAGGCCCGCGGCGCCTCGGCCGCCCCCCTTAAAGCAGGTCGTCCAGCAGGTCGGGGCCGAACACTTCGCGCTCGATATGCGCCACCGGCACGCCTGCGCTGAGCAGCGCGTGGCGCTGCGCCTGCATGAAGCCCAGCGGCCCGCACAGGTAGAAGCGGCCATCGACAAAGCGCTGCAGGTCGGACTGGCGCAGCAGGTCGGCCAGCGGCATGGTGCCGGCATGGTCGTAGTCGCGGCCCGCGGCGTCGCCGGCTTGCGGGAACTCGTAGCTGATGTGCGTGACCAGCCCCGGCAGGCGCTCGCGCGCCCATTGCAGGTCGGCGCGATGGGCATGGTGGTGGCCGTCGCGGGCGGCGTGGGCGAACAGCACCGGCCGCTGCGAGCCTTGCGCGGCCAGCGTGCGCAGCACCGACAGCATCGGCGTGATGCCGATACCGCCCGACAGCAGCACCAGCGGTCGGCGGCTTTCCAGCTGCGGCGTGAACTCGCCGAACGGCGCGCTCACCTTAAGTTCGACACCTTCCTGGGCGTGGGCATGCAGCCAGTTCGAGACCGCGCCGGCCGGCGTGGCCTGGTCGCCGTCCTCGCGCTTGACCGAGATGCGCCAGGTCGGCAGGCCTGCCTCGGCCGACAGCGAGTACTGGCGCAACTGGCGCACACCGTTGTCCAGCCGTGCCTCGACGCTGATGTACTGGCCCGGGCGGAAATCGCGCAGCGGCTGGCCGTCGGCCGCCGCCAGCGTCAGCGCCACCACCTGGCCGCCCTGCGCCTCGCGGCGCACCACGCGCACCGGCATCAGTTTGCCGGCGGCCACGCCGGTGCGCTGGTACAGGCGCGCCTCGGCGGCGATCAGTTCGCCGGCCAGCAGCCAGTAGGCCTCGTCCCAGGCGGCCAGCAGCGGCGGCGTGGCGGCTTCACCCAGCACCGCGGAAATCGCCCCAAGCAAGTGGCGGCCGACGATCGGATAGTGCGCCGGCGTGATGCCCACGGCCGCGTGCTTGTGCACGATGCGCTCGACCACCGGACCCAGCGCCGCCGCATTGTCGATGTTGGCCGCGTAGGCGAACACCGCCGACGCCAGCGACTGCTGCTGGCTGCCGTTGGCCTGGTTGCCCATGTTGAACAACTGGGTCAGCTCGGGCCGGTCGGCGAACATCTCGCGGTAGAAATGCGTGGTGATGGCCAGGCCGTGCTCGCGCAGCACGGGCACGCTGGCATCGATATAGGGGCGGGAAGCGGCGGACAGCATCGGGTATCACTCCGTTTTATTCATGCAATGGAGATGCATGTTTTTGGACAACAAAAAACCGGCATTCGCCGGCCACGCGCGGATCCCGTCCGCTCAGGCCGAACGCCGGTTCAGGAAATCACGATGCAGGCGGATGATCGATTCGGCGGTGTGGCTGCCGGTGACATCGGCCAGCGTGACGTCGTCGAGCGCGCGGTAGAACGCCTGCTCGGCCACGTCCAGCGCCCGCTTCAGGCGGCAGTTGCCGTTCAGCGCGCAGGGCGGGTTGTCGCAGTCGATCACCGGCCGGTGCCCTTCCAGCTCGCGCAGGATGGTGCCGACGGTCAGGCGCTCGGCGCCGGGGCCCAGCTGCAGGCCGCCATGGCGGCCGCGCGTGGCGCTGATCCAGCCCAGCTTCGACAGCCGCGCAGCCACCTTGACCAGGTGGTTGTGCGAGATGCCGAACTGCTGGCCCACCTCGGCGATCGTGATGGGCCGGCTGCCGTCGCCACGGGCGACGTACATCAGCAGGCGCAGCGCATAGTCGGAGAAGCGGGTCAGTTGCATCGTGGCGCTATGTTAAGAAAAGATGCATCCTGGATGCAAGTTATTTTTTGCGCCGGCATGCTACGGTTCGGGGTCGCCGAATGGTGCCGGTGTACTTTGTGATTCACAGCAAACTTTCCTGCGGCCCGTACAGGGGCCGCCCATAAAAGAGTCATAAGGCGCCGGTTATACTGATTGGCGAACCCGGCCCCGCCAGCCCCCTGGCGCGGGTCCAGCCATTCCAGCAAAGAGGTCTTACCAACAATGCGCAGATTCACTTCCCAGCTTGCCCGTCCCGCCCGTCCTGCCCGCCGCGCGCGCGGCTTTACCCTGATCGAGATCATGGTCGTGATCGTGATCCTCGGCGTGCTGGCGGCACTGGTCGTGCCCAAGATCATGAGCCGTCCGGACGAGGCCCGCATCGTCGCGGCGCGTCAGGATATCTCGTCGATCATGCAGGCGCTCAAGCTGTACCGTCTCGACAACAGCCGCTACCCGACCACCGAACAGGGCCTGGGCGCGCTGGTGAGCAAGCCTACCACCGAGCCGGTGCCCAACAACTGGAAGGGCGGCGGCTACCTGGAAAAGCTGCCCAAGGATCCGTGGGGTCATCCGTACCAGTACCTGAACCCGGGCGTGCGCGGCGAGATCGACGTGTTCAGCTTCGGTGCCGACGGCCAGGCCGGCGGCAACGCCAACGACGCCGACATCGGCAACTGGGAGTAAGCCCCCCTGCCGCCCGCCCTTGCCGCTTCCCTCATGACCACGGCGCCGCGCCGCCGCGCCCCCCGGCAGCGGCACTCCGGCTTCACGCTGCTGGAACTGCTGGTGGTCATGGTGATCGCCGGCATCGTGATCTCGCTGGTCGCGGTCAATGCCTCGCCCAACGAGCGCGGCCGCGTGCTTGACGACGGCCAGCGCATCGCGCGGCTGTTCGAGCTGGCGCAGGAAGAAGCGCAGCTGGGCGCGCGCCCGCTTGCATGGGAAGGCGATGCCGGCGGCTGGCGCTTTCTCGAATCAACCCCCAACGGCTGGGTGCCGCTGCGCACCGACGTGTTCGCACCCGGCACCTGGCGCCTGGCGCTCGACCAGGTCATCGTCGCCGAGGGCGGCCGCAGCACCGGCACCAACAGCCCGCCGCGGCTCATCTTCGGGCGCGAGCTGATCGATGCCCCGCAGCGCCTGGTGCTGGTGCGCGGTGACATCCGCGTGGATGTGGCCGGCGACGGCAGCGGCCGCTATTTCGCCAGCATCCCATGACGCGCCGGCACTTTCCCGGACGCCGGCGCGGCCGCGCGGCCGGCTTCACGCTGATCGAAGTGCTGGTGGCGCTGACCATCCTGGCCGTGGCGCTGACCGCGGCGATGCGCGCGATGGGCTCGATGGTCGATGCCAGCGCGTCGCTGCAAACCCGCATGCTGGCCGAATGGAGCGCCGAGAACCACCTGGCCTCGGTGCGCCTGGCCAAGACCTGGCCCGAGCCCGGCGTCAGCGGCTATGCCTGCCCGCAGGGCGGCATGCCGCTGTACTGCGAGCAATCCGTGTCGGCCACGCCCAACCCGGTGTTCCGCCGCGTCGAGATCGCGGTCTATCCGTCCGCCACCGACAAGTCGGTGCGGCTGGCCTGGCTTGTCACCATCGTTCCCAATGAACTCCGCAACGTGCTCTGAGCGCCGGCGCGGGCGCAGATCCGCCGGCGGCTTCACGCTGCTGGAAATGCTGGTCGCGATCACGCTGCTGGCGGTGATGGCCGTGATCGGCTGGCGCGCGCTGGACAGCCTGACGCGCAGCCGCGAACGGCTGATCGACCATGACGCCCGGCTGGATGCGCTGAAGGTGCTCTACGGCCAGCTGCAGTCCGACTGCGAGCACCTGGCCAACCCCACGCTGCTGCAGGGCAGCCCGGTCGAGATCGGCCAGAACCGGGTGCTGCTGGTGCGCGACCGCCGCGACGAAGGCCAGCCGCCGGCATGGCAGGCGCTGTCGTACCAACTCGATGGCAACACGCTGGTGCGCGTGGCCGCGCCGCCGGTGGTCAACCGCGCGGCGCTGCAGTCGTCGCTGCTGGCGCTGCGCCAGGGCGGGGGCAGCAACGCGCAGGTGCGGCGCGTGCTGGCCGACGTCGACGGCATGAGCGTGCGCGCCTGGATCGAACCCGGCGGCTGGCAGGCGGACAGCAACCGCATCCGCAACGTGCTGTTCAGCGGCAACGCCGCCAGCGCGGTGGCGGCGTCGGACGTCGGCGCGGCGGTGCCCAACACCGCGGTGCGCGCGGTGGAACTGACCATCCTCGCCCGCATGGGCGACGGCGACGCGCCGCGGCAGTTCCAGAAGATCTGCATGTCGGGGCTATGACGCACGCCCGCCGCCTGTTCCGCTTGCGGCCGTTGCGCCGCGCCCGCGGCGCCGCCGTGGTCACCGCGCTGCTGATGGTGACGCTGGCCGTGGTGGTGGTGTCGGGCATGCTGTGGCGCCAGCAGGTGCAGATCCGCGCCATCGAAAACCAGCGCCTGCTGGCCCAGGCCACCTGGATCGAGCGCGCCGCGGTCGACTGGGCGCGGCTGATCCTGCGCGACGACCAGCGCCGCAGCAACATCGACCAACTGGGCGAGCCGTGGGCGGTGCCGATCGCCGAGACCCGGCTGTCGGATTTCCTGGGCGCGTCGCTGCGCACCGACGTCGCCGGCGAGACCTCGTTCCTGTCCGGACGCGTCCTCGATGCGCAGGCGCGCTTCAACCTGGCCAACCTGGTAACGTGGTCCGCCACCGGCGGCCAGGGTGCGCCGGTCGGGCGCGTCGCCAACATCGACCAGGGGGCGCAGGCAGCCTACGGCCGGCTGCTGCGCACCGTGGGGCTGAACCCGGCGCTGGCCGAGACCACCGCGCGCCACATGCTGCAGGCCGCCCAGGGTGGCCATGGCGGCGACGGCTCGGGCGGCCGGCAGGCGCCGCGCCCGCTCGACAGCGTGCAGGGCCTGCTGGCGCTGCCCGGCTACACGCCCGAGATGGTGGCCGTGCTGGAGCCCTTTGTCATCGTGCTGCCCGAGCGCACGCTGGTCAATGCCAACACCGCCGAGGCCGAGGTGCTGGCCGCGATGATCGACAAGCTGCCGCTGGAGCGCGCGCGCGAGCTGGTGCGCCAGCGCGACCGCGCCTACTTCAACAACATCGGCAACCTGCAGACGCAGCTGTCCACGCTGGCGCCGCAGGCGAGCAGCGGCAACCTGGGCAACCTGCTCGACGTGCGCTCGCATTACTTCCTGGTCTACGGGCTGGTGCGGCACGAGCGCGCCAGCCGGCTGCAGGTGTCGCTGATCTACCGCGGCGAGCCGCTCGGTGCGGCCAACACCACCCGCGTGGTCTGGATCCAGGATGCGGAGCGGCTGCCCGACCTGCGCTGAACCATGGCAGGGCGGGCTGGCGCACATATGAAAACAGCACACCGGAGCAACCGGGGAGAATGGTATTGACGCGGTTTTGTCACGCAGGCAAGGTATGCTGCGGCGCTGGCGCGAGCCTGGCACCAGCCCGCTCGCCGCCGAACGGCCTCCCAGGCCGGCCGCCGGCATCCCCGCCCCCCGGCAAGTATCCTGCGCCGGGGCGATCCCGGGCGCACCCCCATGGGCCATGCGCCTTATCGAGCCGTTCTACTGAAGCCAAAGCAAGGACACCTTGAGCACCACCCTGTACGTGCGCATGCCGCACCGGCCGCATGACCAGCCGCAACCGTGGCAGTTCGGCGCCCTGCCCTTTGCGCTGGTGCGCACGGCGGTGGCCGAGCCGGCGCGGCGCGGCTTGCCGCGTGCCGCGCCGGAAGTGTTGCGAGAAGGCCACGCCCGCATCGCCGACCTGCCCGCCGCGGAGCGGCTGGTGCTGATCCTGGCCGCCAGCGACGTACTGCTGACCAGCGCCAGCGTGCCGCCGCTGCCGCCCGCGCGTTTGAAGCAGGCGCTGCCCAACCTGGTCGAAGACGCGCTCGCCACCGACGCGCAGCCCTGCCACATCGGCATCGGCCCCGCCCTCGATGGCGCCGCGCCCGGCCGCGGCCCGCGCCAGCGTTTGCTGATGGTGGCGGACCGTGCCTGGCTGCGCGCGGTGCTCGATGCCTTTGCCGAGCACCGCCATCGCCGCCGCCACGTGCTGGCGGCGCAGCTGTGCGTGCCGCTCGCTGCGGTGGAAGAGGAAGAAGCCGGCGCCGAACCGTCGCTGGCGCCCCCCGGCGAAGTGCCAGCGGTAGTGCAGCCGGCCACGCTGGTGGTCGAGGCCGCCGCCACTGCGCTGGCTGAAGGTGGCGCACTCGGTGCTGCGCTGGGCGAGGCCTTGCCGGACACCGCGTCCAGCACCGCGCGCCAATGGCAACTGACCGTGCGCACCGGCGCGCACGCCGGCTACGGCCTGCTGCTGGGCGACGACGCCCTCGCCGCATGGCAGGCGCTGGCGCCTGAGGGCATCTGGTACGCCGATGCCGACGCCGCCGCCATGGCGCCGGTGCCCGCCCTGCGCCAGGCCGCGCGCGCCAGCTGGCGGCTGTGGATCGACGGTGCGCAGGAATGCCTGCGCGAGCCGGGACTCGACCTGGCGCAGTTCGAATTTGCGCAGGGCCGCGCCGACCGCTGGAACCTGGTGGCGTGGCGTCTGCCGCTGGCGCTGCTGGCCGGGCTGGTGCTAGTCCAGCTGGTCGGCATGAACACCCACTGGCTGCTGCTGCGCAACGAGCAGCAACGGCTGGAGGCCGCGCAGGCGCAGGCGCTGCGCGGCACCTTCCCGCAGACGCCGACGGTGATCGACGCCCCGCTGCAGATGCGCCGGCAGGTCGAGCAGCTGCGCATCGCCAGCGGGCGCAGCACGCCGGACGATTTCCTGCCGCTGGCCGACCGCTTCGCCCAGGCCGCGCGCCGGCTGCCGCCCGATGCGCTGCAGGCGCTCGAGTACCGCGGCCGCATGCTGGTGGTGACGCTCAAGCCCGGCACCGATACGGCGGGCCTGCGCAGCGCGGCGCGCCAGGCCGGGCTGCAGATGGAAGAAGACAAGGCCGGCAATGCCGCGGGCAGCACCGGCTCCAGCGCAGGCACGCCTGTGACCCCCGGCTCGCGCTGGACCATCAAGCCCGGCCTGTGACCGGCGCACGCGCAACATGAACCCATTGAAAGATTCCGCCCGCGCCCAGTCGCCCGCCGCCCGCCGCGGCGGCGCCGCCCCGCTGCGCACGCGCCTGGCGCGCCTGCGCCCCTCGGTGCCGCAGGCGTGGCGGGAACGCTTCGACGCCTTCTGGTCGGCACGCAACCCGCGCGAACAGGCCATCCTGGGCGGCGGCGGCGCGGTGCTGGCGCTGGTGCTCGGCTACCTGCTGCTGTGGGAGCCGGCCGCCGACGGCCGCGAGCGCGCCGCGCGCAACCTGCCGCAGCTGCGCGCCGACCTGGCCGAGATGGAATCGCTGGCGCAGGAAGCCCGCGGCCTGAAGGCGACGCCGGCGCCGTCGCTGCGCGGCGATGCGCTGACCGAGGCGCTGCAGGAAAGCCTGGGCCAGTACGGCCTGAAAGCCACCCGGCTGGCGGCCGCCGCCGACAACAGCGTGCAGGTGCAGCTCGACAAGGTCCCGTTCGGGGCGGTCAGCACCTGGCTGCAGGACGTGCGCCAGCAGCAGCGCATGAAGGTGATCGACGCGCGCGTCGTCTACGTCGGCGCCACGGCGCTGGTGAACGTTACCGCGACCCTGCAGGGTCCGGGCGGCCGCAGCTGATGGTGCGGCTGGAAACCCTGCGCCTGCCGCGCCGCGCGCTGCGCCAGCCCGCCGCCGCGCGGCGCCTGCGCTGGCTTGCGCTGGGCCTGGCGACGGCCGCGCTGACCACCGTGGCGATGCTGCCGGCGGCATGGATTGCCGCGCGCGTCGCCACGCAGACGCAGGGCCGCGTCTTGCTGGCCGATGCCAGCGGCTCGCTGTGGCGCGGCAGCGCCACGCTGGCGCTGTCGGCCGGCGCGGGCAGCCAGACCGCGACCGTGCTGCCCGGCCGGCTGGAATGGACGCTGGCGTTCTGGCCGCTGCTGACCGGCCGCGCGCGGCTGGTGCTGACGCACTCCGAGGCCATGGCCGCGCCGGTCGCCGTGACCGCGACGCCGGGCGGCTGGACCGCGCAGTCGGGCGCGATACGCCTGCCCGCGTCGCTGCTCGAGGGCGTCGGCGCACCCTTCAACACGCTGCGCCCGGACGGCCTGATGCGGGTGGACTGGTCCACGCTGCAGGGCCGCTTCTCCGGCCAGGGCATGACCGGCCATATGACGCTGCGCATAGAGCAGGTCTCGGCCGCGGTCAGCCGGCTGCGCCCGCTGGGCAGCTACCGCGCCGAGATCGACTGGACCGGCGCAGGCGGCGGCAAGCTGCAGTTGAGCACCATCGATGGGCCGCTGCACCTGGAAGGCAGCGGCACGCTCGGGCGCCAGGCGCGCTTCGAGGGAACCGCGCATGCCGAACCGGAGGCCGCGACGCAGCTGACCAGCCTGCTGAGCCTGCTGGGACGACGAGACAACAATGTGACTAGGCTGCGTTTCTGACGCCACGCAGAGCGCACAGCCCACGGAAATGACTATGACAACCCACGCCAACCGACCTGTTTTCAAGACCGCCTGCGCCCGCGCCGTGGCATTGCTCTGCGGGCTCTCCCTGCTGGCGCCCGCGCCGCTGTGGGCCCAGCCCGGGGCGCCGGCTTCGCGTCCCCAGGGAAGCCAGGGCACCCCGCCGGCGCCGCCCGACGTGACCCCCGCCAACCGCGACCAGGTGGTGCTGAACTTCGTCAACGCCGACCTCGACTCCGTGATCAAGGCGGTCGGCCAGGCCACCGGCAAGAACTTCGTCATCGACCCGCGCGTGAAGGGCACCGTCAACCTCGTCACCGAGCAGCCGGTCTCGCGCGCGCAGGCGCTGCAGACGCTGGGCTCGGTGCTGCGCATGCAGGGCTATGCCATGGTCGAGAGCAACGGCTTCACCAAGGTCGTGCCCGAGGCCGACGCCAAGCTGCAGGGCTCGCCCACCGTGATCGGCGGCAGCCCCAGCCGCGGCGACCAGGTGGTGACCCAGGTGTTCCGGCTGAACTACGAGTCGGCCAACAACCTGGTGCCGGTGCTGCGGCCGATGATCGCGCCCAACAACACCATCACCGCCTATCCGGCCAACAACACCCTGGTCATCACCGACTACGCCGACAACCTGCGCCGCATCGCCCGCATCATCGCCGCGGTCGACGCGCCGGCCTCGGGCGAGGTCGAGCTGGTGCCGCTCAAGCATGCGCTGGCCAGCGACACCGCGGCGGTGCTGCAGCGGCTGCTCGATCCCGCCGCGGCAGGCGCTGCCGGCGGCGGCGGCGCCACGGCCGTCGACGCCAGCCTGCGCACCTCGGTGGTGGCCGAGCCGCGCAGCAATTCGCTGATGATCCGCGCCACCAGCCGCGCGCGCCTGCAGCAGGCGCGCCAGCTGATCGAGAAGCTCGACCAGCCCTACGCGCGTCCCGGCAACATCTGGGTAGTGCCGCTGAAGAACGCCGATGCGATCAAGCTGGCCGCCACGCTGCGCGCCATCGTCGCCGCCGACAGCAGCTTCGCCACCACCACCCAGCCCGGCGGGCAGGCGGGCGGCATCGGCGGCGCGGCGGGCATGACCAATGTCTCGACGCCGACCGGCGGCCAGTTCACCGGCGGCGCCACCACCACCCAGACCGGCATGCGCAGCGGCACCGGCAGCGGCGCCGGGGGCGGCAGCGGCGGCGCCTATGGCAACTCGGCCTTCGCCGCATCGTTCGGCACCACCACGCAGCCGACCACGGGCGGCATCATCCAGGCGGACCCGTCCACCAACTCGCTGATCATCACCGCCAGCGAACCGGTCTACCGCAACCTGCGCGGCGTGATCGACGACCTCGACGCGCGCCGCGCGCAGGTCTATATCGAATCGATGATCGTCGAGGTGACCGCCACCCAGGCGAGCGAGCTGGGCATCCAGTGGCAGGGCCTGATCAGTTCGCCCGGCGGCAACAACAACGTCTTTGCCGGCACCAACTTCGGCACCGGCGGGCAGAACATCCTGAACCTGACGCTGGCCGGGGCGCTGGCCGACAGCAACCGCACCGCCGGCATCGCCGCGGCGCAGGGGCTGGTGCAGGACATCGGCGGCCTGAACCTGGGCATCGTCAACCGGGCCATGGGGCTGGGCGCGCTGTTGCGCGCGCTCGGCACCAACGGCAGCGTCAACCTGCTGTCGACGCCGAACCTGATCACGCTGGAGAACGAGGAAGCCAAGATCCTGATCGGCCAGAACATCCCGATCACCACCGGCTCCTATGCCCAGACCGGCGGCGCGGCCTCGGTCACGCCGTTCCAGACCTTCGACCGCAAGGACGTCGGCATCACGCTGCGGGTCAAGCCGCAGATCACCGACGGCGGGCTGGTGAAGATGCAGATCTTCCAGGAATCGTCGAACGTGGTGCAGGCCACCGCCAACCTGATCCAGGGCCCGACCACCAACGTGCGCTCGATCGAGACCAACGTGCTGGTCGACGACGGCCAGATCATCGTGCTGGGAGGCCTGATCGAGGACAACTATGGCGACGGCGTGCAGAAGGTGCCGCTGCTGGGCGACATCCCGCTGATCGGCGGCCTGTTCCGCTACGAGAACAAGAACCGCTCGAAGACCAACCTGCTGGTGTTCCTGCGGCCCTATGTGATGCGCACGACCGGCGCCACCGACCGCCTCACCGCGGACCGCTACGACTATATGCGCGCGCAGCAGCAGGGCTTCGTATCGCCTAACATCATGGTGCGGGACACCAACACGCCGATGCTGCCGCCGGCCGACGCCCCGACCACGCCGTTCGTCAACCCGCGCAACAACGGCTCGGTGCCCGGCCCGCTGCCGCTGCCGCAGACGCTGCCCCCGGGCTCGTCGCAACCCGGCGTGCCGGGTCAGACGCAGCCGCTGCCGGAAGGTGCGCAACTGGTGCCGCAGCCGGTCCCGCAACCTGCGCCCCAACCCGCGCCGCAGGCGCCGGTCAGCGCCCCGCAGCCGCTCAACCAGCGCGGCGAATCCGCGCTCCCGTACTGAGGCCCGTCATGGCCAGCGAAGTCCAAACCGCCCTTCCTCCCGGCATCGCCGGCACCGCCGGCACCGCTGGCACCGCTGGCATCAACCCGCCGCCGCCGCCGGCCGAACTCGAGCCCCCCTCGCCGATGGCGGCGCGGCTGGTCTCCTACGGCTTCGCGCGCGAGGCCCCGCTGCTGATCGCGCACCAGCGCCCCGACGGGCTGGAGGTGTGGGTCAGCCGCGCCACCTCGCCCACCGCGCTGGCCGAAGTGGCGCGCGTGCACGGCGCGCTGCGCCTGCGCGTGCTGGAGCCCGAGGCGCTGGAGCATGCCATGTCCGACGCCTACCACCGCCAGGACGGCAGCGCCGCGCAGGTGGTGGGCGAGGTCGAGGGCGAGGTCGACCTGTCGCGCCTGATGCAGGACATTCCCGCGGTGGAAGACCTGCTCGAATCCGAAGACGATGCACCGATCATCCGCATGATCAACGCGCTGCTGACGCAGGCCGCGCGCGAAGGCGCCTCGGATATCCATATCGAGCCGTTCGAATCGTCGTCGGTGGTGCGCTTCCGCGTCGACGGCACGCTGCGCGACGTGGTGCGGCCCAAGAAGGCGCTGCACGGCGCGCTGATCTCGCGCATCAAGATCATGGCGCAGCTCGACATTGCCGAAAAACGCCTGCCGCAGGACGGCCGCATCACGCTGCGCGTGGGCGGGCGGCCGGTCGACGTACGCGTGTCGACGCTGCCCACCGGCCACGGCGAGCGCGCGGTGCTGCGCCTGCTCGACAAGGAAGCCGGCCGGCTCGACCTGGCCAAGCTGGGCATGGCGCCCGGCACGCTGCGCGGCTTCGACCACCTGATCCGCCAGCCGCACGGCATCGTGCTGGTGACCGGCCCCACCGGCTCGGGCAAGACCACCACGCTGTATGCCGCGCTGTCGCGGCTGGATGCGCGCACCACCAACATCATGACGGTGGAAGACCCGGTCGAGTACGACCTCGAGGGGATCGGCCAGACCCAGGTCAACCCGCGCATCGACATGACCTTCGGCAAGGCCCTGCGCGCGATCCTGCGCCAGGACCCGGACGTCGTCATGATCGGCGAGATCCGCGACCTGGAGACCGCGCAGATCGCGGTGCAGGCGTCGCTGACCGGCCACCTGGTGCTGGCCACGCTGCACACCAACGACTCGGCTTCGGCGGTGACGCGGCTGGTCGACATGGGCATCGAGCCTTTCCTGCTGTCGTCGTCGCTGCTGGGGGTGCTGGCGCAGCGGCTGGTACGGCGCCTGTGCCCGCACTGCAAGCGCGAGGAAGTGATCGAGGTCACGCCCGCCGAGGCCGAAGTGCTGCACGCGCAGGGCAAGCCGCTGCAGACCCTCTGGCATCCGGTCGGCTGCGACAAGTGCGGCCAGTCGGGCTACCAGGGACGCATGGGGGTCTACGAGCTGCTGACGGTCGACGACGAGATCCGCACCATGATCCACCGCCAGGCGCCGGAATCGGAGATCAAGCAGGTGGCGCTGGCGCACGGCATGCACACCATGCGCGGCGACGCCCAGCGCTGGATCGACAGCGGCGCGACCTCGCTCGAGGAAGTGCTGCGCGTCACGCGCGACTGACGCGGAGCCGCCCGGATGCCAGCTTTCCGCTATGAAGCCGCCGACGCCGCCGGCAAGACCGACCGCGGCGTGATCGAGGCCGACAGCGCACGCCAGGCCCGCCATCAATTGCGCGCGCGCGGGCTGACGCCGCTGACCGTCGATGCTCTCGCCGGCGCCGGCCTGGCGCCGCGCCGCGGCAGCCAGCTGCTCGCGCGCAAGCTGTCGACGCAGGAGCAGGCGCTGTTCACGCGCCAGCTGGCCAGCCTGGTGGTGGCCGGCCTGCCGCTGGACGAAGCGCTGGGCGCGCTGGCCGACCAGGCCGAGCGCCCCTATGTCCATGAGCTGCTGGCCGGCATCCGCGCCGAAGTGATGGGCGGCAGCGCGCTGTCGGTGGCGCTGGCGCAGCATCCGCGCGATTTTCCGGACATCTACCGCGCGCTGGTTTCCGCCGGCGAGCATTCGGGCCACCTGGGCGTGGTGCTGGAGCGGCTGGCCGGCTATATCGAGTCACGCAACACGCTGACCTCCAAGATCCGGCTGGCCTTCACCTATCCGGCCATCGTCACGGTGGTGGCGTTCGCGATCGTGATCTTCCTGCTGTCGTACGTGGTGCCGCAGGTGGTGAGCGTGTTCGCCAACACCAAGCAGAAGCTGCCCACGCTGACCATCATCATGCTGTGGCTGTCGGATTTCGTGCGCAACTGGTGGTGGGCCGCGCTGGCGGTGATCGCGGTGGCGGCGTTCAGCATCCGCCGGCTGCTGCGCCAGCCCGCGGTGCGGCTCGAATGGCACCGCTGGCTGCTGACCGCGCCGCTGCTGGGCAAGCTGGTGCGCGGCTACAACACCGCGCGCTTTGCCGGCACGCTGGCGATCCTGGTGTCAGCGGGCGTGCCGATCCTGCGCAGCCTGCAGGCCGCCGGCGAGACCCTGACCAACGAGGCGCTGCGCGCCAACGTGGAAGACGCCAACACCCGCGTGCGCGAAGGCGCCTCGCTGGCGCGCGCGCTGGCGGCGCAGAACCAGTTCCCGCCGGTGCTGGTGCACCTGATCCGCTCCGGCGAAGCCACCGGCAACCTGCCGATCATGCTGGAGCGCGCCGCGCAAGGCGAAGCGCAGGAACTGGAACGGCGCACGCTGTTCCTGACCAGCCTGCTGGAGCCGCTGCTGATCCTGACCATGGGCGTGGTGGTGCTGCTGATCGTGCTGGCGGTGCTGATGCCGATTATCGAGATCAATCAGTTGGTGCGGTAGGGCTGCGCGCTGATGGCGCTTGCATGGGCTGATGACCCTGGTGGCGGGCTCCCCTACCCAGGAACCTTCGCTAAGCCTTTGATCTTGTTGGTGCCACCAAAAAATCAAAGACCACCGTCATTCCCGCGAAAGCGGGAATCCAGCGACTTTGAGAAGCGCTTGCGCTTCAAAGACACTGGGTCCCCGCCTATGCGGGGACGACGTGTCGGTGACTGGGAGCAAGCCGGCATGGCCAGCGTGCGGGCTACTCTCTCCCGCAAGCGGAGAAAACCGGCGGCCGGCTTTACTCCGCTTTCTTGCTCGCCCGCTTGCGCGTCTTGCGCGCCGGCGCCGGTGCGGCTTCTGCTTCAACAGCGGCCGGTTGCGGTTGCGCCTCCGCCTCCACCGTCGCCGTCAGCACAGTGGTGCCCGGCGCCGCGAACACCGACTGGTCGATCGGCCACGGCGTTTCGCTGAGCGTCACTTCCGGCCGGCGCGCCGCGCGCTTGCGCGCGCCGGTGCCTGACTTCGGTTGCGGGTCCGGCTGCGGCGCTGCTTCGAGCGGCGGCACTGGCTGCGGCTCGGGCTCGGCCTGCACCGCATCGGCGGCGACAAAGGGCGGCTCGGCTTGCGCCGGGACTTCGGCTTCGGGGTCGTCCGACTCCGGCGTGGGCAGCGGCTCGACGCCGCGGGCGGGTTCCGGCGCTTGTGCCGACGCTTGTGCCGGCGCCTCGGCCGGCGCGGGTGCGGGGGTGGGCTGGCGCCGTGCCGGCTCGGCATGCTGGGCCGGCGGCTGCGGCGCACGCTGCTGCGGCTCGCCGCCCTTGGCGCGCTTCTTCAGCCGCACCCAGATGGTCTTGTTGTTGCCGCCGTTGCGCGTCTCCACTTCGAACAGGCCGGTGGCCAGCACCAGTTCCGACAGCTTGCCGTAGCCGTAGTTGCGCGAGTCGAATTCGGGCGCCTGCTTGGCGATGTGGTTGCCCATGCTGCCCAGCGTCAGCCAGCCGTCTTCGTCCGAGACCGCCTGCGCGGTGTTCTGCAGCAGCCGCACCAGGCGCGAGTCCTGGCGCAGCTCGCCGGTGCTGCGCTTGCGCGTGGGCGCGGCCGCGCCGTCGGCCCCGTCGGCACCTTCGGTGTCGACCTCTGCGCGCAGCACGTCGGAATAGATGAACTTGTCGCACGCGGTGACGAACGGCTTGGGCGTCTTGCGCTCGCCAAAGCCGTACACCGTCAGGCCCTGCTCGCGGATGCGCGAGGCCAGGCGGGTGAAGTCGCTGTCGCTGGAGACGATGCAGAAGCCATCGAAGCGCCCGGTGTAGAGCAGGTCCATGGCGTCGATGATCATGGCGCTGTCGGTCGCGTTCTTGCCGACGGTGTAGCGGAACTGCTGGATCGGCTGGATCGAGTGCGACAGCAGCCGTTCCTTCCAGCCTGCCAGGTTGGGCCGGGTCCAGTCGCCATAGATGCGCTTGACGGCGGCCACGCCGTACTTGGCGACCTCGGCCAGCAGGCCTTCGACGATGGCGGGCGCCGCGTTGTCGGCGTCGATCAGCACGGCCAGGGTTGCGGTGCCCTGGCGGGGGGAAATGGTCATGTTCGGATATTCGCTGGCAAGCCGCGCCTGAGCGCGGGCGGTCAAGAGATCGGGTTGCACCATGATGGCAACGCAGATATGACGCTTGAGAGACCGCCCGGCAACGGCACGGGTGGTCTCGGTGCAACGCAGTGTACACGCCAAGTCCTGTCCATACGGGAAATTACCGGCGTAACGGGCACGCTTCGTGCTGCATTGCAAGGTACCGCCGATTTTGTGGCGGTGCTACCATGCCGCGCAGAGACACAGCCACCCACAGCCTTCACAAGAGGCGACGCGGCGGTTGCCCACAACTGTAGGTGTCGGTGATCCCGACAGCACGCCCATAGAGGAGCACGCATGAATGCCCCCCTGACCTCTCCGGTCAGCGACGCCATCCGCCAGGCGCTCGCCAACGTTTCCCTCGAAGACAAATACACGCTCGAACGCGGCCGCATCTATATCAGCGGCACCCAGGCGCTGGTGCGCCTGCCGATGCTGCAGCAGGAGCGCGACCATGCCGCCGGGCTGAATACCGCCGGCTTTATCTCCGGCTACCGCGGCTCGCCGCTGGGCGCGCTGGACCAGTCGCTGTGGAAGGCCAAGAAGCACCTGGCCGCGCACAACATCGTGTTCCAGGCCGGCCTGAACGAAGACCTGGCCGCGACCTCGGTGTGGGGCTCGCAGCAGGTCAACATGTACCCCGATGCGAAGTTCGACGGGGTCTTCGGCATGTGGTACGGCAAGGGGCCGGGCGTGGACCGCACCGGCGATGTGTTCAAGCACGCCAATTCGGCCGGCTCTTCGAAGCACGGCGGCGTGCTGGTGCTGGCCGGCGACGACCACTCGGCAAAATCGTCCACGCTGGCGCACCAGTCCGAGCACATCTTCAAGGCCTGCGGCCTGCCGGTGCTGTATCCGTCGAACGTGCAGGAGTACCTGGACTACGGCCTGCACGGCTGGGCCATGAGCCGCTATTCCGGGCTATGGGTGGCGATGAAGTGCGTCACCGACGTGGTCGAATCGTCGGCCTCGGTCGAGCTGGACCCGCACCGCGTGCAGATCGCGCTGCCGGGCGACTTCATCATGCCGCCGGGCGGCCTCAATATCCGCTGGCCCGATCCGCCGCTGGAGCAGGAAGCGCGGCTGCTCGACTACAAGTGGTACGCCGGGCTGGCCTATGTGCGCGCCAACAAGCTGGACCGCATCGAGATCGATTCGCCGCACGCGCGCTTCGGCATCATGACCGGCGGCAAGGCCTACCTGGACACGCGCCAGGCGCTGGCCGACCTGGGCCTGGACGACGCCACCTGCGCGCAGATCGGCATCCGGCTGTACAAGGTGGGCTGCGTGTGGCCGCTGGAAGCGCATGGCGCGCGCGCCTTTGCCGAGGGCCTGCAGGAAATCCTGGTGGTCGAAGAAAAGCGCCAGATCATGGAGTACGCGCTCAAGGAAGAGCTGTACAACTGGCGCGACGACGTCCGCCCCAAGGTCTACGGCAAGTTCGATGAAAAGGACAACGCCGGCGGCGAATGGTCGATCCCGCAAAGCAACTGGCTGCTGCCGGCGCACTATGAGCTGTCGCCGGCGATCATCGCCAAGGCCATCGCCACGCGGCTGGACAAGTTCGAGCTGCCCATGGACGTGCGCGCGCGCATCACCGCGCGGCTGGCCATCATCGAGGCCAAGGAAAAGGCGCTGGCCACGCCGCGCGTTGTGGGCCAGGGGAAGGGCCAGGCGAAGGCCGAGCGCAAGCCGTGGTTCTGCTCGGGCTGCCCGCACAACACCTCGACCAATGTGCCCGAGGGCTCGCGCGCGCTGGCCGGCATCGGCTGCCACTACATGACGGTGTGGATGGACCGCAGCACCAGCACCTTCAGCCAGATGGGCGGCGAAGGCGTGGCGTGGATCGGCCAGGCGCCGTTTGCCGGCGACCAGCATGTGTTCGCCAACCTGGGCGACGGCACCTACTTCCATTCCGGGCTGCTGGCGATCCGCGCGTCGATCGCCGCGGGCGTCAATATCACCTACAAGATCCTCTACAACGACGCGGTGGCGATGACCGGCGGCCAGCCGGTCGACGGCCAGCTGTCGGTGCAGGACATCGCCTGGCAGGTGCACAGCGAGGGCGCGAAGCAGATCGTCATCGTCAGCGACCAGCCCGAGAAATACAACGCGGCGATCAAGCTGCCGGCAGGCATCGACATTCACCATCGCGACCAGCTCGACCGCGTGCAGCGCGAATTGCGCGAGGTGCCGGGCTGCACCATCCTGATCTACGACCAGACCTGCGCCACCGAGAAGCGCCGCCGCCGCAAGCGCGGCACGATGGAAGACCCGCCGCGCCGCGCCTTTATCAACGACGCGGTGTGCGAAGGCTGCGGCGACTGCTCGGTCAAGTCCAACTGCCTGTCGGTGGAACCGCTGGAAACCGATCTCGGTACCAAGCGGCAGATCAACCAGTCGTCGTGCAACAAGGACTTCTCGTGCGTGAACGGCTTCTGCCCCAGCTTTGTCACGGCCGAAGGCGCGCAGGTGCGCAAGCCCGAGCAGCACGGCGTGTCGATGGACAGCCTGCCGCCGCTGCCTGAGCCGCAACTGCCGGCGATCCGCCGCGCCTACGGCATCCTCGTGACCGGCGTCGGCGGCACCGGCGTGGTGACCATCGGCGGCCTGCTGGGCATGGCCGCGCATCTGGAGAACAAGGGCGTCACCGTGCTCGACATGGCCGGCCTGGCGCAGAAAGGCGGCGCGGTGCTGTCGCACGTGCAGCTGGCCGCGCGCCCCGACGACCTGCATGCCACCCGCATCGCCATGGGCGAGGCCGACCTGGTGATCGGCTGCGACGCCATCGTGTCGGCCACCGACGAGGTCATCTCCAAGACCCAGGCCGGCCGCACCCGCGCCGTGGTCAACACCGCGCAAACCCCGACCGCCGACTTCATCAAGAACCCGAAGTGGCAGTTCCCGGGCCTGTCGGCCGAGCAGGACGTGCGCAGTGCGGTGGGCGAGAAGTGCGACTTCATCAATGCCTCGGGCCTGGCCGTGGCGCTGCTGGGCGATGCCATCTACACCAACCCGCTGGTGCTGGGCTACGCCTGGCAGAAGGGCTGGATCCCGCTGACGCTGCAGGCGCTGGAGCGTGCCATCGAGCTGAACGGGGTGGCGGTCGAGAAGAACAAGGCCGCGTTCGACTGGGGCCGCCATATGGCGCACGACCCGGAGCACGTGCTGTCGCTGACCGGCAAGCTGAAGCGCACCGCCGAAGGCGCGGAAGTCGTGAAGCTGCCGGCCTCGAGCGGCGCGATGCTTGAAAAGCTGGTCGCCCGGCGCATGGAACACCTGACCGCCTACCAGGATGCCGCGTACGCGCGCACCTATCGCGAAGCCATCGACCGCGTGCGCGCGGCCGAGAGCGCGCTGGTGGGCAGCGGCAAGGCGCTGCCGCTGACCGAGGCGGCGGCGCGCAACCTGGCCAAGCTGATGGCGTACAAGGACGAGTACGAAGTGGCGCGGCTCTACACCGATCCTGTGTTCCTCGACAAGCTGCGTGCGCAGTTCGAAGGCGAGCCGGGCAAGGACTACCAGCTCAACTTCTGGCTGGCACCGCCGCTGACCTCGAAGCGCGACGACAAGGGCCACCTGGTCAAGCGCAAGTTCGGCCCGTCGACGATGAAGCTGTTCCGCGTGCTGGCGAAAATGAAGGGACTGCGCGGCGGCCTCTTCGACATCTTCGGCAAGACCGAAGAGCGCCGCACCGAGCGCGCGCTGATCGGCGAGTACCGTGCCTTGCTCGATGAGTTGGTGGCGGGCCTGAATGCCGCCAACCACGACACCGCGGTGGCGCTGGCCGACCTGCCCGACGATATCCGCGGCTTCGGGCATGTGAAGGAAAACAACCTGAAGGCGGTGCGTGCGCGGTGGGCGAAGCTGCTGGAGCAGTTCCGGCATCCGGAGTCGGCGCAGCGCGCGGCCTGAGGCGCGCTTCTTCCTCCCCTCTCCCGCTCGCGGGAGAGGGGCCGGGGGAGAGGGCCGGCGTTTCTCGATGCGTGGTGCCTTGCCAAACCACCCCTCACCCTGCCCTCTCCCCATGAGGGGAGAGGGGAACACCGCCGGTTTGCGTCAGTCGACGACTTACGCCTGCGCCAGCGTCGTTTCCCCCGGCTTCACGTACATCGAATGCTTCGGTTGCGACAGCACGCGGCGCACCATCGGCTCGAAGAACGACAGCGGCAGCGTGTCGTAGTCCGTCATGAACGCCGCCGCATCGTACTTGCGGCAGAACTCGGCGGTACGCTCGAACAGCTCGGGCTGAGCGCGGTACTGCTCGCGCAGGTTGCGATCGAGTCCGAGATGATGGAAGAAGTAGTAGCCCTGGAACACGCCGTGCTTTTCCACCATCCACAGGTTCTCGGGGCTGACGAAGGGCTTCAGGATCGCGGCGGCGATATCGGGATGGTTGAAGCTGCCGAGCGTATCGCCGATATCGTGCAGCAGCGCGCAGACCACGTATTCCTCGTCCTGGCCGTCGCGGTGCGCCAGGGTCGCGGTCTGTAGCGAATGCGTGAGGCGGTCCACGGGGAAGCCGCCGCAGTCGCCGTCGAGCAGGCGCAGGTGCGCCAGCACGCGGTCCGGCAGCGCGCGGGCGTACGGCATGAACTCGGCCGAGATGGCGGCCCAGTCTTCGCGGGTGCCTTGTTCCATATGGCTGAAGGTGGCGCGTGCAGGCGCGTGGGTGTCGCTCATGCGGGTCTCCTGTTGTGGGTGTGCGGGGTCGTGCGTGGACATGCCGCCATCGTCTTGCAACGACTTGCGGGCATTGTGGCACCCGCGGCCGGACTACACTGTCAAAAACCGAACAATGTGCCGCCATATTGCGGCGCAGCAGCTTTGATGTGATTTGGTTCGAACGGACTTCATTTCAAGGAGACGACATGACCTTCAACGGAAGCTGCCATTGCGGCAATATCGCCTTCGAAGTCGAGGCCGACAGCATCCCCAGCGTGATCCGCTGCAACTGCTCGATCTGCCGCCGGCGCGGCCACCTGCTGCGGTTCGTGCCGCGCGCCACGTTCAAGCTGGAAACGCCCGAGAGCAACGCCTCCACCTACCGCTTCAACACCATGAAGATCGCGCACCGCTTCTGCCCGGTGTGCGGCTGCGGCCCGTACGCCGATGGCCAGGACAAGGACGGCAAGCCGATGGCCGCGGTCAATGTGCGCTGCCTGGACAATGTCGACCTCGACAGCCTGAAGGTGATCGACTATGACGGATTGCACCACTGACCCCATGTTCCGCATCCTCGGCATCGACCACCTGGTCTTGCGCAGCGCCGATGTGGCCGCGCTGCGGCGCTTCTATGTCGACGTGCTCGGCTGCAGCGTCGAGCGCGAGCAGACCGAACTGGGCCTGACCCAGCTGCGCGCGGGCGGCGGCCTGATCGACCTGGTTTCGCTCGATGGCCCGCTGGGCCGCGCGGGCGGCGCCGGGCCGGGCGACGAGGGCCGCAACCTCGATCATTTCTGCCTGCGCATCGACCCGTTCGACGCCGACGCGCTGCGCGCGCAGCTGGCGCGGCATGGGGTCGACGCGGGCGAAGTGGCGCAGCGCTTCGGCGCCGAAGGCAAGGGCCCCTCGCTGTATGTGCAGGACCCCGACGGCAATGTGGTCGAGCTGAAAGGACCGCCCACGCCGGTGACCGCACAGTAACGCGCGTGGCGGCCGGCACACCGCGAGCAGCCGGCGCGCAGCATCGCTACAATTTCCGACTGGCCCAGGCGCGCCGCTCCCATGGCGGCCATCCCCCGCCGGGCCCGCCATGACCACACTAGAAGCCAGCCCCGGGGCGGACGCCGACACCCGCCATCCTGCCAGCCCGGCCCGCACCGGGCCCGCGCAGCCCGCCACGCCGCCGCGCCGGCTGGTGTGGATCCTCGGCCTGACCGAGACCATTTCCTGGGGCACGCTGTTCTTCGCCTTCACCGTCTTCATCGACCCCATGATCCGCAGCCTGGGCTGGTCCAAGCCGTTCCTGGCGGGCGGCTATTCGCTGGGGCTGCTGGTGTGGGCGCTGTGCTCGTTCGCGGTCGGGCGGCTGCTGGACCGCGCGCCGGCGCGCAAGGTGATGGGCGCGGGCTCGGTGCTGGCCGGGCTGGGCCTGCTGCTGTGGGCGTGGACGCCGTCGCAGGCGGTGTTCCTGCTGATGTGGGTGCCGCTCGGGCTGGCGATGGCGACCACGCTGTACGAGCCCGCTTTCGTGGTGCTGCGCCAGGCCTATGGCGACCAGTACCAGAAGCCGATCGTCGTAGTCACGCTGATGGCCGGCTTCGCCAGCACGATCTTCGTGCCACTGGCGCAATGGCTGGTGCTGCATACTGGCTGGCGCCCGACCCTGGTCGGCTTTGCCCTGCTGAATCTGCTGGTCTGCGCGCCGCTGCACGCGCGCATGCGCTACGCCCTGCATCCGTCTTACTCCGGTACGGGCACCGGCACCGGCCCCGCCGGCAGCCGCGACATTGCCCGCGCCACGCTGCGCCAGCCGGTGTTCTGGGCGGTGGTGCTGGCCTTTACCGCGACCGCGGTGGTGGCATCGCTGCTGGGCGCGCACCTGATCCCGATGCTGACCGAGAAAGGCATGCCGGTGGCGCAGCAGCTGGCGGTCGCGGCGCTGATCGGCCCGGCCCAGGTGGCGGGCCGCATGCTGATGATGCGCGCGGGCGTGCGCCACCCGGTGCGGCTGTCGCTGCCGGTCTATGCGCTGATGAGCGCCGGGCTGCTGTGCTTTGCGCTGGGGCATGGCGCATGGCTGATGGTGGCGGCCGTGCTGTACGGCTGCGCCAACGGCGTCAACACCATGCTGCGCGCGATGGCGATGCCGGAGCTGATCTCGCGCCACCACTACGCCACGCTCAACGGGCTGATGATGACCCCGGTGCTGCTGATGCAGGCGGCGGCCCCGTGGCTGGGCGCGCTGCTCTGGCGCGCGGCCGGGGGCTACTGGCTGATGCTGTGGGTCATGCTGGCGCTGGCGCTGGCCGCGCTGGCGGCCTTCGGCTACGCGCTGCACCGGCGCGGGTTGCTGCGCGTGGACGCGTCCCGCCCATGAACGGCTCGCCTGCGCCCGCCGCCGCGCTGCCCGCGGGCCGGGTCGCGCGCGCCACGCGCGGCACCATGGCGCTGTTCTTCGTCAACGGCGCCACCTTTGCCACCTGGGGCGTGCATATCCCGACCATCAAGGCGCGCTTCGGCCTGTCCGACGCGATGCTGTCGCTGGCGATGCTGGCGGTGGCCGGCGGCGCCATCGTGGCGATGGGCCCGGTGGGGCGCTGGGTGGCGCGCGCCGGCAGCGCGCGCGCGTCCGTGGCCGGCGGGCTGCTGTTCGCGCTGGCCACGGTGGCCATCCTGGCGATGCCGTCGTTCTGGCTGCTGTTGCCCGCGCTGCTGGCGTTCGGCATGGCCAATGCGGCGTTCGACGTCGCCATGAACGCGCAGGCCGCCACGGTCGAGGCCAGCCGCACGCGGCCGGTGATGTCGTCGCTGCATGGCATGTTCAGCCTGGGCGGCATGGCGGGCGCGGGCTTTGGCGGCGCGATGCTGGCGCTGGGGGTGGCGCCGGTGGCGCATGCGGCGATGATGGCCGGCGTGACCGCGGCGGTGGCGGTGGCAACGCTGCCGGGGCTGCTGGCCGACCACCCGGTGCTGCCTTCCGCGCCCCACCATCGTGACCACGCGGTGCGCGCGCTGTGGCTGCTGGGGCTGCTGGCCTTTCTCGGGCTGATCGGCGAGGGCGCGATGTACGACTGGACCAGCGTCTATATGCGCGACGTGGCACGCGCGCCCGACGGCTGGGTCAGCCTGGGCTATGCCGCGTTCTCGGGCGGCATGGCATGCGGGCGCTTCGGCGGCGACCGCCTGCGCGCGCGCCTCGGCGACAGCGCCACGCTGACCGGCAGTGCCTGGCTGGGCTTTGCCGGCATCGCGCTGGCGCTGGCAGTGCCGCTGCCGCTGGCCGCGCTGGCGGGCTTTGCGCTGATGGGGCTGGGCGCGGCCAATATGGTGCCGATCTTCTTTGTCGCGGCGTCGCGGCTGCCGGGCGTGGCGCCGGCGGAAGCGATCGCGCGCGTGGCGCGCTTCGCCTACGTCGGGCTGCTGCTGGGCCCGGTGCTGATCGGCGGCGTGGCGCATCTGGCCAGCCTGCGCGCCGGCCTGGCGCTGGTGGCGCTGACCATGGGCTGGATCGCGCTGGCGGGCGCGCGCTCGGCGCGGCGCTACCTGCCGCCGCGCCCGCCGGCGGGCGGTTAAGCCCTCAGGCCGCGGCGCGCAGCGGCGCCGCCGCGCCGATGCCTTCGAACACGAAGCTGTCCATGGCCAGCACGCCATAGGTGACCTCGTCGGCCACGCGCGACACCCTGGCCGGCTCCGGCAGCGCGGCACGCGCGCCCTCCGGCCCGGGCGCCGCACCGAGCGCCGCACCCAGCGCCACGAAGAACGGCAGCAGGTGTTCGTCGGTCGGGTGCGCCCGGCGCGCATAGGGCGCCTGGGCGCGGTAGTCGGCAATACGGCGGGTGTCGCCGGTGGCCAGGGTGTGGTCCAGCGCCTCGGCCATCCATGTGCGGAAGGCTTCGACATACGGTTCGGCTTGCGGGCCGTGCTGTTCGCGCCGGCCGCCGCCAAACACTTCCTGCAGGTTGTGCGTGAAGCTGCCGGAGGCCAGCACCAGCACGCCTTCGTCGCGCAGCGGCGCCAGTGCGCGCCCGATCGCGATCTGCGTCGCGGGCGACAGGTAAGGATTCAGCGCCAGCTGCACCACCGGCGTGTCAGCGTCGGGGAAGAAGTGGCGCATCGGCATCCAGGCGCCGTGGTCCAGCGGGCGCTCGTCGTCATGGCCGACAAAGCCCGCGCCGGGAATCGCCGCCGACTCGACCAGCACCTTTACCCGCGCCGCCAGGTCCGGCGAACCCGGGGCGTCGTAGCGCAACGCGTATAACTCGCGCGGGAAGCCGCCGAAATCGTGCCAGGCTTCCTGGCGTTCGCGGCTGGTGACGGCCAGCGTGCTGTAGATCCAGTGCGCCGAAATCACCAGCACCGCGCGCGGGCGCTGCGCGCGCAGCCGGGCGCCCAGGGCCTCGAACGCGGCGCCGGTGGGCCCGGGATCGATGGCCAGCATCGGCGAACCGTGGGAGATATAGAGCGAGGGAAGCATGGCAATACCGCCTTCAAACGGTTTGTGTACTGGCTTCCAGTTTGGCAAAGAACGGCGGCGCTCGCGGGCGTGGTTTGCGGACACGTCATGCAAAAAAATTGAACCACTGGGGCCATCCGTGGCGCGGCCCACACAACCCGCGCGGGGCCTGCACCGCGGCCGATGCGAGGGGCTTATGCTGCAGCCGGGAGCTCGCGGTCAGAAGCTTCTCAGGGACTTTCGCAACACGGTCGCCACGGCGCTTATCCGCGCGGATGGCAGGAGAATCAGGTGGCATCGCGCAATCCGCGCCGCGCCGGACGGCACAACCGCATCCCGGTCCAGTGGTGGCAGCCGGGCGTCTATGGCAGCGTACCCGCCGTCGCGCTGTGGATCCTGGCGCGGCTGCCGGCCGGCCTGCTGCTGTCGGTGACAGGCATGGCGGCCCTGCCCGCCTGGCTGAACCGCGCCGGGGACACGGTATTCGTGGCCGGCTGGGTGGCCAGCGCCCTGCTGATGTGGATCATGCGCCGCCGCCCCGCCCCTGATCCGCCTGCCACGATGGCCTCACAGGCGCCAGCCGAGGCCGCGCCGGGCGCCGGACGGGGCCAGACCGCGGGGTGACGAAGTCGGCGCACCAGATTGCGCAGCTTGTCGCGTGCAGGTGCGGGATTAAGGAATCGCTTAAAATCGCGATTTCCCCGCATCACCAACGCTTCATGACCGCGACTACCGCCCCCGTCCCAGAACTGACCAACGCCACCCGACGCAAGGCGATCATCGCCGCCACCATCGGCAATGGCCTGGAGTGGTTCGACTTCACCGTCTACAGCTTCTTCGCCGTCATCATTGCCAAGCTGTTCTTTCCCACCGGCAATGACCTGACCTCGTTCCTGCTCACCGTCGCCACCTTCGGCGTGGGCTTCTTCATGCGCCCGGTCGGCGCCATCGTGCTGGGGGTCTATGCCGACCGCGTCGGCCGCAAGGCGGCGCTGACGCTGACCATCCTGCTGATGGCGCTGGGCACGGCGATCATCGGGCTGGCCCCGACCTACGACCAGATCGGCCTGTGGGCGCCGGCGCTGATCGTCCTGGCACGCCTGATCCAGGGCTTTTCCGCCGGCGGCGAAGTGGGCGGCGCAACCGCCTTCCTGATCGAGCACGCGCCCGACGCCGAGCGCGGCGCCTACGCCAGCTGGCAGCAGGCCAGCCAGGGCATCTCGTTCATGCTGGGCGCGGCCATGGGCGCGCTGGTCACCAACGGGCTGGCGCCGGAACAGATCGACGCCTGGGGCTGGCGCATCCCGTTCCTGTTCGGCCTGCTGATCGGCCCGGTGGGCATGTATATCCGCTCGCACCTGCACGAACCGCCCGAGTTCGAGGCGCGCCAGGCCGCCCGCCGCGCGTCCAGGGTGAAGTTCTCGCCGCTGTCGCAGGTGCTGCGCGACCACCCGCGCGAAGTGCTGGCGGGCCTGGGCGTGACTATCCTGTGGACGGTCTGCACCTATGTGCTGGTGTTCTACATGCCGTCGTACGCCAAGCAGCAGCTGGGCCTGCCGCTGGGCGCCACGTTCCAGTCGACCGCGCTGTGCGGCGCCATCATCCTGGTGCTGTGCCCGCTGATGGGCATGCTGTCGGACCGCGTCGGCCGCAAGCGCATGCTGGGCGTGGTGGCGCTGCTGATCGGCGTGCTGGCCTATCCGCTGTTCCACTGGCTCAATGTGGCGCCGACCACGCAGACGCTGCTGCAGGTGCAGATCGTGCTGGGCATCCTGCTGGCGGCCTTTACCGGCCCGGCCCCGGCGGTGCTGGCCGAGCAGTTCCCGACCGAGGTGCGCTCCACCGGCCTGTCGCTGGCCTACAACTTCGCCGTGACCATCTTCGGCGGCTTTGCCCCGCTGATCGTGACGTGGCTGATCGAATCGACGCAGAACAAGCTGGCGCCGGCGTACTACGTGATTGCCGCCGCCGTGGTCAGCTTTGTCGCGCTGGTGTTCATGCATGACCGGACCGGCAGGAAACTGGCCTGAGCGCGTCGCGCATCGATGAAAAAAGCCAGCCGCGAGAGGCTGGCTTTTTTGTTGCCCGCGGGCGGGCCGGTCAGGCGTCCTCGCCGCCTTCGCGGTAGATATGGATCACATGCCGGGCCTCGAAGCACAGCGGCATGCCGGGGGTCATCTCGTCGGTGCAGTACGGCTGGTTGTCGAGTTCGCCGGTATAGAGCGCGCCTTCGCGCCCGGTGACGTTGACCCACATCCGTTCGACGTGGACTTCCTCGTTACCGGCCTCGTCCGCGACCAGGATGCGGAAGATCAGCTTGACCTGCTGGCCGGCGGCGAGCGCGTCGCGCTCAGCGCGGGGCGGCATCCAGAAGGTGTCGGGGTGGGCGGCGGCGATGGGCTCGGCGTCGTCGAGCTCCCATCCGTCGTCGTCCAGCGTGGTCAATCGCATGTCCATTTTCAGCCTTCCGCAAATTCTCAGGTGCGGGCATGATCGCAGCAAATGCGCCGGCCGGCGAGCGCCAGGCCGGCGCCCCATCCATTCGATACTGGAAAGGTACGCATGACGAGCAACAAGGAAGCGCTGGCCGCACCGGTGCGCTGCGGCTGGTGCGGCACGCTGGAGGACTACTGCCACTACCACGATACCGAGTGGGGCTTTCCGGTGGCCGACGACCGCCGGCTGTTCGAGAAGCTGTGCCTGGAGGGCTTCCAGTCCGGCCTGAGCTGGCTGACCATCCTGCGCAAGCGCGAGGCCTTCCGCAAGGCCTTTGCCAATTTCGACATCGAGAAAGTGGCGCGCTTCACCGAGCGCGATATCGCGCGCCTGCTGGGCGATGCCGGCATCGTGCGCCATCGCGGCAAGATCGAGGCGGCGATCAACAATGCCAGGCGCGCCCGCGAACTATTGGAAACCGAGTCCTCGCTGGCGGCCTACTTCTGGCGCTTCGAGCCCGATCCGGCCAGCCGCCCCAGGGTGGTGACGCCCGAGGTGCTGCGAACCATGGCCACTTCGCCGGAGTCCACCGCGCTGTCCAAGGACTTGAAGAAGCGCGGCTGGCGCTTTGTCGGCCCCACCACGATGTATGCGCTGATGCAGGCGATGGGGCTCGTCAACGACCACCAGGAGGGCTGCGCCACGCGCGCGCAGGTACTGGCGGCGCGCAAGACGTTCAAGGTGCCGCGCTGACGCGGTATACGTGCCGTTGCGTATACCGCGTCAGCGTGGCACCTGGCATATCGTCGTCCGGCACAAAGGTCCTGGCTTTTGTCTTTATATTGTTTACGTATGTAAACATAGTAGTAGTAGGTAAACCGGGCTCCAGGCCGTGGATAAGTCACCTTTTCCCTTTCCGCTCAGTGACTTGCCGTACAGATAACGGCTCCGGGATAACCCTGATTTGCCGGGACAAGCCGGCGCCCGCGTATACCGCCGGCCGTTGATGGCGGAAGTTGTCCGTATACGTCCCACAGCGCGTCCCCAGGCGCGACACAGCTTGTCCGGCGGGTTATCCCCAGCCCGGGGCAAAGCTATCCACAGCCGGCTCAGCCCTCGGCGGCCTTTGCGGCGATGTATACCGGGTCGACGTGCGTCATCACGTTCAGTACATGGTGGTGTTCGAGCGTGCGGCGCCGCGCCTCCACCGCGATGGCATGGCCCTGCGCCACGGTCAGGGTGGCGTCGATCTCGAGATGCACATCCACCAGCACCTGGTCGCCCATCTTGCGGGTGCGCAGGTCGTGCAGGCCGAGCACGCCGGGCGTGGCCAGCATGGTGGCGCGGATCGCGGTGACGGTCTCCGCGTCGGCGGCGCGGTCCATCAGGTCGTTGAGCGCATCCCAGCCAAAGCGCAGCCCCATGCGCGCCACCATCAGCCCGACCACGATCGCCGCGATCGGATCCAGGACGTGGTAGCCCAGCAGGTTGCCGCCGATGCCAAGCGCCACCACCAGCGACGACGCCGCATCCGAGCGCGCATGCCAGGCGTTGGCCACCAGCATGCTCGAACGCACCCGCCGCGCCACCGCCAGCATGTAGCGGAACAGCAGTTCCTTGGCTGCCAGCGCGGCCAGCGCCACCCACAGCGCCACCGGCTGCACCGGCTGCGCCCCGGCCGGATGCTGCAGCTTGCCCAGCGCCGCCCACAGCATGCCCGCGCCCACCGTCAGCAGCAGCACCCCGAGGGCCAGCGAGGCGGCGGTCTCGAAGCGCAGGTGGCCGTACTGGTGGTCGGCGTCCGGATCCTTGCGGCTTTGCCAGCCGGCGGCCAGCACGACGAAGTCTGACAGCAGGTCGGACAGCGAATGCGCGGCGTCGGCAAGCAGCGCCTGCGAGCCGGAGATCACGCCCGCGACCGCCTGTACCGAAGTCAGGCCGATATTGACCGCGACGCTGACCAGCGTGCTGCGCCGGCCGGCGCGGTGGCGCACCTCGGCTTGCGCCGCGGGGGTGGCGCCGTCGTCGGGCGGGCTGTCCGGTCTTGCGTGCATGCGGGGGGAGCGTGAATCCATCGGGTGACTATAGCCGAACCTGCCGGGAGCGCGGCGCGGCGTACGGCCACGCCATCGTGCCGATTTCGTAACAGCGCTGGCTAACTTATTGCGCCAGCTTTACGGTAGAAAGGACGGGCACCGCACGAAGCGTGCGGACCAGCGCCAGCGAGCGCACCCGGTCTTTGCAAGGAGGGCTCTCACGATGGCGATCCGTTCGCTAGCCTCGCACAGCACATCCCAGCTACGCCGCCTGGTCGGGCAGATGCAGGCGGAAGTCGACGCACTCGAAAACCTTTCCACGCCCGATGCCGATGCGCAAAGCCGCCTGGGCTATGCCACCGGCCGCCTGCGCGACGGCATTGAAGCGGTCGAGGATGCCCTGCAGTCACTGCGCGCGCTGCAACAGGTACGCCCCTCGGCCATGAAGGCCAGACGTCCGACGCGGGTAGCCTAGTCGCGGCGCCACGGCGCATGCGTCATGACGCAAGCGCCATTAAGCGTGCGCCATTAAGCGTCCATTAGGCTCCCATTACGTTCCAGCGGCATCCGCCGCAGCCGCAGCCGGCGATGCCGCCGGCCCCTGGCGCCAGGCCAGCCGCATGGCACGGGCCAGCGCCTCGCAGGCCGCAGGGATGGGCCCGATCACCGGTACCGAGAAGCGCTGTCCCAGCGCGCGCGCGGCCTCGCCCAGCGGCCCGCCGCCGATGATCACGGCCTGCGCGCCATCGTCGATACACGCCTGCACGGCGCCCCCGAGTTGTTCTTCCTGTTGTTGCGGCGCGTTGCCCAGCGCGCGCGGATCGCCATCGGTGAAGCGCACGCCGGTGAACCAGGCCTGCAGCCCGTGCCGGCTCACCGCGGACTCGATCGACGCCGCCAGCCGCGGCGTGGTGGTGGCGATGCCGAAGCGCCGCCCGCCCGCCGCGGCGGCATGCATCGCGGCCTCGCCGATGCCCACCACCGGCACCGCCAGCTGCGCGCGCAGCGCGTCCAGGCCGGGGTCGCCGAAGGCACCGACGATCACGCCGCCAGCCAGGCGGGCCTGGCGCAGCAGGTCGGCATCGCCCATCGAGGTGGTGGCCACCGCCAGATCGGCATCGTCGACGATCATCGGCGCCCCGCGCGCGGCCGTCGCACCCACCACGGCCGGCGCGGCGGCCAGGTGCTGCGCGAGCCAGGCCTGCGCAATGCCAACCATCATCTGCGTGGTGGCGGTGGAAGTATTCGGGTTGATCAGCAGGATATCGGGCATCGGCGTCTCGGGACTCAGGAGTGCTGGCTGGCAGCGGGCGCGGGCCGGACCGGCGCCTGGCCGGCCGGATCCGGCGATGCATTGCCCGGCTCGTCGTCGGCGCCATCCAGCGCCCCAAGCCGAAGGTCTCGGGCACGGGGTTGCGCCCGGCGCGCGCGCCGGGCTCGGGGGGCTCAACGATAGCGCATGGCGGCGAACGAGGCGAGCCGAATGCACTGGCCCGCCCGGCCGGCGTGCGTGCGTGGGTGGCGCTTAACGGCGCGCTGCGCTGGCATTCATGTGGAATTGAGGTGGCATTAACCCCTGCCGCCTCTGGCGTCGCGCCGGCATTAAATCCCCGCAATGGCATCGCCCAGCCCGTCCTGTTTCCCCTTTTTTAATCACGAAAAATCGCGCGCGATGATATTGCCCCGTACGGAAAACTGTCCACAAATCGAACAAAAACTTACATGTGATCCGCGGTCGAGTAATCGTTACGTCGCAACCATGCCCCGCAATAGTGCATAGGTGCCGCGCCCGAAAATCACACGTAACCCATTGTTACCGTTCTGTACGGTCTCGGACACGTGCCCCTAGTATCGCCGCTGCCGGGTTTTCCAAGGGGTTAACCCGATCCGCTTTTTATGCCACTGCAATTCGTCGCGCACACCGCAAACCGGCTCAAGAACGGGCGTGGTGATGTTTATTCACTTTCATCTTTTATCCGTTTACTTAAAAATCAATGACAGGGAAACATCTACTCCGCGATAACCCATCCGACCTGCGCAGAGCGCGTAATTCTTACATTTTGCCGAGCCTGAACTTCCTGGCCGCCGCCTGTGCTGCTGTGGTCCTTACGGCATGCGGCGGCGGTGGCGACGGCACCGATGCAACCACCTCTGGTAGCACCTCGTCGACCGAAGCTTCGCGTAGCCCCACTACGCCCGCTGAATCGACCCAGGTTGCCGACGAGATTTTCGACGGCTCCGGCAATTTGAATGCCGACGAATATGTCGCCATTGCCTCGGATTATTCCGGCGAAAAAGCCATGGCTTATCGCTACGGCCCGAGTAATTCCGCCGCCGCAGCAGTTGGTACGGTATGGAAACCGGAGGACAAGACCTTTTACCCGCACGGCAATACCTGTTTCCAGCAGGATTACCCGGGCGCCGCGATGGATACCAGCACCAACGTGATCTATCAGCTGGGTAACGTCGACTGCGGCCGCAACGACTACGGCAGCAACATGGGCGACGTGATTTTCCGCGCGGACAACGCTTCGGACTCCGGCGTCACGCCGCTGCTGACGCTCGCGCTGAGCGCCGGCACCATTGCCGAAAAGCCGCAGACCCCGTGGTTCTGGGGCCATACCACCACCAATCCGCTGCTGAAGGACCACGTCACGGCCAACGGCGGCGCGATGCCGACGCAGCCGATCGCCATGGGCCGCTGCAGCGAGCACGATTGCGCACAATCGCTGGTGGCTTTCCAGAACGGCCTGATTGCCTCGGTCGGCATGAATACGGCTTCGCACTCGGCTTCGGTGAAGCTGCCGGAGGGCAAGGTGCCCACCGCCATCGCCATTACGTCGAATTCCGAATTTGCCCTGGTGACCATCTGGGACACCAAGAACCTGAAGGGACAGGTGGCGGTGATCGCGCTGGGCAGCCTCGCCGACGGCAGCCAGGTGGGCGGTCCGTATGACTCCAGCGATATGTCGTGGCATGGCCTCTATCCGGGCTTCCGCAACATGTCGAACTTCGTCTTCATGAAGCTGCTGGGCTTCGTTGACCTGCCGGATATGAAGGCCCCGACGGAGATTTCCGCCGTGACCGACTTCAGCGTCATGCAGGACAACACCACCCAGGGCTGGATGCGTGACCCGGTGGGTGACCGCGGCGCGAGCCTGGGTCGCGACGAAGCGACGCCTGGCCTGAGCGAAGCCAACCAGAAGAGCTACGCCGTGGGTGGCGTCAACGCGGACCTGATCTCCCGCGCCGGCGTGGCCGCAGTGATCTCGAAGTCGGAAAAGAAGGTGGTGTTCCTGGACCTGAAGCCGCTGTTCGACAAGGTCAACAACACCTACTTCGAAGGCAGCTTCAACGATCTGCAGAACACCCTGAACAATACCGGCCTGGAAGACTCGCAATGGCCGCAGACGTTCTCGGTGGACAACTACGCTCCGACCATCGTCAAGACCATGAGCCTGGCCGAAAAGCCGACCGCGGTGCGGGTCTCGATGCTGGCCAACCCCGGCCAGGCCTGGGTGGCGACGGAAGACGGCGTGATCCACGCGATCTCGGTGGCTGGCGTGCAGTCCGGTACCAACCTCGATCCGGAACTGATCAAGGAAGTGACCAGCCTGCAAGTGGGCAAGAACCCGACCAGCATGATCCACCAGGTGAATCGCGAGAGCTTCGGCAACTCGAACACCAAGTTGTGGGTGGTGTCGCGTGGCGAGCAGAAGGTCCAACTGGTCGACATGGCAACGCTGACGGTCGAAAAGACGCTGCAGGATTCGCGTATGATCGATCCGATCACGGTGTCTGAAACCCAGCAAAGCCCGCTGCTGACCAGCGTGTTCTCGGTGACCGACTATGCCGGCAAGCAGGTGCTGAACTATCGCTATGCGCCGATCAACCTGCAGGGTGGCAACAGCCCGATGTATATCGGTGTGGGCCAGTCGGGCAATGAAGAGTTCGAGTTCGGCGGTTCCTATGCGGTGGCCGGCAAGCCGTTCAACTTCACCCAGAGCAATGTACCCTGAGCGTCATGTCAGCCTGAAGCGCGCCGGTTGATCCTGGCAAGCTTCTTCCCCTGATATCGCTTCATCGAGGCCCGCACGGTTCGCCGTGCGGGCCTTTTTATTTGGCGGACCACGGTCACGCCGAGAGCCGGCGTGCGCTGGAGCACAGAATTCCAGCCCGCAGACATGACAACCTCGCCATATGCGCAAGGAGCCAGTCCCAATGCCGAGTCCATCCGTCTCCGCCCCTAACCTCAGCGGCACCAGCGGCACCAGCGGCACCAGCGGCACCAGCGGCACCAGCGGCATCAACGGTATCGGCGGCCCGGTCAGCCTGGTCGCGCCCGGCGAGGGTGGCGTCAAGGACTATGCCGCGACGCTGAACGGGCTGTTGCAGGGACATCTGGTCGAGGCCACCCCCGACCTGCCGGCGGCCGCTCTGGCGGGCGCCGACGTGATCCTGCATTACTGCGGCTACGGCTACGCCAGGCGCGGCACGCCGCTATGGCTGCTGCGGCGCCTGCGCGAGGCCCGCCCGCGCATGCGCCGCCTCGGCATCTTCTTCCACGAACTGTATGCCGACGGGGCGCCCTGGCGCTCGGCGTTCTGGCTTTCGCCGATGCAGCGCTACATCGCCGCGGAGCTGGCATCGCTCGCCGACTTCTGGCTGACCAACCGCGAGGGTTCCGCGCAATGGCTCAACGCCCACGCGCCGCCGCGGCCGCACCTGGTGCTGCCGGTGTTCTCGAATCTGGGGGAAAGCGACACGCAGCACCGGGACCGGCACGCCGCCGTGGTGGTGCTCGGGGGCTCCGCACTGCGTGCCCAGACTTACCTGGAGGCAGGCGAGGCCCTGTTCGATTGGGTCGACCGCGCCGGCTTCACGCTGCACGACGTCGGTCCACCCCTGGGCGACACCGGCCTTGCGGCCCGCATCGCCCGGCGGGGCGCGGTGGTGCACGGCCGCGTCGAGGCCGCCGAAGCGGCGCGGATACTGTCAACCGCGACCTATGGCGTGCTCGCCTATCCGGTCGACTATGCGGCCAAGAGCGGGGTATTCGCCGCGTACTGCGCGCATGCGCTCTGCCCCGTGCTGCTGTCTCGCCACCGCGGCGTGCACGATGGCATCACGCCCGCGCACTACCTGTCTTCGATCCAGGCCATGACGCCTGACCTGGATGCCGCCTGGCGCATCGGCCGGGCGGCCCACACTTGGTACGCGCCGCATGCGCTGCGGCATCATGTGGCGGGGTTCAGGGAGTTGCTGGGTGCAGGGCCGGTGCAGCTTGTTGCAGCGTTGTGACGGTGGCTTCTGCAAGCCCCAACAAAAAACCCCGGCAGCCTGGCGGCTCCGGGGTATTCGGCGTGTACTGCGGAATGTTTGAAAAAATCCTGGTGGACCGAAGGAGGATCGAACTCCCGACCTCTGCATTGCGAACGCAGCGCTCTCCCAGCTGAGCTATCGGCCCGACGCGGAGGATTGTAGCGTACTTGGGCCGGACGCTTCAATCCTCGGCGCGACCATGCGTGGTGTTTGCCACATCACGCCGCGATGCCGGCGTTGCCGTCCATGCCGCGTACGCGCGGCAGGTTCAGCGGGCGGGCGCTGACTTCGCGGGTGCTGCGCAGCCACTGCGCCATCACGTCCCAGATGGGCGCGCCGCCGGCCTCGCGGGCTTCTTCGGCCACGGGGGCCCAGCCGGCCACCTTGTAGGTCCTGGCGGCGTCCAGCGGCTTGCCGGCCAGGCGCATGTCGGTGATGCGCTTGCCCATGCCGGCGGCGGGGTCGATGGTGTACTGAAGGCCGCCGACGCGCACCATGTCGCCGCCCTGCTGGTAGTACGGGTCCGGGTTGAACAGGTTGTCGGCCACGTCTTCGAGGATGGTCTTGATGGTCGCGCCGCTCATCTGCGTCACCGTGGTGTACGGATAGGTGATGGCGGTCTGGTCCATCAGGTGCTCCATGGTGATGGCCTGCCCCGGCAGCAGCGTGGTGCCCCAGCGGAAGCCGGGCGAGAACGCGATCTGCGCGCCCTGCACCTGCATCAGGCCATCCAGGATCAGCTGGTCGAAGGTGCCGTTGAAATTGCCGCGCCGGTACAGCAGGCCACGGTTGACGGCGAGCACTTCGCCAAGCTTCTGTTCGTACGGCGCCCGTACCTTGCTGATGAGGGCGTCCATGGCCGGGTCCGCCGGCAGGTAGTTGGCGAACACCGGCAGCAGCCGGTAGCGGAAATCCGCGACCTTGCCGCCTTTCACGTCGAAATCGAGCACCCCCAGGAACTTGCCGTTGGAGCCGGCATTGGTGACCAGCGTGGTGCCGCCGGCGTTCTTTACCGGCACCGGCGCCGGCACCCCGTCATGGGTGTGGCCGCCGAGGATGGCGTCGAGCCCGCGCACGCGCGAGGCCAGCTTCAGGTCGACGTCCATGCCGTTGTGCGACAGCAGCACCACTGCCTGTGCCCCCTTGCCGCGCGCGGCGTCGATGACTTGCTGCAGGTTTTCTTCCTGGATGCCGAAGGTCCAGTCCGGCACGAAATAGCGCGGGTTGGCGATGGGGGTGTACGGGAACGCCTGGCCGATGATGGCCACCGGCACGCCGTTGATCTCGCGGATCACGTACGGGTCGAACACCGGGTCGCCGAAGTCGTTGGTCTTGATGTTCTGCGCCAGGAAGGCGACCTTGCCCTTGAAGTCCTTGTCGACGATCTCCCTGACGCGCTCGGCGCCCAGCGTCATTTCCCAGTGCGGCGTCATCACGTCCACGCCCAGCGCCAGCGCGGCGTCGACCATGTCCTGGCCCTTGGTCCACAGCGCGGTAGCGGAACCCTGCCAGGTATCGCCGCCGTCCAGCAGCAAGGCGCCCGGGCGCCCGGCCTTGAGCCGTTTCACCAGCGTGGCCAGGTGCGCAAAGCCGCCGACCTTGCCGTAGCGGCGCGCAGCCTCGTTGAAATCGAGATACGTGAACGCATGCGCCTGCGGCGTGCCGGGGCGGATACCGTAATGGCGCAGCAGCGCCTCGCCGACCAGGTGCGGCGGCTTGCCGGCATAGTCGCCGATGCCGAGGTTGACGTTGGGCTCGCGGAAGTACACCGGCCGCAGCTGCGCGTGGCAGTCGGTGAAATGCAGCAGGTGGACGTTGCCGAAGCGCGGCAGCTCGTACATGGCCTCGGCCGCCTGCGCGGCGTGCGCATCCTGGTGGGGGAATGTCATGCCGCCGGCGCCGGCGATGGCCAGCACCTGCAGGAACTCGCGTCGGTTCATGTCTCTTCCTGTGGATAAGTGCGTGCCGGTGGGCGCGGGGCGTCCGGCAGCGCATGGCTATGGCCTGGCGTAGCGCTCCAGCGCGGCCACGTCTTCTTCGAGCATTTCGCCCACTTCCTTCTGCACCACGCGGCCGCGCGCGTCGATCACGTACAGCTCCGGCAGTCCCTTGCGCTTGCCGAACACCGCCTGCAGCGCGGCGGAATCCATGGTCGCGGGGAAGGTGTAGCCGCGCTTGGTCATGTAGTCGGCGGCCTCGCGCGGGTCCTTGTCGATGCTGATGGCCAGCACCTGCAGCGGCGTGCCGCGCGTGCGCTCGTACAGCTTCTGCAGGCGCGGGTTCTGCATCGCGCAGAACGGGCACCACGTGGCCCAGTATTCGACCACCAGCGGCTTGCCGGCCAGCGCGGCCGCGCTCAGCGTGCGGCCGTCGAGAGTGCGGACCTCGGGCAGGCGCACGGTGTCGCCCACTTCCAGCGCGGCGGCGCCGGCCGCGGCCAGCAGCAGGCCCGCAGCCAGCAGCGCGCGCAGCAGCATGGCGGGCGCGCGCACCGGCGTTACTGGTTGACCGGCGACGCCGGGTCGAGCAGCAGCGCCATCACGTCGCGGATCTGGGCCTCGGTCAGGATGCCCTTGTGGCCGAAGCGCGGCATGTTGGAGCAGGCGGCGTAGGCGCTGGAGTCCCAGATCTTGCCCCAGGTGTACTTGATGACGTCCTGCGAGTTGCCGCGCAGCTTGCCGTACTGGTACAGCGACGGGCCGATATTGCCGAACGAGATCTCGGCCTTGGTCATCTGGTGGCAGGCGTAGCAGTTGCCGCCATTGGTGCCGCCGACCTGGTCGGTGAACTGCATGCCGCGGCCGTTCTGGGCGACCTTCTCGCCCTCCTTCCAGTCGCCCAGCCATTTGTCGTCGGCGGGGTACTTGACCTGCTTCAGCTCGGCGGCCTCGATCTTCTTCGCCAACTTGGCCGGCACCTTGCTGCGGTCCGGGTACTGGCTGCAGGCCTGCTGCATGCCGTCCTGGTTCAGCACGCCCTCGACCGTGACCGGGCCGCGCGACGCGAACGAGTCTTCGATCAGGTGCTTCATGTCGGCGCCGCTGACGGCGGCGGGCTTGCCCTTGGCGGGGCGGGCCTTCGCGTTGTCCTGCGCAAGCGCGCCGGTTGCCAGCAAGGCGGCCAGGGCCGCGACGGCCACTGCCTGGTTGTGTCGTTGCATGGTGTCTCTCCCGTACTGGTCAGCGCTTCATCGCCGGGCCGTCGTAGGTGCCGCCGTTGGCGTTCTTGGCCAGGAACATGGTCAGCGCGGTGATCACGTCCGAGCCATAGGCGGGTTCGGGAAAGCGCTGCTGGCGCAGGCAGTCGTACAGGCGGTGCTGCATGGTGCGGACCTCGCCCTGCGACACGCGGTACGCCGGCCAGGTGGTGTAGGCCGCCTGCGCGCCCTTGTCGGTCAGCAGGTTGGGCAGGTCCTGCAGGCGGATGCGCTGGCCGTCCACCGCATGGCAGGTGGCGCAGGCAAAGTCATAGGCGCCGCCGCGGTAGAAGAACATCTTCTCGCCCAGCGCATAGGTGCGCTTTTCTTCCGGATGGCTGAGCTGCACGTTCATCTTCACGCCGCGCGACTCGCCGGTCAGGTAGGCCACCAGCCGTTCGATCTCGGACGGCTTGCCCGATGACGAGAACGGGTTTTTCGTCGCTTCTTCCCGGGTCAGGCCCTGCAGCGTCATGCGGCAGTGGGCCAGCCGCTGCTCCAGGTCCATCACCTTGTTGGTGTCCTTGAAGTAGCGCGGCAGCTCGGCGTAGGCGCCCTTGGTCACGCCCGGGCCCTTGCCCAGGTCGCATTGCTCGAGCGAGGCGTTCTTCGGGCCGGCGGGCTTCTTCCACAGCTCTTCGCCGGCGGCTTCCCACAGCTCGGCGGGATTGCCTTCGGCCAGCATCTGGCGGTACTTGGCGATTTCGTCGGCGGTGCTGCCCTGCGCGTGCACGGCGGCAGCGGCTGCGGCCGCCGCGGTGGCGGCCAGCGCCAGTGCAGCGCGCCGGGCCAGGCTTCGGATCGGTTTCATGGGGCTTCTCCTCGCGGCCGCGCCTTGCAGGACGGGCCGATTCTTCTCTTGTGTTGCCGTCAGGCCGCGCCAGCCCGGCTCAGGGCTTGATATACGCGTAGCCTTCCTCGGCCTGCAGGCGGGCAATCTCGACCACGCCGGCCTGGACCACCTTGGCTTCCATCAACAGCTGCGATTCGCTGATCTTGCGCGCGGTCAGCGTATTGCGGCACACGCGGAACTCCACGCCTTCGGCGGCCAGCGCGCCCACCGGGCTGTCGAAGCCGTTGCCGCGCGCGTCCTTGGCGCCTTCGACCAGGAAGTCGACGCCATAGCCGAACGCGACCACCACGATCCTGGTGCCGGGGGCGCCATTCAGGTGGTTGCGCAGGTTGCCCATCGCGCGCACCGCCTGGTCGATGCCTTCCGACAGCTGGTACACCACCTTGACGCGTCCGCCCTTGCCCGTACCAGCCTGTGCCGACTGGCCGGACTGTGCCGAGGCCTTCGCCGCCAGGCCGATCGCGGCCAGGGCCGCCGATGCTCGAATAAATGCTCGCCGCATAATGCTCCTTCGGGCCGGGTCCGTCCCGGCATTCCGCCCCGAACCTTAGCAGAGGACGGCTTGCCGTGCCGACCCCATGCAGCCGGGCGGCCTCAGGCGATGGTGGCCTCGTCGGTACGCTTGTCGCCCTTGTTGTCGATCCAGGTCACCGCGACCTTGTCGCCCTTGGCGCCGCCCTTGAACTTGAAGTTCAGGAACGGGTCCTTCGACACCGCCGGGCCGAACTGGGCGCGGAACACTTCCTTGCCCTTGCACTGGGCGGTCACGGTCTGGATATGCCAGGCCGGGATGACCTTGCCGGACGCATCCTTGCGCTGGCCGGTCTCCATGTCGTGCTTCATCAGAATCTTGACGTCCACCACGCCGCCGTTTTCGGTGGCGCGTACGCGCATCGGGTCTGCCATGTGTTTCTCCTGTTGCAGTTGGGCGGGAATCTCGGTCCGGGGTCCGGGGCTCGGCGTCAGCCGCCGCAGCCGCCCAGCGTGACCTTGATTTCCTTCGATGCCACGTACCACTTGCCGCCGGCCTTGACCGCGGCGTGCACCACCGAGGTCTGGCCCATCTTCACGCGCGTGGAGACGAACGGCTCGGTGCCGGCCGGGATGATGAAGTCGGCGGCCAGCGTGTTGGGGTTCTTTTCCACCAGGATCGCGATCTGCTCGGTATCCGGGAGGGTGCTGGTCACGGCCACCGGCACCACGGCGCCGTTCTCGGCGATATCGGGGGCGTTGAAGGTGATGGCGGTGCTTTTCTCGGTGCCGCTGCCGCCGAGCGCCTTGATCACGTCGGCAACGCTCTTGCCGTCAAAGGCGTTCTTGTTCCACTCGGCCGCCTGCGCTTCGCTGATCAGGCCGGTGGCGGCCATCAGCGACAGGACAGCGGTGACCCGCAGCACTTCTCGTCGTTTGGAATTCATTGCTTGCTCTCCGGCTACTCCGTTCCAGTCGGTCGTGGACCGTTCCAGGGGTGTTGCATGCGGCCGGTACATGGCCGGCCGCTGGTTGTCCCAGGCCGCACGGCGGTTGCCGCCCGGCCCGGCGCATCGGTGCACTGCCCGCGCGGGCAGTCGGTCTTACTTGGCGGGGGCGCCGGCCAGCACCCACTCGACCACGGTCTTCAAGTCGGCGTCGCTGATGGCGGCGTTGGCCGGCATCGGCACCGGGCCCCAGACGCCCGAGCCACCGCTCTTGACCTTCTTGCTCAGGGTCGCCAGGGCGTTCTTGTCGCCCTTGTACTTGGCCGCCACTTCCTTGTAGGAGGGGCCGACCAGCTTCTTGTCGACCTGGTGGCAACCCATGCAGGCGTTCTTGTTGGCGATCTCCTGTGCCTTGGCGGCATCGACCGCGTGGGCCGATGCGGCGGCGCCGAGCATCAGCGCTGCGATGACAAACTGCTTCATTGTTAAGCTCTCCAAGCTCTGTAAAGCCGTGGGGACGGCAAAGGCCGCGCGGCCGTGCTGCAATGGCCTGGCGGCACACACCGGCCGCCGCCTGGGGGCACTGCGGCGGCCAGTCCGCTATTTTGCCTCAAGAATCCAGCCCACCATGGCCTGTACGTCCGAATCCGGGATTTGCGGCTGCGGCGGCATCGGCACCGCGCCCCACGCGCCCTGCCCCCCCGCCTTGACCTTGCGCGCCAGCGCCGCATGCGCATCCTGCCCCTTGTACTTGCCGGCGATGTCGGCGAACGACGGCCCCACCAGTTTGCGGTCCATCGCGTGGCAGGCCACGCACTGGTATTGGCTGGCCAGGCGCGCGCCGGGCGCGGGCGCCGCCGGCGCCACGGCTACGCCGCCTGGCCGGGCTGCGGCGGCGGCCGCGATGCCGCGCACCGGGCCGAAGGCGCGCTGCTGCTGCGCCAGGTCGCCGTGGGCGTCGCGGGCATAGTCCGGCATCGACGAAGCGATCGAAACCTGGTCCGCGCAGCGCGACATGCACGCGGTGTTGCGCGTATCCGGCCGGCCGCGCCCCGGCCACAGGCCGTGATCGGTGGTCATGCCGGCGCGGTTGGGCATGCGCCGCTGCACCTCGGCGATATTGGCGTCGGACAGCGCGAAGTCGGCCGGGACGATCTCGCCCAGGTTGAGCAGGTAGGCGGTGACCGCATAGACCTCGTTCACGCTCAGGCTCTTGGGCGCGTTCCACGGCATGGCGCGGTGGATGTAGTCCCACAGCGTGCTGACGGTGCTGACCTTCATCAGCGTGGTGCGGTACGGCTGGTTGCCGGTCATGGCGGCGACGCGTCCGCGCCGGATGTCTTCGGCGGTGGTGCCGCCGACCAGCGGCGTGAACACCTCGTTGGATTCGCCGAAGTCGCCGTGGCACGACGCGCACTTGCCGTCCCAGACCTTCTGCCCCTGCGCGACCGTGCCGCTGCCCTTGGGCAGGCCCTGGAAGTCCGGGCGCACGTCGATGTCCCACGCGGCCACCTCGGCCGGCGTGGCGGTGCGGCCAAGTGCCGCACGCGCATCGGCCGTGCCCGCCCATGCCGGCGCGGCGCAGCCGGCCGCCAGTGCCAGCGCCGCGGCGATCCGAAGCTCAACCCACATGGACATTGGTCACCTCGCCGCCCGCCGCCACCTGCCAGCTCTGGATCGCGTTGTTGTGATAGATCGAGCGCGTGCCGCGCACCGCGCGCAGCTGCCCCAGCTTCGGCTGCACGTAGCCGGTCTCGTCGATGGCGCGGCTTTGCAGGATGGCCGGGCCGCTGGCCCCCCCATCCCAGACCCAATCCAGGTTGAAGCGCGTCAGGCACTTGGACAGCACCGGCGCCTCCAGCCGCGCGGTGCGCCAGTTGCGCCCGCCGTCGGTCGAGACATCGACACGCTTGATGCGCCCGCGCCCCGACCACGCCAGCCCGCTGATGTTGTAGAAGCCCTTGCCCACCAGCTGCTGCCCGCCCGACGGCGTGGTGATGACCGACTTGCACTCCTGGATCGAGGTGTACTGGCGCAGCTTGCCGTCGGGCATCATGTCGACGTAGTGGATGGTCTCGTCCTTGGCGTTCCAGGGCTGGTCGCCCAGTTCGAGCCGGCGCAGCCACTTGACCCACGACACGCCCTGCACGCCCGGCACTACCAGCCGCAGCGGGTAGCCGTTCTCCGGGCGCAGCATCTCGCCGTTCATGCCCCAGGCGACGATGATCTCGTCGGCCAGTTCCATCGGGATGGTGCGCGTCATCGACGAGCCGTCGCCGCCTTCGGCGAGCAGGTAGCGGCCGCGGCGCAGGTCGGCGCCGGCGTCGTCGAGCAGCACGCGCAGCGGCACGCCGGTGAATTCGCAGCACGACAGCATGCCGTGCGTGTACTGCACCGTCGGCACCGCGACATTGCCCCACTCCATGCCGGTATTGGCGCCGCATTCGATGAAATGCATGCGCGACACCGCCGGCAGGCGCATCAGGTCGTCCATGGTGTAGACGCGCGGCGTGCGCACCAGGCCGTTGAGCATCAGGCGGTGGCGGGCCGGGTCGATATCGTGCCAGCCCTGGTGGTGGCGCTCGAAATGCAGGCCGTTGGGGGTGATGATGCCGAAGAAGCCCTGCAGCGGCGCGAAGGCCACCGAAGCAGCGGAGACGCGCGTCAGGCCCGGCGATTCGCGCCGGATCAGGTTTTTCTCATGGACAGAGGGCTGGCCGTACGGACGCGCCGCCACCGGCTGGCCCAGCGACGTGGCCCAGGGCTGAGGCTGCAGGATGGCGGGATCGCCGTCGGCCGCCAGCGCCTGGCGGCCCGCCGTGGCGGCGGCAATCCCCGCGGCGGCGCCCAGGAAGCTCTTGCGCAGGAAGTCGCGCCGCGGCGCGTCCAGGCCGTGCCGGCCGATGTCCTGCTGCAGCGATGCGCTGACGAAGTGCTCGGGCGCGGGCACGATGCGCCCGGGCCGGTTCCGTTCCTGCAATGCGGTCTCCTCCGGCGCGCTCGCCACGGTCGGTCGGACCGGTCGGCGTGCCTGTTATCGGGCCGCTGCAGCGGGTGCGGCAGCGCTCCGTTTGCCGGAAGAGCTGAACTAGCCTGCGGTGCGCCGCCGGCGCGCCGGGGCTTCGGGTGTCGGCTGTGCCATGAAGCGGTCGACCACGCCGGAGGGCAAGGCATTGTCCTCCAGCCGGCTCGCCACCTGCACGCAGACCGTGCGGCACAGCTCGATCACGCTTTCGTCCGCAATGGCGTAGAACACCAGGTTCGCCTCCTTGCGGCGCGACAGCACGCCCGAGCGGTACATCGCGTTGAGATGCCGCGACACGTTGGTCTGCGACGAACCCACCGTCTCGACCACCGTGCTGACCGGCTTCTCGCCATCGCACAAGGCGTGCAGGATCTTCAGCCGCGTCGGCTCCGCCAGCAGGCTGAAATAACCCGATACCTTTTCGAACACGCGATCCAGCTCTTCCATGCCGTTCAATATATTCGTATATGCGTGAATGCGCATATAGTGTTTACCCATGGATGCATCACAACATAAGGCGCCGCGCGCGCGGCGGCTCAGCGGCGCGCCAGCGCCCTGCCCGCCCACAGGCGCTGGCCGAACACGTTGAGCAGCAGCCCCGCCATCACCACCGCGGCGCCGATCCACTGCGCGCCGGACAGGTCCTCGCCCAGCAGCGCGTGCGCCGACACCAGCCCCACCACCGGCACCAGCAGCGTCAGCGGCGCCACCTGGCTGGCCGGATAGCGCGTCAGCAGCCGGCCCCACATGGTGTAGCCGAACACCGTCGCCGCGAACGCCAGGTACGCCACCGCAAACAGCGCCAGGCCCGACACCTGCGTCACGCTTTGCACGATGCGCGCCGGGCCCTCGAACCATAGCGACAGCAGCGCGAACGGCACGATCGGCACCAGCGCGCCCCAGATTACCAGCCCGAGCAGGTCCACGGGGCCGATCTTCTTGCTGACGATATTGCCGCTGGCCCAGCAGAACGCCGCGCACAGCGTCAGCACGAAGCCTGCGACGCTCATGGCGCCGGTGCCCCCGGCGCCGGCGCCGATCAGGGCAAGCCCGCACGCCGCCACCGCCATGCCCGCAATGTTGTGCCAGCGCACCGGCTCGCCCAGCCACAGCGCGGCGATCGCCAGCGTGAAAAAGGCCTGCGACTGCAGCACCAGCGACGCCAGGCCGGCCGGCATGCCGACCGCCATGGCGTAGAACAGGAAGGCGAACTGGCCCAGGCTGATGGTCGCGCCGTAGGCCAGCAGCAGCCGCCATGGCACGCGCGGGCGCGGCACGAAGAAGATCGCCGGGAACGCCACCAGCAGGAAGCGCAGCGCACCCAGCAGCATCGGCGGCACGCCGGCCAGCCCGACCTTGATGACAACGAAATTGACGCCCCAGACGCAGACGATGGCGAGGGCGAGAAGGCGGTCTCTGGCTTGCATGGGATTGCCGTGCGCGGGCGCGCGGGAGGTCGATCGGGACGCCTAGCGTAGCAGCGCCGCCGCGCGCGGCATTGCACGTTCCTGCGGTTTTGTGCGGGCAGCGCCGGCGGCCCGCACCACCGGACGCGCTAGCCCAGCATCTCCGCCCAGATTCCCTTTGCCCAGGCCAGCGCGTAATCGCCCTCCAGCGCCGTCGGCGCCGGCGACAGGCCGCCCGAGCCCGGCACCGTGACCATGGTCTTCTGCGCCGCGTCGTAGCGATGCACGCTGGCCACGTGCACCGCCTCGCGGTCCGAGGTGAAGCTGTAGCAGGTGTTGTTGTACAGCGGCTCCGGGTCCGGGGCGCGGCCCGACAGCAGCGCCACCAGCGCCGCCGCGGCGACCTTGCCGTGCTGGTTGGCCATATGGCCGGACTTGGGCATCAGCGGCGCGATCTGGATGGCGTCGCCGATCACATGGATATGCGCCGCGGCGCGCGACTCGAAGCTGACGAAGTCCACCTCGCACCACTTCGCATTGGCCGTGGCCAGCCCGGCCGACACGGCGATCGCGCCGGCGCGCTGCGGCGGCAGCACGTTGAGCACGTCGGCGCGCACATCGTCCTGGACCTCGAACTTGAGCGTGCGCGTGGCGGGGTCGACATCGGCCACTTCGTGCTGCGGCCGGTATTCGACCATGCCCGGGTATTGCGTGGCCCACACCTGGCGGAACAGCGCGGCCTTGGAGGTGATATCGGCGTTGGCGTCGAGGATCAGCACCTTGCTGCGCGGCTTGTGCTGTTTGAAATAATGCGCGACCTGGCAGGCGCGTTCGTACGGTCCCGGCGGGCAGCGGTACGGCGCCAGCGGCACGCTGATGGCATAGGTGCCGCCATCGGGCATCGCCTCCAGCTGGCGGCGCAGCGCGACGGTCTCGGGCCCCGCCTTCCATGCGTGCAGGATCTGGTCGCCGCCGGGCCGCTTCAGCCCGGGCAGCGCTTCGCGCATCATCTCGACGCCGGGCGACAGCAGCAGGCGGTCATAGGGCAGCACGCTGCCGCCCGCCAGGCGCACCGTCCGCTTGGCCGGGTCGATCGCGACCGCGGTGTCGCGCACGAGCCGAACACCGTGGCGGCGCACCAGCGCATCGTACGGCAGCGTCAGGTCGCCGAGCTGGCGGCTGCCGCCGAGCACCAGGTTCGACAGCGGGCACGAGATGAAGGCCGGATTCGGTTCGACCAGCGTCACCTCGATGGCCTGACCGCTCCATTCGCGCAGGTAGCGCGCCGCCGTGGCCCCGCCATAGCCGCCGCCGACCACCACTACCCTGGCGCGGGCCGCGGCGCGCGCCGGCCGGATCCCGGCCGTACCCAGTACTGCGGCGCCCGCGGCGCCGAGGAAGCTTCGTCTCTGCATGGCTCGCTCCTGTCAGCGCACGGCGGCAAACCACGCCGCGATCGCGGCGATCTGGTCGTCGCTGTAACCCTTGGCTATCTGGTGCATCACCGTGGCCGGGCGCGTGCCGGCCTTGAAGGCCTGCATCTGCGCGGCCAGTTCCGCCTGCGGGCGGCCGGCCAGCGCCGGGATCGTGCTGCCCGCCGGGGTGCGGCCGGACGGGCCGTGGCAGCTGGTGCAGGCGGCGGCCTGGCTGCGCGCGCGCAACGCGGTATCGATGGCGGGGGCGGCGGCGGGGGCGGGGGCGGCGGGCACGGCGGCTGGCGCACCGCCGGGTTCGGCCGACAGCGCCGGCTGGGCGCACAGCATTGCTGCCAGCAGCGTCCATCGCGGCGAAACACGCCAGGCAGGCCGGGGGGTCGTTGTTGTCATGGTCTCGCTCCGTCTGGGGCCGGCGCAGCGCTATCGCGATCCGCCAGCGTGGCAACCGTAGCACATCGGCCGGCCCGGTGTGCGTTGGAAACCGCAGAACAAAAAACGGCGCCCGCATAAGCGGACGCCGTCCTGACCAGCCCGAAAGCAGCGACTGTGCGCAGCCTCAGGGCAGGTTGCGGCCGGGCGGCAGCGCCACCGGCGACGTGACCGGTGCCGCGACCGGCGCGGTGGTGGCGCCAGCGCTGCCCGCGGTACCGGGCGCGGCACCGGGCGCGGCACCGGCCGGCGCATCGATCGGCCCGCCCACGCCAGGCACCGACTGCACCGGCGCCGGCGTGCCGACGCTGCCATCGAACGACGGGTTCTGTGAGGTCGAGGCCGCATCCAGGCGCGCGCGCTCGGCGTCGTTGACGTAGTCGAAGGCCTTGACCACCTTGGTCACGCCCGAGGCATTGCGCGCCACGTCGGTGGCCCGGTCGCCCTCGGCGCTGGTGACTACGCCGAGCAGGTAGACCACGCTCTTTTCCGTGGTGACCTTGATCGAGTTCGACGGCACGCCATCGGCGGTCATCAGCAGCGTCTTGACCTTGCTGGTCAGGTACGCATCCTGGCTCTGCGTCATGAAGCCCGGCGAGTTGACCACCTCCAGCTCATTGATCACCACGCGCGCATTCTGCAGGCCGCGCACGTACTGCTCGATCTGCTGCTTGACGCTGTCGTTCTTCGCCTCGCCGGTCAGCAGCACCTTGCGGTTGAAGACGGTCACGTTGACGCGGGCCTGGCCGCTGAAGCGCGAGTTGATGGTGTTCTCGGCCTCGAGCTGCAGCCCGCGGTCGACGGTCTGGGTGGCGGCCGGGCGGCGGTCGGTGGCCATCGCCACGCCGGTGCCCATGGCGCCGGCGATCACCGGGAAGCAGCCGGCCAGCTGCGTGGCGCACACCAGCGCGGCCGCGGCCAGGCCGGCGCGGCGCAGGCCGGAGCTGGCCAGGGGGCGGGAAGGATGGCGCGCGTCCGCGCCGTTCCGGGGAGCTTGCGTAGTGGGCAGATGGGTCATGCGGTCCTTGCTGTGTCGGGATGTTGGGAATGGGAGGGTCGGCGCATGCGCGGCATCACGCTTCGCCGAGCAGGGCCTCGTCGATGCCGTTGCACAGGCAGTGCAGCGTCAGCAGGTGCACTTCCTGGATGCGCGCGGTGCGCTCGCTCGGCACGCACAGGTGGATATCGAATTCATCGAGCAGGCCGGCGATGGCGCCGCCGCCCTTGCCGGTCAGCGCCACCACCGCCATCTCGCGCTGATGCGCGGCGGCCACGGCGGCCATCACGTTGTCAGAATTGCCCGAGGTGGAGATCGCCAGCAGGATGTCGCCAGGCTGGCCGAGCGCCTCGACCTGCTTGGAATACACCTTGCTGAAGTCATAGTCGTTGCCGATCGCGGTCAGGATCGAGCTGTCGGTGCTCAGTGCGATCGCGGCCAGCCCGGGCCGCTCGCGCTCGAAGCGCCCGACCAGTTCGGCGGCGAAATGCTGCGCCTGCGCCGCCGAACCGCCATTGCCGCAGGCCAGGATCTTGTTGCCGCTGGTCAGCGCGCCGACCATCCGTTCCACCGCGGCGTCGATATAGGGGGCCATCACCGCCGCAGCCTGTCGCTTGGCTTCGGCGCTGTCTAGGAACTGTTGCTGGATACTGTCGATACTCATGGCTCTGGGGCCTGGTTGTTCCCATGGCGATCCACGGATCGCCGTTCGTGTCTGCCGCGCATTATGACCCAGCCCCGGCGGCATCCGCGTCAAAGGCGTGCTGCAGCCACTCCAGCCGGCCGGGCTCGAGCGCCACCACGTCGAAGCGGCATGGCGGCACCCGCGCCAGCGTGGCCAGGTAGTGCCCGGCCGCCAGCAGCACGCGCCGCTGCTTGGCCGGCGTGATGCTGGCCGCGGCGCCGCCGAAGCCGCGCCCGCTGCGCTGGCGCACCTCGACGAACACCAGCGTGCCGTCCGGCGCGCGCATCACCAGGTCGATCTCGCCGCCTTTGCAGCGATAATTGCGGACCACGGGCTCCAGGCCCTGGCCTCGCAAGTGCGCCAGGGCCCGGTCCTCTGCCTGCGCCCCGCGTGCCTGCCGGCTCGGCTCCTGCGTGGATTTGAATGATCGCATCACCGGAAGTTCTCAAGCATGAGTGACTGGATCTCCCTGGCGGCAAGCCAGTCGTACCCGGCCGGCACGCTGTATGTCGTGGCCACGCCCATCGGCAATGTCGCCGACCTGTCGCTGCGCGCGCTGCACGTGCTGGGGCTGGCCGACGCCGTGGCCTGCGAAGACACCCGCAATACCGGCCAGCTGCTGTCGCGCGTCGGCCTGCAGCGCCCGCTGGTGGCGGTGCACGAGCACAACGAGCGCGAGGCCGCGGGCCGCATCGTCGAGCGCCTGGCGGCGGGCGAGCGCATCGCCTATGTCTCGGACGCCGGCACGCCCGGCATCTCCGACCCCGGCGCGCGGCTGGTCGAGGCCGTGCGTGCCGCCGGCCATCCGGTGGTGCCGCTGCCCGGGCCCAGCGCAGCGGTGGCGGCGCTGTCGGTGGCAGGCGACCTGCTCGACGCCGGCGCGGGCCGCTTCACCTTCGCCGGCTTCCTGCCGCCCAAGCCCAAGGCCCGCGCCGAGGCCATCGCCCGCCTGGCGGCGCTGGACCACGCCTGGGTCTGCTACGAGGCGCCCCACCGCATCGCCGACACGCTTGCCGCGCTGGCGGCGGGCCTGCCCGGCGAGCGGCGGCTGCTGGTCGGGCGCGAACTGACCAAGCTGTTCGAGGACATCGCGGTGTTGCCGGTGGCGCAGGCGCCGGCCTGGCTGGCGGCAGACCCGAACCGGGCCAGGGGCGAATTCGTGCTGGTGGTGGAAGGGGCCGGCAGCGCCGCCGCCGATGGCCTGCCGGATGCCGAAGCGCAGCGCGTGCTGTCGCTGCTGCTGGCCGAATTGCCGGCCAAGCGCGCCGCCAAGCTGGCAGCCGCGATCACGGGCGCTGGCACCGACGCGCTGTATCAACTGGCGCTGGCGCAGCGTGCCGGCGACGCCGACGATTGATGCCGCGGCTCGCGCGCAAGCGCGGGCCGGCTGGTGGGAATGTAAGGGGAAGGTATCAGCGCGCGGCGGCATGCGGCAGCGCTGGCCCGGTCAGCGGCGCTTGCGCTTGACGGACTTGCCGCTGGCCTTGCCGGCCTTGCCCGACTTGGCGGGCGCCAGCGAATTGGCCAGTTCCGGCACGGACACGTCGTCATCGCCGCTGCCGTCGCCGGCCTCGGTGCCGCCGGCATCCACCTGCGGGCCCAGCGCGGCCACTTCGGTGCGGGTCAGGCGGCGGATCTCGACGTTGGTGGCGCCGCGCTCGACAAAGCCCAGGCGGCGCGCGGCGCCGTACGACACATCCAGCACGCGGTTGCCGTGGTAGGGCCCGCGGTCATTGATGCGCAGCACCGCGACCTTGTTGTTGCGCAGGTTGCGCACCAGCACCCAGCTGTCCAGCGGCAGCGACGGATGCGCCGCGGTCATGGCGCGCATGTCGAAGCGTTCGCCGTTGGCGGTCTTGCGGCCATGGAAGCCCTTGCCGTACCACGAGGCCACGCCGCGCTGCTCGAACGTGCCGATGTCGGCGCGCAGGCCTTCGAGCGAGTTGCCGCTGCGGCCTTCGTCGGGGTCATAGCCGAACAGGTTCCAGCTGCCGGTGTCGGGCGCGCGCGCGGACGGCTTGTTCTCGGCGCGTTCGGTCCGGGCCGGCTTGCCGTTTTTTGCCGCGCGCGTGGGCACGGCATCGCTTGCGTCGGTGCCGGCGATATCGCTTTCCGGAGGCGTGGCACAAGCGGCCAGCACCACGGCGCATGCGGTGCATGCGCCGAGCTTGGCCAGCCGTTGCCAGCGCTTGGTGAGAGCGGAGATCCGTAACATGGGCGGCAGTCTAACATTGACTGTTTGGGACTATCTCTTTCAATTTGTTACGAAATCTGTGCGATTTCGCACGATCGGGGCCTAACTGGCCGGAATCCCGCTTGTGGCAAGGGATTCAGGCCCCTGTGGCACGACGCCGGCCGGGTAGTCGATTCGTCACACCGATCGCGCCGGGCCTGCCCAACGTCCCCGGCGCTACAATGCTGGGCACCGCCGCCGATCGCGCCGCCAAGACGCCTGGGCCGGCACGCGCCGGCCAGACAAGACCTCCATGAAAGCCCTGCTCATTCCCGTCACGCCCTTCCAGCAGAACTGCTCGCTGCTGATCGATGAAAGCACCGGCACCGCCGCGGTCTGCGATCCCGGCGGCGACCTCGACCGCATCCGCGCGGCGGTGAAAGAGCAAGGCGTCACGCTGGAAAAGATTTTCCTGACGCACGGCCACGTCGATCACTGCGCGGGCGCCGCGGCGCTGTCGCGCGAACTGGGTATCCCGATCGAGGGCCCGCAGCAGGACGAGCGCTTCTGGATCGAGCAGCTGCCCGAGCAGACGCGCCGCTTCGGCTTCGGCCATGCCGAGAGCTTCGAGCCCGACCGCTGGCTCGAGAACGGCGACACCGTGCAGTTCGGCAACGAGACCCTGGAGGTCTACCACTGCCCCGGCCATACCCCGGGCCATGTGGTGTTCTTCTCGCGCCCCAACCGGCTGGCCGTGGTTGGCGACGTGCTGTTCGCCGGGTCGATCGGCCGTACCGACTTCCCGCGCGGCAACCACGCCGACCTGATCCGCTCGATCCGCACGCGGCTGTGGCCGCTGGGCGAGGACGTGACCTTTATCCCGGGGCACGGCCCGGTCTCGACCTTCGGCGAGGAGCGCCGCAACAACCCGTTCGTCGCCGATCACGTGGTCGAGGCGGGCTGAGGCCATGGCCAAGCGACAGGCGCCCGACACCCGTCCCGATATCTACGTCAGCACCGACGTCGAGGCCGACGGCCCGATCCCGGGCCCGCACTCGATGCTGTCTTTCGCCTCGGTGGCGATGCTGGCGGACAAGACCGTGCTGGGCACCTTCTCGGCCAACCTCGAAACCCTGCCCGGCGCCGCCGGCCATCCGGTGCAGATGCAGTGGTGGCAAACCCAGCCCGAAGCCTGGAGCGCCTGCCGGCGCGACCCGCAGCGCCCCGAGGACGCCATGGTGCGCTACGTCGAATGGGTCGAGGCCCTGCCCGGCAAGCCGGTCTTCGTCGCCTTTCCGGCGGGCTTCGATTTCACCTGGATGTTCTGGTACATGATGCGCTTCGCCGGGCGCTCGCCGTTCGGCTGGGCCGCGCTCGACGTCAAGACGCTGGGCTTCGCGCTGACCGGGCGGCCCTATCGCAAGACCGTCAAGGCGGCCTTTCCGGCGGGATGGATGGATCCGCTGCCGCACACGCACGTGGCGCTCGACGATGCGATGGAACAGGGCGCGCTGTTCTGCAACATGCTGGCCACGCTGCGCGAGCGTGAAGCGGCGCTGGCGGCGCTGGCGCCGGCTCAGGCCGCTGACGCAAGCGTGCCCTCACCTCCTGCGTCCCAGTCCTGATCGTTCATTGCGCCGCGTCAAGCGCGGCGGCATGTCCCTTGCAGGCCCGCGCTCGCATCTGGCGCCAGCCCGGCTATAGTAGAAGCGGATATGGCGTTACCGGGCGAAACGAGCCATGACTAACCGGCGCACTTGCGCAGCCACGCCATATGCCGTTTGAGCCATCTTGCCCGGACCGCGCGGCGCCTGCCGAGGAGGTGTCGATCATGCGTTTCCCTACCGACCTGCACTTGAGAGACCTGGCTGGCCGGATCCATTGGCCGCATGCCACGCGGGACGCCACGCCCATTACCCATCGCCATTCCTCGGATGAGGACGCCGAAGTCGCCAAGGCCACGCTCTACGTCAGCACCGTGACGCTGGTGGTGCTGCTGGTGGTGCTGGCGGCCATCGCTTTCGGTCAGGAGGCCATGCACTGGCTGGGTGTTCATTAGACGACCCGCCTGAAGCAGACTGCCTCGCAGACCGGGCCGGCCCCCACACACCGTGGGGGCCGGTTTTATTTCAGGCCAGCAGCGGCGCGACGTTCTCGGGCGGGCGCCCGATCGCGGCGCGGCGGTTGCGCACCACCACCGGGCGCTGCAGCAGGATCGGGTTGTCGGCCACGGCGGCCAGCAGCTCGGCGTCGGTCAGGCCGGGGTCGGCCAGGCCCAGCTCGGCGTACGGCGCTTCGTTGTCGCGCAGCATCTCGCGCACCGGCACGCCCAGCAGCGTGTGCAACTGGCGCAGCGTCGACAGCGACGGCGGATCCTTCAGGTACTCCACGATCTCCACCGGTTCTCCCAGCCGCCCGGCGGCGGCCTGGACCAGGGCGAGGGTCTCGCGCGACTTGGAGCAGCGGGGGTTGTGGTAGATGGTGATCATGGCAGGTCCTTTCTTGTCATGGCCGCGCCCCGCGGCGGGGCGTCGGCACTCATGTGGTGCAAATCAAGCCGCACTATATACAAGACCACGGCCGCCGCGCAGCATCATCCGATGACTGTCCGCCGGCACGCATCCTGCGTTGTACCGGCTTCCTGCCCCCAGGCGCCATTTCCGATGACCTCCCTTCCTGTTCCCGCCACCGGCCCACGCAGCCAGGGCACGCGCCAACCCCGCCCCGCCTTTACGCTGCGCGACGCCACCCGCGCCGACATTGCCGCCATCCACGCCATCTACGCCCACCACGTGCAGCACGGGCGCGCCTCGTTCGAGGAAGTGCCGCCGGGCGTCGACGAGATGCAGCTGCGTTTTGCCGAAGTGCGCCGCAAGGGGCTGCCCTACCTGGTCGCCGAGCGCGACGGCGAGGTGCTGGGCTACGCCTATGCCTCGGCCTATCGCGCGCGCAGCGCCTACCGCTTCGCCATCGAAGACTCGATCTATATCGACCACCGCCACGTTGGCGAAGGCCTGGGCCAGGCGTTGCTGGCCGAGCTGATCGCGCGCTGCGAAACCGGCCCGTGGCGCCAGATGGTCGCCGTGATCGCGTGCACCGCCGGCGGCGAAGGCGCAGGCTCGATCGCCGTGCATGAACGGCTGGGCTTCCGCACCGTCGGCCGGCTGGAGGCGGTGGGGTTCAAGCATGGCCAGTGGATCGACACGGTGCTGATGCAGCGGGTGCTGGGCGCGGGGGCGGCGACGCTGCCGGTGTAGGCGGAATCGGCTGCGGCAAGTTCAGACGGGTCTTATCGACGTGCAGGTGTGGTGGCTTCGACAATGCCTATACTTTGTCATCACAAGGACACCGGACATGCTTGTGTCGGAAGAAACCACGTTCACCCTCACGCTGAACTCTCAATTGCGTGATGCATTCATCGCCGAGGCCGCAGCGGAAGGCCTGACCACCTCGCAAGTGGCCGAGGCTTTGATTCGTCAGTATCTCGCGCAGTGCCAGCAAGCCCGCGACGAGGAAGCCCTTTTTCAGCAGATGGTCGAAGAGGGGCGCGCTTCGATGCGGGCGGGCATCGGCATATCGAACGAGCAGGTGGAAGCCGAATCCGCCGCCTGGTGTGCAGCGCTCTTGCGGCAGCCTTGAAGCTCATATGGACGCCACAGGCACTGCAACAACGTACAGCGATCCGGAGCTTCATCGCACAGCATGATCCGGTTGCCGCTGTCCGGATGGAAAAGCGGTTCAATGAGGCGGCTGCGCGGCTGCAGCAGTTCCCCGAACTCGGAACGGCGAGCCGCGCGGCCGGCGCTCGTGAGTACGTGGCGCACGAGCACTACCGGCTGATTTACGAACTCAATGAAGGAGTCATCTGGATAATAGGAATCGCCCACACATCGCGACGTCCTTCCTAGGCAGTCAGGACGATGATGGCAACCAGCCTGGCGAGTCCTTAAACAAAGCAAAGCGCCACGGGAATCCCGTGGCGCTTTGCTTTTGTATCGGCCAGCCGCCTGTTGGCGTGCCGGCAATTCATGACCTTTACTTCATCAGATCCGACAGCGCCAGCGCCACCACCTTGGTGGCACGGTTCAGGTCGTTCAGGCGCAGGTTCTCGTCCGAGTTATGGCCGCGCGCCTCCATCAGCGTGCGCGGGCCGGCGCCGTACAGCACGGTGGGGATGCCGCGCTTGGTGTAGTGGCGGGCATCGGTGTACAGCGGCACGCCCTGCACCGGGATCTCCACGCCGAACACCGACTCGGCACGGCTCTTCAGCGCGCCGATCAGCTTTTCCACGCCCGGCAGTTCCGACAGCGGCTCGGCCAGGATAATGCGCTCGACCTTCACTTCGATGCCCGGACGGTCCTTGGCGGCCTTCTCGACCACGGCGCGGATCTCGCCTTCGGCGTCGAAGCCGATCTCTTCGGGAATCATGCGGCGGTCGACACGGAAGGTCACCAGGTCGGGCACCACGTTGGTGTTGATGCCGCCCTTGATCAGGCCGACGTTCAGCGTGGCGGTGTCGATGCCCGGCACCTTGGACTTGCGCGTCGCCAGTTCCGCGCGCAGGCCGTAGATGGCTTGCAGGATGTGGGTGGCGGCCTCGATCGCGTCGACGCCGGTGTGCGGCATGGCGGCGTGGCCTTGCTTGCCCTTGACCGTCACCTCGACGTGCAGGCAGCCGTTGTGCGACGAGGTGATGCCGTACGAGAACCCGGCCGAGATCGCGTAGTCGGCCTTGCTAAGGTTGTTGTCCAGCAGGAACTTGGGACCGATGTCGCCGCCGGTCTCTTCGTCATAGGTGAACTGCAGCTCGACCGCGCCGTTGATCTTCGCGCCCTGCTTCTCGGCTTCCATCAGCGCCAGCACGGCGTAGGTGTAGGTGGCGAAGTCCGACTTGGACACCGCCACGCCGCGGCCGTACATGACCGGGCCGTGCTCGCTGTCGGCAATCTCGCCGCCGTACGGGTCCTTGGTCCAGCCCAGGCCCGGAGGGACCACGTCGCCGTGGGCATTCATGGCGATGGTCGGGCCGCCCGTGCCGAACTGCTTGCGCACGATCAGGTTGGTGGCGCTGATCATGCCGGCGGCCTTGACCAGCTCGTCGGGCACCTTGTGCGCCTCCACCGCGAAGCCCAGGCCCTCCAGCAGTTCTTTGGCGCGCTTGCCGTGCGCGTCGCAATCGCCGGCCGGGTTGTCCGAGGGCACCTTGACCAGTTCCGCCAGGAAGGCTTCCTGTTGCGGACGGTGCTGGTCGATGAACTGCGTCAGCGTGGTTTCAGTGGGGTTCATATTGTCTCGTGCGGTCATGACTTGTTCTCTTAACTACGGAGGGGTTCGGGTGGGTTCCGGGGAATCTGCGCTGGCTTACTTCGGCAGCCGGAAGTGCTCGACGAAATCGCTGAACACGCGCGCGGACAGTGCGGCATCCTCGGCGGTCATGGTTTCGGTGGGATGGTGGCTGATGCCGCCGTTGCCGCAGCGCACGAACAGCATGGCGACATCGGCGATGGCGGCAATGGCCATGGCGTCGTGGCCGGCGCCCGACGGCAGGTGGCGCACCGGCACGCCCTGGCGGGCAATGGCGGCGGCCCATTGCTCTTGCAGCCACGGGGCGCAGGGAACGCTGCTGGCCTCGTGGGTCTTGCGGATCTGCGCGCGCACGTTGCGGCGCGCGCAGACGCGCTCGATTTCGGCCAGCACGTCATTGACGGCGGCCTCGCGCTCGGCGTCCTCGCCGGCGCGGATGTCGATGGAGAACACCGCGCGGCCCGGCACCACATTGGTGGCGCCGTTGGGCACGTTGAACTGGCCGACGGTGCCGACCAGGCCCGGCTTGCCGCCGCAGCGCTTCTCGATATACAGGCCGATCTCGGCGCCGGCCATGGCGGCATCGCGGCGCATGTCCATCGGCACGGTGCCGGCATGGCCGGCCAGGCCTTCCAGCTCGACCAGGAAGCGGGTCGCGCCGGAAATCGCGGTCACCACGCCCACCGGCAATCCTTCGTTGAGCAGCACCGGGCCCTGCTCGATATGGACTTCGATAAAGGCCGCCACCTTGCTGCGGTCATGCCTGGCCGCGGGCAGCGCGTCGGCGTCGAAGCCGGCTTCGCGCATGACCTCGCGCATGGTCTTGCCGCTGTCGTCGACATTGTCCAGCACCTTGGTGTCGAAGGTGCCGGCGATGGCGCGGCTGCCGAGCAGCGTGGCCTTGAAGCGCACGCCCTCTTCCTCGGCGAAGCCCACCACCTCGAGCGCAAACGGGAAACGCTTGCCCTGCCGGTTCCATTCCGCCACGCAGGCGATCGGCAGGATCACGCCGAGGTTGCCGTCATAGCGGCCGGCGTCGCGCACGGTGTCGAAATGCGAGCCGGTCAGCAGCGCCGGCGCGTCCGGCGTGGTGCCCTCGTAGCGGCCGATCACGTTGCCGGCGGCATCGCGCCGCACCGTCATGCCGGCCTGCTGCATCCACTCGGTCAGCTGCGCGGCGGCACCGTGGTGGGCCTCGGTCAGGTAGGTGCGGGTGAGCATGCCGGGCTGCTCGGTGTGGGCGGCCAGGGCGTCGGCCCAGGCCATGATGCGCGTGCCAGTCTCTGCGGCGGACGGCGACGGATTTGCTGCCATGCGTGTCTCCTGCTGGAAGTGCGTGAAAGCCCGGCGGCGAGGCTGGCGGGGTGCCAGTGCGGGCGGTGACGCCCATGGCCGAAGCTCTATTCTGCGCGATCCATGGTAGCACAGTGAATTCAAAAATTGCATACAAAAATGATATGCACTATATTCGCTTCCACGTTCAGACAATGCGCTGCGGACAATCCGGTCCGGACAACGCATTGCGTGGAGTCCGCCCCAACAGGGGGGCTCTCCGCGGCGGCGCGTTCCCGACCCGGAACCCTGCGCCAGGACGTAAGGCCGGCAGCCCACCCAGCCGTCAGAGCAGCACGGGGCCGCCGGTGATTCCTGGATCGACATGGGCCAGCCAGCGCACAGGCGCCGGACCGGCCCCGCACGGAGACAACCATGCAGCACGCAGTTCCCTCGCAGCCACGCCCGGGCACCCCCCGCCTGCACGCCCGCTTCACCCGCTCGCTGTTCGGCCAGGTGCTGATCGCCCTGGTGATCGGCACTGCACTCGGCCTCGCCGTCCCCGAATTCGCCGCCAAGCTCAAGCCGCTCGGCGATGCCTTTATCAAGCTGATCAAGATGCTGATCGGCCCGATCGTGTTCTGCGTGGTGGTGGCCGGCATCTGCGGCGCCGGCGAGCTGAAGAAGGTCGGCCGCGTCGGCATCAAGGCGGTGGTGTACTTCGAGGTCGTCACCACCATCGCGCTGGCGCTGGGCATCGTGCTGGCCTACGTGTTCCAGCCGGGCGTGGGCATGAACGTCGACCCGCGCTCGCTCGACGCCTCGGCCATCGCCGGCTTTATCGACAACGCGACCAAGGTCAAGGACCAGGGCACGGTCGATTTCCTGCTCAAGCTGATCCCCAATACCGTGTTCGGCGCCTTCGCCAACGGCGACGTGCTGCAGGTGCTGGTGGTGTCGATCCTGTTCGGCTGCGCGCTGTCGCTGGTGGGCGAGCCGGGCCGGCCGCTGGTCAGCCTGATCGATACCTTCTCGCACACGCTGTTCAAGATGATGGGCTTCATCATCAAGCTCGCGCCGCTGGGCGTGCTGGGCGCGGTGGCGTTCACGGTCGGCAAGTACGGCATCGGCTCGCTCAAGCAGCTGGGGTTCCTGGTGCTGCTGTTCTATGGCGCGGTGATCGTGTTCGTGCTGGGGGTGCTGGGCGGCATCATGCGCGCGTGCGGCTTCTCGGTGATCAAGCTGATCCGCTACCTGCGCGCCGAGCTGCTGGTGGTGCTGGGCACCGCCTCGTCCGACAGCGTGCTGCCGCAGGTGATGAAGAAGCTGGAGTTCATGGGCATCAAGAAGTCGGTGGTGGGCCTGGTGATCCCGACCGGCTACTCGTTCAACCTGGATGCGTTCTCGATCTACCTGACGCTGGCCGCGGTCTTTATCGCGCAGGCGACCAACACGCCGCTGGCGATGGCCGACCTGCTCGGCATCCTGGCGGTGGCGCTGATCACCTCCAAGGGCGCGCACGGCATTCCGGGTTCGGCCATCGTGATCCTGGCCGCGACGCTGTCGGCGCACCCGGCGATCCCGGCGATCGGCCTGGTGCTGGTGCTGTCGGTGGACTGGTTTATCGGCATCGCGCGCGCGCTGGGCAACCTGATCGGCAACTGCGTCGCCACCGTGGTGGTGGCCGCGTGGGAGAAGGACATCGACCGCGCCCGCGCCCATGGGGTGCTGAACGGCACCATCGAGACGAGCGACCTGGATGCCGGCCTGGCCGCGATGGCGCAGGACGCCGCCGCCCCGGCCATCGTCCCGGGCCATGTCGCGGGGCGCTAGAATCACGCATCTCCCCTACCGCGCAGCCTCTGCGCAAGTGCGCTGCCATGCCCGAGCATATCGATCCTGACATGACCGCCGAGGCGATTGCCGAAGACATCGTCGCGGCCATCGTTTCGCACCGCCTGCCGCCCGGCACCAAGCTGCGCGAGGAGGCGCTGGCCAGCGTCTACCGCGTCAGCCGTACCAAGGTGCGCGCGGCGCTGCTGATGCTGTCCAAGGACAAGGTCATCCAGATCGTGCCGGACAAGGGGGCGTTCGTGGCCAAGCCCAGCGCCGAGGAAGCGCGCGAGGTGTTCGCCGTGCGCCGCATTCTGGAAGCCGCGCTGGCACGCGAGTTTGTCGCCAGGGCCACCCCCGCCGACTACAAGCGCATCGACCGCCACCTGGCGGCCGAGCGCAAGTCGCTGGCGGGCAACGATGCCCAGGTGCGCACCCGGCTGCTGGGCGACTTCCATATCGTGCTGGCCGAGGTGGTCGGCAACGGCGTGCTGACCGAGATGATGCGCGAGCTGTCGGCGCGCAGCGCGGTCATCACCATGCTGTACCAGTCGCGCCGCGACGCGGCCTGCTCGTCGGACGAGCACCGCGAGTTTATCGAGGCCGCGCGTGCCGGCGATGTCGAGCGCGCCGTCACGCTGATGGTGGAGCACCTGGGCCATGTGGAAGGCGCGCTGCATTTCGAGGAAACCGCGCCGGTGGCGCGCGGCAAGGACCTGGTCGCCGCGCTGCTGGCCTAGCCACCTTTCCCTCTTTCCGGCCTTTGGCGGCCGCTTGACGTGAGTCAAAGCACCGCGGGGCGCCCGCGCGCAAACTTCATCTCGCCATGAAGACGCGGGGGCGCACTTCATGAGCACTTGCCTGCCGGCACCTCATCGTTGGCAGGCTGCCCGCACGCTGCAACGGTGTGCGGGCTTTCTTTTTTCTGAGGACGGGGTTCCGCGCCGCAAAATGGCGCGCCGCCCCGCCCCCTCCATCCGTGCCGCCCGGCATCGGATTTTCCCTTTCCCGACAGCAGGTTGCAGCGCCCCGGCTCACGCTCCGGGTCCCCCGGCGCGGTCGCGCCGCGCGCGTTTGCGGTGCCCTGTCGCACAAGCTACGGATGAAATCGAATCCCGCCTTCGGGTTAGGATGCCGCAGGCCCTGACAGAGGCCCGCGCCGCCCCGCCATGCTTGCGGGCGGCCGCACACGATAACGATCACAGGGAGACGATTCATGCGCCATTGCGCGATACCTGCCGTGCCGCCGCGCCGCCGGCGCTAGCCTTGTTCCCTGCACCCGCCCGGTTCCCCGATCGAAAAGGACTTCCCATGCCCAGTGCCTTCCGCCCCGATGCCTTTGCCGGCAAGACCGTATTCGTCGCCGGCGCCTCGTCCGGCATCAACCTTGGCATCGCGCACGGCTTTGCGCGCGCCGGCGCCCGGCTGGCGCTGATCAGCCGCACCGCCGAGCGCATCGAGGCCGCCGCCGGCACCATCACCGCGGCCGGCGGCACCGCCATCGGCATGGCCGCCGACGTGCGCGACTACGCCGCGGTCGAGGCCGCCTTCGCCCGCGCGCAAGACCAGCTGGGCCCGATCGACGTGGTCATCTCCGGCGCCGCCGGCAATTTCCTCGCGCCGGTGGTCGGCATGTCGGCCAATGCCTTCAAGACCGTGGTCGATATCGACCTGCTCGGCACCTTCAACGTGTTCCGCGCCAGCTTCGATCACCTCAGCAAGCCGGGTGCGTCGCTGATCGCTATCACCGCGCCGCAGGCGGTCAACGCCATGATGTTCCAGGCCCATGCCTGCGCCGCCAAGGCCGGCATCAACATGCTGGTCAAGTGCCTGGCGATGGAGTGGGGACCGGCCGGGGTGCGCGTGAACGGCATCTCGCCCGGCCCGATCGCCGATACCGAAGGCATGGCGCGGCTGGCGCCGACGCCCGAGATGGAGGCCCGCTACAAGGCGCGCCTGGCACTGCGCGACTACGGCAGCAAGGACGACATCGCCGACGCCGCGATGTACCTGAGCTGCGACAACGCCCGCTACGTCACCGGCACCATCCTCGACTGCGACGGCGGCAGCAAGCTGGGCGACGCCTCGGCCGACGCGCTGAAGAAGCCGCAGTAGTTTTCGCACCCGCACCGAACCACGACCCAGCAACAAGGAGAACCAACCATGACCGCAACCGTCCTCTATCAAGCCAGCGAAGGCGTGGCCACGCTGACGCTGAACCGCCCCGACGTGCTCAATGCACTGAACGCCGACATCCTGCGCGAACTGCGCGAGGCGGTGGATCGCGCCGCGGCCGACGCTGAAGTCCGCGCCGTGCTGCTGACCGGTGCCGGCCGCGGCTTTTGCGCCGGCGCCGACCTGGCCGCGCGCCAGGGCGGCGGCGTGTCCGACTCCGGCACGCTGCTGCGCGAGCGCTACCACCCGATCATCATGGCGCTGCGCGAGATGCCCAAGCCGGTCATCACCGCGGTCAACGGCGTCGCCGCCGGTGCCGGCATGAGCCTGGCGCTGGCGGGCGACGTGGTGCTGGCGGCGCGCTCGGCCAGCTTCCTGCAGGCGTTCTCCAAGATCGGCCTGATCCCCGATGCCGGCAGCACCTACTTCCTGCCGCGCTATGCCGGCGAAATGCGCGCCCGTGCGCTGGCCATCCTGGCCGAAAAGATCGACGCGGAAGAAGCCCACCGCATCGGCCTGGTATGGAAGGTCCACGACGACGCCGCGCTGCAGGACGAGGCCGGCAAGCTGGCGCGCCACCTGGCGGCCATGCCGACCATGGCCTACGCCATGATCAAGCAGGCCCTCAACCAGAGCTTCGCCAACGACCTGCCCGCGCAGCTCGAAGTCGAAGCCACGCTGCAGTCGCGCGCCAGCCGCAGTGAAGACTGCCAGGAAGGCGTGGCCGCTTTCGTCGAGAAGCGCAAGCCGCAGTTCAAGGGCCGCTGAGCGCGGCCGCCGCGCACCACCGCCACTTCCACGGAGCCAACGCATGAGCGCCAGCAGCAACGAACGTATCCTCGTGACGATCGACGGCGGCGTCGCCGACGTCCGCCTGAACCGCCCCGACAAGATGAACGCGCTCGACCAGGCCATGTTCGACGCGCTGATCGAGACCGGCGAGCAACTGGCGCGCCTGCCTGACCTGCGCGCGGTGGTGCTGTCCGGCGAAGGCCGCGCCTTCTGCGCCGGCCTGGACATGGGCCGCATGGCCGGCATGCTGTCCTCGGACGACGCGGGCGCGTCGCAGCACGACAGCATCGGCGCGGGCCGGCTCGGCGCGCGTACCCACGGCATCTCCAACCGGCCGCAGTACGCCTGCATGGTCTGGCGCGAGCTGCCGGTGCCGGTCTTCGCCGCGGTGCATGGCGTGGCCTTCGGCGGCGGGCTGCAGGTGGCGCTGGGCGCCGACGTCCGCTACGTCGCGCCGGATGCCAGGCTGTCGGTGATGGAGCTGAAGTGGGGACTGGTCCCGGACATGGCGGGCATGGTGCTGACGCGCGGGCTGGTGCGTCCCGATGTGCTGCGCGAACTGGTCTACAGCGCGCGCGTGCTGAGCGGCACCGAGGCGTGCGAGCTGGGGCTGGGCACCTATCTCGCCGACGACCCGCGCGCCGCGGCGCTGGCCGCCGCGCGCGAGGTCGCGCACAAGAACCCGGACGCGATCCGCGCCGCCAAGCGCCTGATGGCTGTTGTGGAGCGCGGCGACAATGCCGCCATCCTGCAGGCCGAATCGGACGAACAGGACCGGCTGGTAGGCTCGCCCAACCAGCGCGAGGCGGTGCTGGCCAACCTGGAGAAGCGCGCGCCGCGCTTCACGCCGGCAGGCTGAAGACGCTCGCTCAGCGCCTGGAATGGTGGTGGCGCCGCCGGCGCCACCACAGCGCATAGATTGCGACGTTCACCGCCAGCACCACCAGGCCCAGCCACAGCTGCACCGCCGGCGTCAGCCCCGCCGGATAGATCAGCGGCAACAGGTAGCGCTCGACAAAGCCGCCGCTGTACCCGGCCTGCCCCGCGGCCCGGCGCAGCAGGTTCTCCAGCGGCGTCAGCGGGCAGATCCAGCCGGACCATTCGATCAGCACGCCCCACACCGCCGCCGGCAGGTGCAGCCAGGCAACGCGCGGCCAGCGCAATACCAGCAGGCCGCCCGCGACCACGAACACGATAAACAGCCCGTGCACGATGACCACCAGGTCGGCCAGCCAGGCTGTGATCGGCATCGCGAGCGGCGGCGGCGTCAGTTGCCGCCGGCCGTCTCCATCCAGTAGCCCGGGCGCGCGAACTGCGCCTTCAGGTGCTCGATGAAGAAGCGGATCTTGGCCGGCACCGGACGCTGCTGCGGGTACACGGCGAGGATGTCGTAGGCGGGCAGCGCGTATTCGTCCAGCACCGTGATCAGCTCGCCGCTCTCCAGCTGCGGCAGGATCTCCCAGGTCGAGCGCCAGCCCAGGCCCAGGCCCTCGCCGGTCCAGCGGTGCAGCAGCTCGCCGTCGTTGCAGTCCAGGTTGCCGTTGACGCGCACGGTCACGGTCTTGCCGTTTTGGCTGAAGTACCAGCCGCGCTGCTGGCCGCCCTGCAGGTTGAACGCCAGGCAGTTGTGCTGGGCCAGGTCGTCCAGCGTCTGCGGCACCCCGTATCTGGCGAAGTACGCCGGCGTGCCGCACACCACGCGCTTGTTCGACGCCAGCTTGATCGCGACGAAGTTCGGATCGATGGCGCCGCCGATGCGGATGCCGACGTCATAGCCTTCGCGCACCAGGTCGACCACGCGGTCGGTCAGGTTGAACGAGATCTGCACCTCCGGGTTGGCCGACAAGAACGCCGGCGCATGCGGCGCCACGTGCTTGCGCCCGAACGCCGCCGGCGCCGACACGATCAGGTGGCCGGTGGCCTTGTGCTTGCCTTCGGCGATCAGCATCTCGGCGCGGTCCAGGTCGGCCAGCGCCTTCTTGCACTGCTCCATGAACACCGCACCCTGCTCGGTCACGGCGATGCGGCGCGTGGAACGGTGCAGCAGCTTGACGCCGATGCGCGCTTCGAGCGCGTTGATGCGGCGGCCGATCATCACCGGCGTGACGTTCTGCGTCAGCGCCGCGGCCGCCATGCTGCCGTGCTCCACCACGGCGATAAAGGCTTCGATTTGCTTGAGTTTGTCCATCGGATATTCGTCTCCCGGGCGCCATTGTGCGGCATCGCCGGGGTTGTGGCATTCCTGCGCGGCTGATGGGCCGAATCGGGGCCACCGCATAAGGGTCGCCGCCAGCGCCCGTCACGAGCACCCGGCGGCACCTGGGCGCACGTGCGGGGTCACCCTGCGCCAGCGGCGCGCTTGCTGACCTGCGCGTTCATCTCGGCCGCCTCGCCCAGCACATGGGCCAGGCGCCGCAGCGGCCGGCTGCATTGCAGGTGCAGGTACAGGTAGCAGGCGGCGCCGGTCACCACCATCACGCCGTAGAGCCACAGCAGCGTGCCGGCCAGCGCCTGCTGGCGCGGCAGCGCGGCCATCACCGCGGCGGCCGGCGCCAGCGCCAGCAGCACCGCCAGGGTACGCGCCGCGCCCTCCCACAGCCGCAGCTGCAGCGCCACGCGCCGCTGGCGCGCCTGCAGCTGCTGCGGCGGAATCCGCGCCAGCCGGCGCAGCAGCGCGTCCTCGGCGGCGCTGTCGCGGTCCAGCTCGGCGGCCTGCCAGCGCAGCGGATGGCGCAGCCGCGCCAGCACCGTGCCGGCACGGGCCAGCCCCGCGCCGACATAGCAGGCCGCGGCCACGGCCAGCAGGGCCTCGAAGCCGCGCAGCGACCAGGGCGGCACGGCCTGCTTCAGCCCGAGGCGCCAGATCGCCAGGCCGGCGCCGCACAGCAGCGTCGCCGCCAGCGCGGCGATAAAGCCCAGCCACAGCGTGCGGCCGAGCCGGCCGACGGGCGCCGGCGGCAAGGGTGCGGACGCAGGCGCGGGCGAGGCCGCAAGCGCTTCCAGCAGTTCATAGGTGGACGGCAGCCTGGAATACATGGTCAGCCCGGATGGCATGGAATGCCGCCATTTTGCCGCAGGGCGCTGGCGTACCCGCCGCTGCGCGGCGTGGCCGTACCGTCACACCACATATTCAATGGCAGGCATCGGCGACCCTGCGCCGACCGTCCGGTGTGGCTTTCCACCCCGCATTGCGTACCACAGGTATCGAATCAACTGATCGCCCTTCTGTTTATCCCAACCGGCTTGCGGGAATAGGATCGACTCCAACGAAATTCCCACCATTACCGGAGACAAGATCATGGCAAAGATGAGAGCAATCGACGCGGCAATCGCCGTGCTGGAGAAGGAAGGCGTGACCACCGCGTTCGGCGTGCCGGGCGCGGCCATCAACCCGTTCTACTCGGCGATGCGCAAGTCGGGCAACATCAACCACGTGCTGGCCCGCCACGTCGAGGGCGCCTCGCACATGGCCGAAGGCTACACCCGTGCCGAACCCGGCAACATCGGCGTCTGCGTCGGCACCTCGGGCCCCGCCGGTACCGACATGATCACCGGTCTGTACTCGGCCTGGGCCGATTCGATCCCCATCCTCTGCATTACCGGCCAGGCCCCGCGCGCCCGCCTGTACAAGGAAGACTTCCAGGCCGTCGATATCGAATCGATCGCCAAGCCCGTGACCAAGTGGGCCGTGACCGTGCGCGAGCCGGCGCTGGTGCCGCAGGTGTTCCAGCAAGCCTTCCACATCATGCGTTCGGGCCGCCCGGGTCCGGTGCTGATCGACCTGCCGTTCGACGTGCAGGTCGCCGAGATCGAATTCGATATCGACACCTACCAGTCGCTGCAGCCGTACAAGCCGGCCGCGTCGCGCGCCCAGATCGAGAAGGCCATCTCGATGCTGAACGCGGCCGCGCGCCCGCTGATCGTGTGCGGCGGCGGCGTGATCAACGCCGATGCGGCGGATCTGCTGGTCGAGTTCGCCGAACTGGTCAACGTGCCGGTGGTGCCGACGCTGATGGGCTGGGGCGTGCTGGCCGACGACCACCCGCTGCAAGCCGGCATGGTCGGCCTGCAGACCTCGCACCGCTACGGCAACGCCACGCTGCTGGCATCGGACTTCGTGATGGGCATCGGCAACCGCTGGGCGAATCGCCACACCGGCAGCGTCGACGTCTACACCAAGGGCCGCAAGTTCGTGCACGTCGATATCGAGCCCACCCAGATCGGCCGCGTGTTCGGCCCGGACCTGGGCATCGTGTCCGACGCCAAGGCCGCGCTGGAGCTGTTCGTCGAAGTTGCCCGCGAAATGAAGATGGCCGGCCGCCTGCCGTGCCGCAAGAGCTGGGTCGCCGACGTGCAGAAGCGCCGCCGCACCATGCAGCGCAAGAGCGATTTCGACAACGTCCCGGTCAAGCCGCAGCGCGTGTACCGCGAGATGAACCAGTACTTCCCGCGCGACGTGCGCTACGTCAGCACCATCGGCCTGTCGCAGATCGCCGCGGCGCAGTTCCTGTCGGTCAATGAGCCGCGCCACTGGATCAACTGCGGCCAGGCCGGCCCGCTGGGCTGGACCATTCCCGCCGCGATCGGCGTGAAGACCGCGTCGCCGGACTCGGACGTGGTGGCGATCTCGGGCGACTACGACTTCCAGTTCATGATCGAAGAACTGGCCGTGGCCGCGCAGTTCAAGGTGCCGTACATCCACGTGGTGGTGAACAACTCCTACCTCGGCCTGATCCGCCAGGCGCAGCGCAACTTCGAGATGGACTACTGCGTGCAGCTGGCCTTCGACAACGTCAACGCGCCCGAGCTGAACGGCTATGGCGTGGACCACGTCAAGGTGGTCGAGGGCCTGGGCTGCAAGGCGATCCGCGTGTTCAAGCCCGAAGACATCGCCCCGGCCTTCGCCGAAGCGCGCGACCTGATGGCCGAGTTCTCGGTGCCGGTGGTGGTCGAGGTGATCCTGGAGCGCGTGACCAATATCGCGATGGGCACGGAGATCGACAACATCAACGAGTTCGAGCCGATCGAAGACCTCGAGGACATCGAGGAAGCGATCCTGAAGGAAGAAGTGGAAACGGCGTAAGACGCTATCGCCCCTTGCAGACCGACACGTCATTCCCGCACAGGCGGGAATGACGAACAAAAACCAAGTCACAGGAGATGACAAATGACGAAACTTGCGGCCAACCTCACCATGCTGTTCAACGAAGTCGGTTTTCTCGACCGCTTCGAAGCCGCCGCGCGCGCGGGCTTCCGCGGCGTGGAATTCCTGTTCCCCTACGCGTTCCATGCGGACCAGATCGCTGACCGCCTGAACCGCTTCCAGCTGGACCTGGTGCTGCACAACCTGCCCGCCGGCAAGTGGGACGCGGGCGAGCGCGGCATTGCCTGCCACCCGGACCGCGTCGGCGAATTCCAGGACGGCGTGGGCGAGGCCATCAAGTACGCCAAGGTGCTGGGCGTGCGCCAGCTGAACTGCCTGGTCGGCATCCTGCCGCAGAACGTCAAGCGCGAGCAGGCGCAGGAAACGCTGGTGGAAAACCTGCGCTTCGCCGCCGGCGCGCTGGCCGCCGAGCAGATCGACCTGCTCATCGAGCCGATCAACACCTTCGACATCCCCGGCTTCTTCCTGTCGCGCACGCAGCAGGCGCTGGACCTGATCAACCAGGTCAACGCGCCCAACCTGTACGTGCAGTACGACATCTATCACATGCAGCGGATGGAAGGCGAGATCGCCAACACCATCAAGGCCAACCTGCCGAAGATCAGGCACATCCAGCTGGCCGACAACCCGGGCCGCAACGAGCCGGGCACGGGCGAGCTGAACTACCAGTTCCTGTTCAAGTATCTGGACGAGATCGGCTACAACGGCTGGATCGGCTGCGAATACAAGCCGAAGACCACCACGGAAGCCGGGCTGGGCTGGCGCGCTGCGCACGGCGTGCAGTAACACCGTCAGTCTTCAATTCCCGCTTGTTTGCTCCCCTCTCCCGCCTGCGGGAGAGGGGCCGGGGGTGAGGGCCGGAGGGTCAAAGGCTGAGGCCTGCGAGTTAAAAACCGTAGGCCCCGCTTGATGTGGCTCCCAGCTAGCCCACCCCTCACCCCAACCCTCTCCCCATGAGGGGAGAGGGAGAACACCTTGCTTGGGCCAGTTCGGGCGGCTTGGGAGCACCCAACACCGCGCTCCCTTTCTGTGCCGGGGCTTCAGAACTACCAGCTTCGATTTCATTCTTCTAAGGAGACATCAACATGGCAACCACTCGCAACGTCGGCTTCATCGGCCTGGGCATCATGGGCGCACCGATGGCGGGCCACCTGCGCGCCGCCGGCCACACCCTGTTCGTGCATGACGTCAACCCGGCCCCGCAAGCGCTGGTCGATGCAGGCGTGACCGTCTGCACCAGCGCCGAGGAAGTCGCCAAGCGCGCCGACATCATCGTCATCATGGTGCCGGACACCCCGCACGTCGAAGCCGTGCTGTTCAGCGAAAAGGGTGTCGCCGCCGCGTTCAAGGCCGCCGGCAAGGAAGCCAGCTACAGCAAGATCGTGGTCGACATGAGCTCGATCTCGCCGATCGCCACCAAGGACTTCGCCGCGCGCATCAACAAGCTGGGCGCTTCGTACCTGGACGCACCGGTGTCGGGCGGTGAAGTGGGCGCCAAGGCCGCGTCGCTGACGATCATGGTTGGCGGCCCGCAGGAGGCCTTCGACCAGGTCAAGCCGCTGTTCGAGCTGATGGGCAAGAACATCACGCTGGTCGGCGGCAACGGCGATGGCCAGACCACCAAGGTGGCCAACCAGATCATCGTCGCGCTGAACATCCAGGCCGTGTCCGAAGCGCTGCTGTTCGCCTCCAAGGCCGGTGCCGATCCGGCCAAGGTGCGCGAGGCGCTGATGGGCGGCTTCGCCGCGTCGCGCATCCTGGAAGTGCACGGCGACCGCATGGTCAAGCGCACCTTCGACCCGGGCTTCCGCATCGAGCTGCACCAGAAGGACCTGAACCTGGCGCTGCAGGGGGCCAAGGCGCTGGGCGTGGCGCTGCCCAACACCGCCACCGCGCAGGAGCTGTTCAACACCTGCTCGGCCAACGGCCTGGGCAAGCAGGACCACTCGGCCCTGTGCCGCGCGATCGAGATCATGTCCAACCACCAGATCGCCAACGCCAAGTAAGCCGCAACCCCGTCGTCCCCGCCCTGCGGGGACGACACGCTTTGCAGTCCCCGCTTTGCATTTGAAGTCCCCAGCGTACCCGTCAGCACCCAGGATTCTCCATGCTCGTCACCGAACCCCAAGCCGCCCTGCTGTCGCCCCAGCGCACCGCAGCCAACGCTGAACCGCGCGCGCTGCTGCGCGAGCTGTTCGATACCGCGGTCGCGTCCGTCAGCGCCAGCCACTGCCTGCCGCCGCACCTGCCCACGCCGCCCAGGGGCCGCACGGTAGTGATCGGCGCCGGCAAGGCCGCTGCCGCGATGGCGCAGGCGGTCGAGGCGAACTGGCAAGGCGAGCTGTCGGGCCTGGTGGTGACGCGCTACGGCCATGGTGCCGATTGCCGGCGCATCGAAGTGGTCGAGGCCGCCCACCCCGTTCCCGACGAAGCCGGCGCGCGCGCCGCGCAGCGCATGGTGGAGCTGGTGCAGGGGCTGACCGCCGACGACCTCGTGCTGTGCCTGATCTCCGGCGGCGGCTCCGCGCTGCTGGCCGCGCCGGCGCCGGGACTGACGCTGGCCGACAAGCAGGCCGTGAACAAGGCGCTGCTCAAGAGCGGCGCCAGCATCGGCGAGATGAACTGCGTGCGCAAGCACCTGTCCGCGCTCAAGGGCGGCCGCCTGGCGCTGCACTGCGCGCCGGCACGGGTGGAGACGCTGCTGATTTCCGATATCCCCGGCGATGACCCGACGCTGATCGCCAGCGGCCCGACGCTGCCCGACGCGACCACCTGCGCCGATGCGCTGGCGGTGATCGCCAAGTACGGCATCGACGTGCCCGCCAACGTGCGCGCGCACCTGGAAAGCGGTGCCGGCGAAACGCCCAAGCCCGGCGATGCGCGCTTCAACGGCCACCGCAGCGTGACGCTGGCGACCGCGCAGCAGGCGCTGGAAGCCGCCGCGGCGCGCGCGCGCGAACTGGGCCTCGAGGCCCACATCCTGTCCGACTGCATCGAGGGCGAAGCCCGCGAAGTGGCCGAAGTGCATGCCGCGATCGCGCGCCAGGTCGCGCAGCGCGGCCAGCCGTTCAGCAAGCCGTGCGTGATCCTGTCCGGCGGCGAAACCACCGTGACCGTGCGCGGCAAGGGCCGCGGCGGGCGCAATGCCGAGTTCCTGCTGGCGCTGGCGGTGGCGCTCGACGGCCTGCCCGGCGTGCATGCGATTGCCGGCGACACCGATGGCATCGACGGCTCGGAAGACAACGCCGGCGCCGTGCTGTCGCCTGACACGCTGACCCGTGCCGGCGCGCGCGGGCTGCATGCGCGCGCGCACCTGGAGAACAACGACGGCTACGGCTTCTTCGCCGCGCTCGACGACCTGATCGTCACCGGCCCGACCCGCACCAATGTGAACGATTTCCGGGCGATTCTGATTACCTGATTTGTTGTCGTTCCCGCGCAGGCGGGGACCCAGTGACTTTCAAAAGACGCTGGATTCCCGCCTGCGCGGGAATGACGAAGTGAACCGCCAACGTAGTACCGACTGACTCGCGGCGCCGACGCGCCGCTACCGAGAATGGAAGAGGAGACATCATGAGACGCCAGCGCAAAGCGAAGATCGTGGCCACGCTCGGCCCCGCCAGCACCGACATCGCGGTGATCCGCGCGCTGTTCGAGGCCGGCGCGGACGTGTTCCGGCTGAACTTCAGCCACGGCACCCACGACGACCACCGCGCGCGCTACGACGCGGTGCGCCAGGTCGAGGCCGAGACCGGCCGCCCCATCGCCGTGCTGGCCGACCTGCAGGGCCCCAAGCTGCGCATCGGCACCTTCGCCGCGGGCAAGGTCGCGGTGCGCACCGGCGACGTGTTCGTGCTCGACAGCGATCCCACCCCGGGCGACGGCACCCGCGTCTACCTGCCGCACCCGGAGCTGTTCCAGGCCGCGCAGCCCGGCCAGTCGCTGCTGATCGACGACGGCAAGGTGCGCCTGGCGATCGAGTCGGTCACCACCGGCACCATCACCACGCGCGTGGCCAACAACGGCACGCTGTCGGACCGCAAGGGCGTGAACGTGCCCGATGCGGTGATCCCCATCCCCGCGCTGACGGCAAAGGACCGCAAGGACCTGGACTTCGCGCTGGCGCTGGGCGCCGACTGGATCGGCCTGTCGTTCGTGCAGCGCCCGTCCGACATCGTCGAGGCGCGCGAGATCGTCGGCACCCGTGCCGGCATCCTGTCCAAGATCGAGAAGCCGGCCGCGCTGCAGCAACTGGAAGAGATCGTGCGCGTGTCCGATTCGGTGATGGTGGCGCGCGGCGACCTCGGCGTGGAACTGCCGCCGGAGCGCGTGCCCGGCGTGCAGAAGCGCATCCTGCGCGTGTGCCGCCAGCTGGGCAAGCCGGTGGTGATCGCCACGCAGATGCTGGAATCGATGATCGACTCGCCGGTGCCGACCCGCGCCGAAGCGTCGGACGTGGCCAGCGCGATCTACGAGGGCGCCGATGCGGTGATGCTGTCGGCCGAGTCGGCCAACGGCCGCTACCCGGTGCCGGCGGTGTCGATGATGAACCGCATCGTCACCGAGGTCGAGCGCGACCCGCTGTACCGCAACCTGCTCGACGCGCAGCACGAGACCCCGCTGAACACGCGCCAGGATGCCATTTGCGCCGCGCTGCGCGAAGTCACGCAGATCATCGGCGCGGCGGCGACGGTGACCTATACCTCGTCGGGCGCCACCGCGCTGCGCGCCGCGCGCGAGCGGCCGTGCGCGCCCATCGTCAGCATCACGCCCAACCTGGAGATCGCGCGCCGGCTGGCGATCGCGTGGGGCATCCACTCCACCGTCAGCCCGGACGTGCAGAGCGTCGACGAAATGGTCGAGGCCGCCACGCGCGCCGCCGTCGCCGAAGGCTACGCCGCGCCGGGTGACCAGATCACCATTGCCGCCGGCATGCCCTTCGGCCAGGGCGGCACTACCAACCTGCTGCGCGTGGCCGAAGTCAGCGCCAGCGCCGTGGCCGCCGCGCCAGTCGCGCGCGAGGCCGCGCTGGCCTGAGCGCGCTCGCGCCCTGGCGCGTTCCGGAACCGGGTGCAAACCCGGTTTCTTCGCTTTGCCGCGCACCGCCCGCATTGCCCGTCTCCAGGGCGAGTGGGCGGTGTTTTTTTTGTCGCGCCGCTGCGCGCGTGCCGCCGGGACCAGCGCCGAAGCGCGGATTGCTATACTGGATTCCACCTTTCCTGCCTTCCCCAAGCACCGGAGCCCCCATGCGCCTAGATGACGAAGCCGAGAGCCAGCACGTTGAAGACCGCCGCGGTGGATTCGGCGGGCTTGGCGGCAAGTCGATCGGCATCGGCACCGTCATCATCGCGCTGGCGGCGTCGTACTTCTTCGGCATCGACCCGATGCTGATCATGCAGGGCGCGTCGGTGCTGCAGGGCTCCGGCCCGCAGCAACAGCAACAGCAGCAAGCCGATCGCCCGCCCGCGACGGACCAGATGACCGTGTTCACGCGCAAGGTGCTGGGCAATACCGAGCGCACCTGGCAACACATCTTCGAAACCCAGCTCAACCGCCGCTATGCGCCGCCGACGCTGGTGCTGTTCTCCGGCGCCACGCCCACGGCGTGCGGCACCGGCCAGTCGGCGATGGGCCCGTTCTACTGCCCCGGCGACCAGAAGGTGTATATCGACCTGGCCTTTTATGACGAATTGCGCCAGCGCTTCGGCGCCGGCGGCGACTTTGCCCAGGCCTATGTGATCGCGCACGAGATCGGCCACCATGTGCAGAACCTGCTGGGCGTGTCGGACAAGGTCGACAGCGCACGCCGGCGCATGGGCGAGGCGCAGGCCAACCAGCTGTCGGTGCGCATGGAGCTGCAGGCCGATTGCCTGGCCGGGGTCTGGGCCGCCACCGCGCAGCGTGCCAACCAGCAGCTGCTGGAACCCGGCGATATCGAAGAAGGCCTGAAGGCCGCCGCCGCGATCGGCGACGACCGGCTGCAGCGCCAGTCGCAGGGCTATGTCGTGCCCGAAGCGTTTACCCACGGCTCAAGCGAGCAGCGCGTGCGCTGGCTGCGCCGCGGCATCGAGTCCGGCGACATCCGCAAGTGCGACGCCTTCGCCGAGCGCAACCTGTAGTTCCCGTTCCCGCCCCCAACCTCGGTGGGGGGCCGGCAATGTGACGTTTGCGTTGTCCGGCCTGGCTTCCGTGTCTATAATCGCCGCCAAGGCCGCAGCATGACGGCCTCGCCGGCGCCGATCCTCACCGGTCTTTTCGCGCCGCAGCGCCGGGTCCTTCCCCACCGGACCCCATATCCCGGTATCCCGGTATTCCGATACCCCGGGGTACGCGCCAACTTGCCGCAGTCGTTGCGGCGTCTCCGCACCCAAGCCGTTCCGTTCCAACCGCACCGGAGCCACGGCCGATCTTCACTTGCCGTGCGCCCGTGCCAGCCCTGACCTGACATGGCGTCGTTTTTCCTGAAGCGCCCGGCGTTCGCCTGGGTGCTGGCCATCCTGACCGTGGTGGCGGGCCTGCTGGCCCTGAACCGCATCCCCATCGCCCAGTATCCGGCGGTGGCGCCGCCGACGGTAATCATCTATGCCGATTACCCCGGTGCGTCCGCGCGCACGGTGGAAGACCGCGTCACCGCGGTGCTGGAGCAGCAGATGCACGGCATTCCGGGCCTGCTCTACCTGGACTCCAGCAGCGAGGGCGGCACCGCCACGGTGACGCTCGGTTTCCGCCAGGGCACCGACCCGCAGCTGGCGCAGGTCAATGTGCGCAACCGCGTGGCGCAGGCCGAGCCGCTGCTGCCCGAGGCGGTGCGCCGCGGCGGCGTCTATGTCGACCAGGCCAGCAGCAGCGCCTTCATGTATGTGTCGCTGGTCTCGAACAGCGGCCAGCTCGACGAAACCGCGCTGGGCGACTTTGCCGCCGGCTCGGTGCTGCCGCTGCTGCGGCGCCTGCCCGGCATCGGCAAGGCCGAGCCCTACGGCGCCGAGTACGCGCTGCGGATCTGGTTCGACCCCGACAAGCTGCACGCCTTCAACCTGACCACGGCCGAGGTCGAAGCCGCCATCCGCGCACGCAACGGCAACGTCACGCCGGGCCAGCTGGGCGGCGCGCCGGCGGTGCCGGGCCAGCCATTCCAGGCGATCGTGCGCCCGCCCGCGCCGATGAGCGACGCGCAGGCGTTCGGGCGCATCGTGGTGCGCGCCGCCACCGACGGCTCCGCCGTGCTGCTGCGCGACGTGGCGCGGGTGGAACTGGCCGCCAGCGACTACCGCTACGGCTCCACGCTGAATACGCGCAACGCCGCGTCGATCGGGCTGAAGCTGGCCGACGGCGCCAACGTGCTGCAGACCTCGCGCACCGTGCGCGCCGCGCTCGATGCCGCCAGCAAGGGCTTCCCGGGCGACGTGCGCTATGAGATCTCCTATGACGGCGCCACCTTCGTGCAGGCGTCGATCTCGCGCGTGGTGCTGACGCTGATCGAGGCCACGGTGCTGGTGTTCCTGATCCTGTACCTGTTCCTCGGCAACCTGCGCGCCACGTTGATTCCCTGCATCGTGGTGCCGGTGTCGCTGCTGGGCACGGTGGCGTGCCTGTATGCGCTCGGCCTGTCGCTCAACGTGATTACGCTGTTCGGCGTGGTGCTGGCGATCGGCATCCTGGTCGACGACGCCATCGTCGTGGTGGAAAACGTCGAGCGCATCATGCGCAGCGACGGCGTGGGCGCGATGCAGGCCGCGGCGCGCTCGATGCGCGAAGTCTCCGGCGCGCTGGTCGCGGTGACGCTGGTGCTGTGCGCGGTGTTCGTGCCGATGGCGTTCTTCGGCAGCGCGGTGGGCGTGATCTACCGGCATTTCGCCGTGACGCTGGCGGTGTCGATCGCGTTCTCGCTGTTCTTTGCGCTGACGCTGGCGCCGGCGATGTGCGCCAGCCTGCTGCGCCACAGCGCGGCGCCGGCGCGCGGCCCGCTGGCGTGGTTCGATGCGCGCTTTGCCGCGTTCACCGCGCGCTATGCCGGCTGGGTGCAGGCGCTGCAGCGTCGGCGGCTGCGCTGGCTGGCGGTGTACCTGGCGCTGACGCTGGCGTGCGGCTACGGCCTGTGGAAGATGCCGAGCGGCTTCCTGCCGGAAGAGGATACCGGCGAGATCGTGGTCGACGTGGAGTTGCCCGCCGGCAGCACGCAGGCCGACACGCGCCGGCTGGTCGCCGGCCTGGAACAGTGGATGCGCGACCAGCACTACCCGGTGCATTCCAGCTTTGCCGTGCTGGGCTGGTCCAGCGGCGGCAGCGGCGAGCAGCGCGCCAGCCTGTTTATCGGCCTGACCGATTGGAAGCAGCGCGGGCGCGAGCACACCGCACAGGCAGTGCTGGCGCGGCTGTCGGCCGGTCTGGAAACCTGGCCCGGCCGCGGCGCCGCGCAGCTGTTCGCCTACAACAGCTCGGCGCTGCCGGAACTGGGCAGCATCGGCGGCCTGGACATGCGCCTGGTGGCGCGCCAGCCGGTGGGCCGCGAGGCGCTCTTCGCCGCGCGCGACAAGCTGATCGAGCGTGCCCGCCAGGACCCGGTGCTGGGCGAGGTGCGGTCCACCACCGGCCAGCCCGTGCCGGCGCTGGACCTGAGCATCGACTACCGCAAAGCCGAGGCCTTCGGCGTCGATGCCGAAGCCGTGCACCACACGCTGTCGGCGACGCTGGGCTCGCGCTATATCGACGAAGTCGCGCGCGAGGGCCGCGTGCGGCGCGTGATCCTGCAGGCCGACGCGCCGTTCCGCATGCAGCCGGACCAGCTGGCGCGCGTGCATGTGCGCAACGCCCAGGGCGCGATGGTGTCGCTGGCCGCGTTCGCGTCGCTGGAATGGGGACAAGGCGAGGTCACGCTGGAGCGCTTCGATGGCTTCAGCTCGGTGCGCATCAACGCCGAAGTGGCGCCGGGCTACACCACCGGCGCGGCGATGGCGCGGCTGGCCGCGCTGGTGCGCGAGCTGGGGCCGGAATTCGACGTGCGCTGGACCGGCCGCGCCTATGAACAGGAACAGACCGGTACGCAGGCGCCGTGGCTGTTCGCGCTGTCGCTGCTGTTTATCTTCCTGTGCTTGGTGGCGCTGTATGAAAGCTGGACCCTGCCGCTGGCGGTGATCGCGATCGTGCCCACCGGCCTGATGGGCGCGGCCGCCGCGATCTGGCTGCGCGGCATGCCCAACGACGTCTACTTCAAGGTGGGCGTGGTGGTGATCATGGGCCTGGCGGCCAAGAACGCCATCCTGATCGTCGAATATGCCGAGCAGCTGCGGCGCGGCGCGGCGGGCGCCATGGATGCGGTCGAAGCCGCCACGCGCGCGGCGCGCCAGCGGCTGCGGCCGGTGGTGATGACCTCGCTGGCATTCGTGCTGGGGGTGGTGCCGCTGGCGATCAGCACCGGCCCGGGCGCGGGCGCGCAGCAGGCGGTCGGCACCGGCGTGCTGGGCGGCATGCTGGGCGCGACCGTGCTGGGCACGCTGGCGGTGCCGCTGCTGTACGCAGCGATCGCGCGCCGGTTGCCGCGCGCGCAGCCGTCACCAGAACTCGTTGAACCCGCTGCGGAACGGGCGGCAGCGCCGTCTACGGAATAAGAAAACGCCTGCCTGGCGAAGAGAGAAGGAGGAGGAGGTCGGCCGGGCAGGCGGGAGAGAAAACTTGCGGCCACCGCGGTGGCCGCGTCGGGTCCTGGGAAGACCCGGGTATCAGACGCGATAGCCGTACAGCGAGCCGTCGCCGCTGCGCGAGTTGTCGAGCGCGCGCTCGGCCACGTCACCGGTGAAGGTGTGCGTGCCTTCGCTGAAGGTATCGAACTTGCCCTGCTTCGAGATCTCGCCGCTGAAGCTGCGCGCGCCTTCGCTGAAGGTGTCGAACTTGCCGTCGCGGCGCGAGCCTTCCGAGTACGGGTCGAAGCGGCCGGTGCGGGCGCCGTCGGTGTAGGTGTCGAACTTGCCTTGCTTGGCGCCGTCCGTATACACATCGTACTTGCCGACCCGCAGCGCGTCGGCATACACATCGAACTTGCCAACCTTGCTGGCAGCGGGGGCAGCCATCGCTGCAGCGGACGCGGCCACTGCCGCGAACACGAGCGCGCCGCCAAGGATACGTCTGGCGATCATTTGGGACTCCTTCAACTGATTTCGTCGTTCTTTCTTGTCTGGTCCGGGCTCCGGCCGCTCTGCAATCTATGTTGCGATGCGAGCACGGACTGAAGATTAGTCACAGCCCGCGCCAGCAGAAATACCGCTGCGACGAATGGTGCGTTGCGAGTCGTGAAACGACTCGCTTGCCGATGAATGGTGTCCCTGGATCGCCGACGACACGCCGCCACGGTGCGGTGCGCGTGGCGGCGGCCGCACCCCCGGGGGCGGGCTCAGAGCGTGTACTGGCCGCTGGCTTCGGGCTGGAAGGCGATCTCGGCGATGCTCACTTGCTGCTCGCGGCCATCGGGCAGGCGGTAGCTGACGGTCTGGCCGGCGCGCGCGCCCAGCAGCGCCTGCCCCACCGGCGACAGCACCGACAGCCGGCCCGCGTCGAAGTCGGCGGCGTCGGGATACACCAGCGTCCAGTGGCGCGGCGCCTGCTCGCCCGGCAGCGTGCACACCACGCGCGTGTTCATGGTCACCACATCGGTCGGAATCTCTGCGGGCGCGACGATGGTGGCGCGCGCCAGCAGGCTGTCGAGCATGTCCTCGAGCTGGGCCGAGCCGGGGCGGCTGGCGATGCGCTCCAGGCGGGTGACGTCGAGTTCGGTCAGGTACAGGGTGGCGGTCTGGGTCTTGGTGGCCGTCATGGCGGGTCCTCCGGCAGTCGTGGGTAGGCGCGGCCGGCCAGCATGGCGGGCGGCGGCGGTCAGGTCTTGCGGGTTGGCGTGCCGCGACAGCGGCGCGCGCATCAACGGATCGGCAAAAGCGTGGCGGCAATCGCCGGCAACAACGGAAACGCTGGCTCGGGCCCGGTTCGGCCCGGGCTCCGCTGTGGGAGACGAATCAGGCTGGGAACCGGGCGGAATCAGGCGGTGCGCTGATCCGGCGGGGAGACATCGCGCGCTTGGCGCGCTGGGGCAGGCTGGGGCCCTGGGCGACCGCGGACGTGCGCGCGCGGCCGGTCCGCAGCGGGCGGACAGGCGCATCGGGCATCGGCGTCAGGCGATCGGTCATGGTCATTGCGGAAAAGATAAGCGGCAGCGGATGGCTTGCTGCAACGGCGAACAGGGAAGTGGTGGCTCACCTGCCTTGCTGCCCCGGATCGTGCACCGTGCTGGTGCGAAGCCGGAGCAGCCATCGTAGCACAGGGTTCCCGTCGGGGTCGTCACCCGTTGGTGGCATGGCACTCGCACCCCGCCCCTGCCGCCGCCTGCTGCAGGTTCTGCAGGATGCCGCACGCGCTGGCCGGCTGGTGATGGCGGCAGGTCTCGCGCAGCGCGCGCAACTGGCCTTCCAGCGCTTCCAGCGCCACGCGCTGGGCGTGGATCTGCGCGATCTGGCGATCCAGCAGCGTGTTGATGTCGTCGCAGTCCTGCGACGGGTTGCGCTCGAACTCGCGCAGCCGCCTGACGTCGGACAGGCTCATCCCCAGCGAACGGCAATGGCGCACGAAGTTCAGCTGCACCACATGGCCGTCGTCATAGCGGCGGTAACCATTGGCCTCGCGCCGGGGCGCGTCGAGCAGCCCTTCGCGCTCGTAATAACGGATGGTCTCGACATCGCAGCCGCTGGACCGTGACAGTTCGCCGATACGCATATGCCTGTTCCTTGCCATACCCTGTAACGACTACAGGGTTTGCGATAGTGTAGGCCAGTCCGCCGCATCCTGCAGGATGGCGATGGCGCGCGCGGATCCGGCCCCCCTCGCGCCCATGCGCGGTGTGCTATGGCCGCCACGGGCGGCGCCCGCGCCTTGCCGCATCCTGTAGAATTCCTTCCACTTCCATCGATAAGCCGTCCCCTTTCGTGCGCGCCCTGCGGCTGCTCCTGCTGGTCATGATGCTCGCCTTCCTGCCCCTGCCGGGCTGGGCGGCCGCATTCGCGCACGCCGTGGTGCCCGCCACCGAAGCCGCGGCCGTACCCGGCGCTGCGCTCGGCGCTGCCGATCAAGCCGCCGTGACCGCCGACCCGGCCGGCGATCCCCTGCCGCTTCCCGAAGCCGCCGAGCCGCAGTGGCAGCCCGGCGCCGACCTGGCCGAGCAACTGCTGCCCGCCGCCCCGCTGCGCCTGGCCCCGTGGGCCGGCCGCGCCGGGCCGCCGCGCTATGCCGGCGCCCTGCTGCCCGCGCCCGACCTGCCGCGGCTGCCGCGTCCGCCGCGCGCCTGATTCCCGACGGCGCGCACTTTCGCGCCCGCCCGAACCCGCGTGCCGCGCCCTCCGGTGCGGCGCGCGCCTGCGGTCCGACCGCATCCTTGCGCCGCCTGGCGCGACCTACCACTGCTCCACACACACATGAAACGCGTACTGCTTTTCCTGGCGACCAACCTCGCCGTCATGCTAGTCCTCAGCATCACCGCCAGCGTGCTGGGGGTGAACCGCTTCCTGACCGCCAACGGGCTGAACCTGGGCATGCTGCTGGGCTTTGCCGCGCTGATGGGCTTCGGCGGCGCCTTTATCTCGCTGCTGATGTCCAAGACCATCGCCAAGTGGTCGACCGGCGCGCAGGTCATCACCCACCCCAGCACCAGCACCGAGCTGTGGCTGGTGCAGACCGTCGAGAAGCTGGCGCAGCGCGCCGGCCTGCCGATGCCGGAAGTGGCCATCTACGACGGCGAACCCAATGCCTTCGCCACCGGCGCCACCAAAAACAGCTCGCTGGTGGCGGTGTCCACCGGCCTGCTGCAATCGATGTCGCATGAAGAGGTCGAGGCCGTGCTCGCGCACGAGGTCGCGCACGTGGCCAACGGCGACATGGTCACGCTGACGCTGATCCAGGGCGTGGTCAACACCTTCGTCATCTTCCTGGCGCGCGTGGTCGGCTACTTCGTCGATTCGATGCTGCGCAAGAACGACGAGCAATCGAGCGGCCCCGGCATCGGCTACATGGTCACGGTGATCGTGTGCGAGATCGTGTTCGGCATCCTGGCCAGCATCATCGTGGCGTGGTTCTCGCGCCGGCGCGAGTTCCGCGCCGATGCCGGCGCCGCCGGCATGATGGGCACGCCCACGCCGATGGTCGCGGCGCTGCGCCGCCTGGGCGGGCTGGATCCGGACGGGCTGCCGCAGAACATGCAGGCGATGGGCATCGCCGGCGGCAAGTCGTGGATGGCGCTGTTCTCGAGCCACCCGCCGATCGAGCAGCGCATCGCCGCGCTGCAGTCGGCGCGCTGAGGCCGCTGAAGCCGCTGACGCCGCTGAAGCAAGGGCTCAGTCGAACACCCTGCCGCGCAGCGACTTGACCTGGCTGCGCTGGCTCTTGCTCTCCAGCCGGCGCTGGCGCGATGCCAGCGTGGGCCGCGTCGGCCGGCGCACGCGCGGCGGCGTGGCCACGCTGCGCACCAGTTCGTGCAGGCGCCGCACCGCATCGTCGCGGTTCTGGTCGAGGCTGCGGAACTGCTGCGCCTTGATCACCACCACGCCGTCGCGCGTGATGCGGTGGTCATGCAGCGCCAGCAGCCGTTCCTTGTGGTCGGGCGCGAGCGACGACGCCCGCACGTCATAGCGCAGGTGCACGGCATTGGATACCTTGTTGATGTTCTGGCCGCCCGCCCCCTGGGCCCGGATCGCGGTGATCAGGTATTCGTGGTGGGGGATGACGAGGTCGTCGGTCATGCCTCGATCATAGCAAGCAGCGCCGGCGCTAGCGCCAAGCATAGGCCAGGCCGACCCCGTACGTGACCTGGTTGCGCGTGCCGCGCTGGGTCACGATGGGGCTGTCGGCGGCAGCGCCGGTCAGGCGCTGGCCGTACACCATCGCCCCGCCATACCAGTGCTTGTCCAGCTGCCAGATCAGCGCCAGCCAGCCGGTTAACTGCTCCAGCCCGCCGCCCGGGCTGTACGCCGGCAGGCCGCTGGCGGCCGCATCGGCTTGGGTCACGCCGAAATAGGTGCGGTTGAAGCTGCCGCTGACCCAGCTCGCGCCCAGCCCCGCGCCCGCATAGAGGCGATGGTGCAGCGGCACCCACAGCGAGCCGGTGGCGTTGACGCGCGCGCCGCCATAGACGATGCCGGCGTTGCTCATCACGTTGATGCCGCCACGCAGCCGCCACGGGATGCGCCCCGCGTTGAGATATTCGTAGCCGATAAAGCCGCCAGCCTCGACCGTGGTGTCGATCTCGTGCAGGCGCGCCACTACCGGGTCGTCGACGTTGTTGCGGCCCAGCCGCAGGCCCGCCGCCGGCCCCCACTGGAACCCGGTCAGCCCGCCGAAGTTGAACTGTGCATAGGGCCCGTACCATTCCAGCAGCCGCCCGCCCGGCGTAACGTAGCGCAGCCCGGGCACCACGCCGACCATGCGGTCCTTGCCGCCGGCAAACTCCGTGGTGGAGCCAACGCCCAGCCCTGCCATGCTGGGCAGTGCGCCCGGCAGCGTGGGCGGCGTCGCGCCGGCCGTCGCGGCGGCGCCGGACAGGGCCAGGGCTGCGATCGTGTGGAGGATCGTGCGGCGGCTTGAGGTCGTGACCATGGACGGATCGCGGATGGGATCCGGTGAATCTATCAGCACCCGGGCCATGGGTCGGCGGCCTGGCGTCATGAAAGTTTTCAGCGGCCCCCTTTAGACATGGCGATGGCCGGGACCGGCCGAGCGGGCTGAATGTGCCAACCACGGCCCTTTGCATGGCGCGTTATTGCGGACATGGCAATGGTCCATGGTGCCGCTTTGCCTTTTGTTCCACGTGATCCATGATGTAGCCAGCTTGCCCGGCACCACGGAACCGGCACCACCGATGCCGCGGGAGACAATCCGGACGAGCCTTCGTGGAGTCCGCCATGCGCCCCCGCCTTTCCGCCCTGCTCGACCGCCTGTGGGAGCAAGCCTTGCGCACGCCGCAGCGCTTCGTGGTGCTGTCGTTTGCCGTGGCATCGCTGTTGCTGCTGCTCATCGCCGCGCACGGGCTGACACTGCTGCGCGACCATGAAATCCAGTCGTTGCAGCAAACCCAGCAGTTGCAGGTCGCCGGCATCAGCTCGGTACTCAACGTCGAGGCCGAACGGCTGATGAGCGTGCGCAGCTTTGCCGAGCACCAGATCCGGCTGCAGACGGGGCCGCACGCGGTGGCGACCGATCCGCCGTTGCAGCAGGCGTACAACCAGCGCAACCAGGACCTGTGGATGCTGCCGGTGCCCGAAGGCGACGCGGTGCTGCTAGGCGTCGGGCCGCGCCTGCTGTCGGGGCTGGCGGGCTTCGCGCGACGCGACCGCGACCTGCTGCCCGGCCTGTTCGTGGCCCGCGGCCTGAGCCACCTGCTCAGCGCAGAGCCGCCCAGCCCGCTGGTCGCGCGCCGGCTGCTGTACGTCTCGACCAACGGCTTCTTCGTCGCCCATCCGCCCGTTCCCGCCACCGCCGCGGCAGCAACGCTGCAGCATGTCGCCGGCGCCGGCTACCTCACCATGCACACGGCCGCTGCCAATCCGCAGCGCACCCTCCGCTGGGACATGCAGGCCGCGTCAGACGGCAGCGGCGACAGCGCCCTGGCGCTGAGCGTGCCGGTCTATCTCAACGACGTCTTCCGCGGCGTCGCCATCACCGAGCTCTCGCAGCCCAGCCTGGACCAGTACCTGAGCCGGACCTCGCGCCCGAGCGTGCAGAGTTTCCTGGCCGATATCGATGGCAACCTGATCGCCGCCAGCGCCGGCAGTGTCAGGCGTGGCGAAACCCTGTCGATGGTGCTGCCGCCCGCCTGGCGCGAAGCCACCGCCGCCGAAATGTTCCGGCGCGGCGCGGGCACCATGCGCTTCCACGACGGCAGCCGCATCGTGTTCCAGCGCATCGGCAGCACCGGCCTGGTGCTGGTGGACTACTTCTCGGCCACCCAGATGCTGTGGCGTGTCGTGTCGCAGCTGAGCGCGTCGCTCGCGGCCGCCGCGCTGTCGCTGGGCTTGCTGCTGTGGGTCACGCTGAGGGGATTCAACCAGCTGTTCTCGCACTACCTGGCGCGTGGCGAGGCGCTGCGCGAGATGGCCGAGACCGACGCCCTGACCGGGCTGGCCAACCGCCGCGAGTTCGAGTCGCGCTTCGGCATCGAGTACCGCCACAGCCTGCGCGAGCGGGCGCCGATGTCGCTGCTGATGATCGACATCGACCGCTTCAAGCGCATCAACGACCACTGGGGCCACGCCAGCGGCGACCGCGTGCTGCGCACGCTGGCCGACGTGCTGCGCGCCACGCTGCGCACGATCGACGTGCCGGCGCGCATCGGCGGCGAGGAGTTTGCCGTGCTGCTGCCGCGCACCGGCCTCGACGAAGCCACCCGGCTCGCCGAACGCCTGCGCGAGGTGCTGGGCCAGACCCCGTGCGACCCCGCCGCCGACGCCAGCGACAAGGGCCCGATCCGCTTCACGGTCTCGATCGGCGTCGCCGATGCGGGCGCGGACGGCACCGACGGGCTCGACACCATGCTGATGGTGGCGGACCGGCGGCTCTACGCCGCCAAGAACGCCGGGCGCAACCGCGTCATCAGCGATGACTGCGTGCCCGAGCCGAGGCCGGAGGTGCCGGCACCGATGGGGGGGTGAGTCGCGCCTGCCCGGGTCGGTGGCAGAAAAGTCTTCAGGGGGAAGAAAGTTGGCGCGCCCGGCTGGGATCGAACCAGCAACCCCTGCCTTCGGAGGGCAGTACTCTATCCATTGAGCTACGGGCGCACAGGACGGTTTTGCAACCGGTTTTGCGGGTACAGCGGTTGCGGCGGGCGGATGCCGCCGCAGGAAAGTCGCATAGGATACCGCTTTTGCCGGGCGCCGTCCATGCGAGGCCGACGCGGGCGTCGGGGAACGTCTCGCAACCGCCGCTTTTTGGCACTGGCAGGGGGGCTTTGGCGCTATAATCGCCAGCTATTTGCGTCAAATCGTGCCCGTCGCGCCGTCGGCGCAGCGAGTCGACCGGGGTCAAATCCGGGCGGCTGGTTGTGAGCGACAATCGGGCCCCGGTCCGGGAGACAGTCCGAGGCACGCAAATGGCAACAGACCCAAGTCAGGCAAGGGCCGCAGGGGAGCGCGGGCGGTCCGGATGGGGCCGGATAGTGGTCAGCGAAGGGCCACACCAGGGCCAGAAAAAGCAAGCCGAGCGTAAGCGGCCAGAAGGTTTCCTGCAAAACTGAGAGTTCTGTATGAGCGACGTCCACAACGAACACCCCGAGCACGAGTCTCCCATCAAAACCCCGAAGCAGTTGATCGCAGTCGTGATCGCGGCGTTCCTGGTGCCGATCATCGTGATCATCCTGCTGGTCAACTTCGTCGGACACGGCTCGACCGAAAGCGCCGGCGCGACCACCACCGCCGAAGCCGTCAACGACCGCATCAAGCCGGTCGCCTCGCTCGAAATCAAGGATCCCAACGCGCCGCGCGTGTTCAAGACCGGCGAGCAGGTCTACAAGGAAATCTGCGCCGCCTGCCACGCCACCGGCGCGGCGGGTGCGCCCAAGTACGGTACCGCGGCCGACTGGACCGCGCGCATCGGCCAGGGCTTCGAAGGCCTGATGAAGTCGGTGCTCAACGGCAAGGGCGCGATGCCGCCGCGCGCCGGCAGCACGCCTGACGACTACACCGATTACGAACTGGCCCGCGCGGTGGTCTACATGGCCGACGCCGGCGGCGCCAAGTTCCCCGAGCCGGCCGCCCCGGCCGCAGCCGCGCCGACCACGGCCGCTGCCCCGGATGCCGCTCCCGCTGCTGCGGCAGCGCCCGCCCCTGCCGCGCCGGCGGCTCCGGCAGCCGCTGCCGCGCCCGCACCGGCCGCCGCTGCTGCTCCGGCCGCGCCGGCCGCTGCCTCGGCCGAAGTGGGCAAGAAGGTCTACGAGCAAGTCTGCGCCGCCTGCCACGCCGCCGGCGTGGCCGGTGCGCCCAAGTTCGGCGACAAGGCCGCCTGGGCGCCGCGCCTGAAGGAAGGCATGGACGCGGTCCACAACTTCGCGCTCAAGGGCAAGGGCGTGATGCCGCCCAAGGGCGGCTATGCCGGCCCGGACGCCGACGTGATCGCCGCGTCGGACTACATGGCCAACGCCGCCAAGTAAGCCGGCCCAGCCCTGACAAAAAAACCCGCGCATCAGGCGCGGGTTTTTTTTCGTGCCGCCGGCGCGGGCCGGCGTTGCGCGCCTACACCACGCGCGAGTAGCGGGGCACCATGCGGATCGGCTGGGCGCCATCGTTGGCGGCGCGCGCGCCATTGTCGACGGGCCGGGCGGCGTCGTCGCGCAGGTAGCGGTCGAACACCATCGCCACGCGGCGCACCAGCAGACGGCCCAGCGGCGTCACGGTGATGCGGCCGGGTTGGCAGTGCACCAGTCCGTCCGCGGACAGGTGGCCCAGCTCGGCCAGCTCCGCGGCAAACGTGCGCTGGAAATCGATGCCATGCCGCGCCTCGATGCGCGGGAGGTCGAGCACGCCATGGCACATCAGGTCGCCGATCAGCTCGCGCCGCAGGTGGTCGTCGGCCGTCATCGACACGCCGCGCGCCAGCGGCAGGCGGCCCTGGTCGAGCGCCCCGTAGTAGTCGTCGAGCGTGCGCGCGTTCTGCACGTAGCGGCCCGCGATCGCGCCGATGGCGGAGATGCCGAGCCCGACCTGGTCGTAGCCGGCGTGCGTCGAATAGCCCTGGAAATTGCGCTGCAGCCGGCCCTCGCGCTGGGCCACGGCCAGGTCGTCGTCCGGCAGCGCGAAGTGGTCCATGCCGATATAGACGTAGCCCTCGGCGGTGAGCCGCTCGATGGTCGAGACCAGGATGTCGAGCTTCTCGCCGGCCGGCGGCAAGGCGCTTTCGTCGATGCGGCGCTGCGGCTTGAACACATGCGGCAGGTGGGCGTAGCTGTAGACTGAAAGCCGGTCGGGACGCAGCGCCAGCACCTGGTCGATGGTGCGGCCAAAGCGTGCCGCGGTCTGGTGCGGCAGGCCGTAGATCAGGTCCAGGCTGACCGAGCGGAAGCCGAGCGCGCGCGCGGCGTCGACCACGGCGCGGGTCTCTGCGAACGGCTGGATGCGGTGGATGGCCTGCTGGACCTCGGCATCGAAATCCTGCACGCCCAGGCTGACGCGGTTGAAGCCGAGTTCGGCGAGCAGCGCCATGCGGTCCGGGTCGACGCGGCGCGGGTCGATCTCGATCGAGTGCTCGCCATCGGCCGCCAGCGTGAAATGCGTGTTCAGCAGCGCCATCACCCGACGCATTTCTTCCGAATTCAGGAAGGTTGGCGTGCCGCCGCCCCAGTGCGACTGGACCACCTGCCGGCGCGTACCGAGCCGCTCGGCCACCAGCGCCATCTCGCGCCCCAGGTAGCCGACGTAGCGCGCGCTGCGGCCGTGGTCGCGGGTGATGATCTTGTTGCAGCCGCAGTAGTAGCAGATGTTCTCGCAGAACGGGATATGCAGGTACAGCGACAACGGCGCCGGCGCGGCGCTGCGGCACGCGTCCAGCGCGTCGTGGTACAGCGACAGGTCGGGACCGTTGAGGAAGCGGTCCGCGGTCGGGTACGAGGTGTAGCGCGGACCGTTGCCGTCGATGCGCCCGGCGAGCGCGCGGAAGTCGGAAAGCGCGCGGCGGTCGAGCGCGGGGGAAGTCATGGCGGACGGGTTCATGGGGGCGCGGGGGAATGGGTGTGCGACACGCCATCGTAGGACCGGGCCGGCGCCAGCAGCTTGACCGCCGTCAAGCCGCGGCCTGAGCCACCGCCCTCGCCGCGGGCCGGCATGCGCGCGTACGTCACATCGGCGTCACAGGTGCCGGGTACGCTGCGTGCCACCGCGCGCGAACGAGATCCTTTACCCTCACCGCCGTGTCGATTTCCCGCCAGACCTCCATGACACCGCCGCAGCGGCTCAGCCCGCGGCCGCCTTGCCGCCGCTGCCACCATTCCCGAGCAGCGCCTTGAGCGCGCCGAGGCGGTCCTTCGGGCTCATCGCCGGGGTCGCGTCGACCGGCGCGGGCGCCTCTTCCAGCTTCATCTCGCCGATAAAGCGCGACGGCTGGCACGAATAGGTCTCGCGCGCACGCTTGCGCTTCTTGCACCAGCTGACATGCAGGCTGCGCTGCGCACGCGTGATGCCCACATACATCAGGCGCCGCTCTTCCTCGATCTTGTCGTCGCTCATGTCCTCGTCCTCGCGGCAGTGGGGCAGGATGCCCTCCTCCACGCCGACCAGGAACACATGCGGATACTCCAGCCCCTTGGACGCATGCAGCGTGGACAGCCGCACCGCGTCCGGGTCTTCCTCGCGCCCTTCCAGCATGCTCATCAGCGCCACGGTCTGCGTCAGTTCGAGCAGGTTCTTGCCTTCGCTGCCGAAGCCGTCGGCGGTGTCGAAGCCGGTGGCCCCCTCGCCTTCCGCGCCTTGCGCGCCCTCGGGCTTGGTGCCCTTGCGCTTGAGCCAGTCGAGGAATTCCAGCGTATTGGTCCAGCGCGACTGCGCCTGCCGTTCGTCGAAGCTGTCGTACAGGTAGGCCTCGTAGTGGATGCCGGCCATCAGGTCATCGAGCACCTCGGTGGCCGGATCCTTCGCCGCGCGGTCGGCCAGCCGCACCATCGATTCGCAGAACACGCGCAGCGGTTCCAGCTGGCGCGGCTGCAGCTTGCCTTCGATGCCGCCCATCATCGCCGCCTCGAACAGCGACACCTTGGCCTGGCCGGCGAAGGTGCCCAGCACTTCGAGCGTGGTGTTGCCCACCCCGCGCCGCGGCGTGGTGATGGCGCGGATAAAGGCGGGATCGTCGTCGGGATTGGCGATCAGGCGCAGGTAGGCGCAGATGTCCTTGATCTCGGCCTTGTCGAAGAAGCTCTGGCCGCCCGACAGCACGTAGGGGATGCGTTCGCGCCGCAGGATCTGCTCGAACAGCCGCGCCTGGTGGTTGCCGCGGTACAGGATGGCGTAGTCGCGGAACTGCGCGCGGCGCTCGAACTTGTGCGCGGACAGGCGGAACACCACCGACTCGGCCTCGTGCTCCTCGTCGTTCATCGGGTGGATGGCGATGGGGTCGCCCATGCCGTGCTCGCTCCACAGCTTCTTGTCGAACAGCTTGGGGTTGTTGGCGATGACGGCGTTGGCTGCTTCCAGGATGCGCACGGTGGAGCGGTAGTTCTGCTCCAGCTTGATCACCTTCAGGTCGGGGAAGTCGGTCTGCAGCCCGCGCAGGTTGTCCAGCGTGGCGCCGCGCCAGCCATAGATGGCCTGGTCGTCGTCGCCCACCGCGGTGAAGGCCGGCGCGCGCAGGTGCGAGCCGCCGGCCAGCAGCTTGAGCAGCTGGTACTGGCAGGCGTTGGTGTCCTGGTATTCGTCGACCAGGAAGTAGCGCAGGCGGTTCTGCCATTTCAGCCGTACCGCTTCATCGCGCGCGAACAGTTCCGCCGGCAGGCGGATCAGGTCGTCGAAATCCACTGCCTGGTAGGCGTGCAGCGTGGCCACATAGTTGTGGTAGACCAGCGCGGCCTGGTGCTCGTCGGCATTGGCGGCCTGCGCGATCGCGGCCTCCGGATCGACCATGCCGTTCTTCCACAGCGAGATGGTGCTTTGCACGCCGCGGATCAGCTTCTTGTCGGTGGTGCCGAGCTGCTCCTGGATCAGGCCGAAGCAGTCGTCCGAATCCATGATCGAGAACTGCGGCTTCAGGCCGACGCGCTCGGCCTCCATGCGCAGGATCTGCACGCCCAGCGAGTGGAAGGTGCAGACCGTCAGCTGCCTGAGCGGGATGCGCTTGCCCTCGCGCGTGGTCTTGCCCTCCATCAGCTTGGCGATGCGCTCCTGCATTTCCTTGGCCGCCTTGTTGGTGAAGGTGACGGCGGCGATATGGCGCGGCTCGAAGCCCTTGTCCTCGATCAGATGCGCGATCTTCTGCGTGATCACCCGGGTCTTCCCAGAGCCCGCGCCAGCCAGCACCAGGCAAGGCCCGTCCAGGTAGCGGACGGCTTCGGATTGGGCGGGGTTCAGGCCATGGGTCATGCGGGGCGGGCGTTGGGGGCGGCAGCGGAATCGAACGAAACGGGCGGGATTTGCCGGCATCCCGTCGGCGGGAACGCGGCAAAGCTGCCGATGTTAACACGCGCGCCATGGCAGGTCAGTCAGCAAAATCCGCGACCACGGGCCTGGCTTGTGTCACCGGCGTAACACTTCGTAAAGAGCGGAGCCATTGGCATAACGCGACGCTCTAACCAGTGTGTCCCCCGGCCCGCCGGGCTGCATGGGCATGCACGAATCATCACATCGGAGCCAGCAATGAAAACCCTGCAAACTTTGACCAAGGTGACCCTGATCGGCATGACGGTCGCGGCCTTCGCGGGTTGCGCGGACATGACCCCGAAACAACGTAATACCGCCATTGGTGCCGGTGCCGGCGCGGTGGGCGGCGCCGTGCTGACCGACGGCAGCGCGCTCGGCACGCTGGGCGGCGCGGCAGTGGGCGGCGTGATCGGCAACGTCGTCACCGACGACAAGAAGAAGTAAACCGGGAAGCCGGCGGGAAGCAGCCCGGCCCCGCAGCGGTGGGTACGGCAGGCCTCTGCCGTGGTTTGACAAAGGCCGGGGCCTCCCGTACATTGCGCGCATCCAACCGGGAGAGCGCGCATCGCCTGCGCCGCCGAAGGGGTATCACCCGAAAACTCTCAGGCACCACGGACCGGTAGGATCGGCATGCAACATGCACACGATGCATGCCGCACTCTGGAGAGCGGCACCCGCCATTCGTGCGAGCGTGCCCACCGAAGGGGCGCGCGAGGATGGGATCCCACGGATCCGTCTCGTAATCTCTCAGGTATCGAGGACAGAGGGGTCATCCGCCGCAGCGGATTGCTTGCCATATTGGCGTAGCGATCGTTGCGGCGGATGACCCTTTTTTCGTTTTCGCCAACCGAGACTGCCCCGAGGATCCCATGACGCTCCAGGCCACGCCCCTCAACGCTATCCACCGCGCCCTCGGCGCCCGCATGGTCGACTTCGGCGGCTGGGACATGCCGGTCAACTATGGCTCGCAGATCGAAGAGCACCACGCCGTGCGCAACGATGCGGGCATGTTCGACGTCTCGCACATGTGCGTGGTCGACCTCGCCGGCGCCAATACCCACAGCTTCCTGCGCGGCCTGCTGGCCAACAATGTCGACAAGCTGCAGACGCCCGGCAAGGCGCTCTATTCCTGCATGCTCGACGAGAACGGCGGCGTCATCGACGACCTGATCGTCTATTTCTTCGCCGAGGACCGCTTCCGCCTGGTGGTCAACGCCGGCACCGCGGTGGGCGATATCGACTGGATCCGCGCCCGCAACGACGCCACCGGCAGCGGCGTGACCATCACGCCGCGCCGTGAAGATGTCGCACCCGAAGGTGTGGAACCGCTTGCGATCGTCGCGGTGCAGGGGCCCAACGCGCGCGCCAAGGTGTGGAGCACCTTCCCGTCGACCCAGCCTGCCGATGCGCTCAAGCCGTTCAACGCGGTGGTGGTGCAGGACCCGGCCCTCGGCGAAGTGATGGTGGCGCGTACCGGCTACACCGGCGAGGACGGCTTCGAACTGGTGGTGCCGGCCGCGAGCGTCGCCGGCCTGTGGGAAAAGCTCAATGCCGCGGGCGTGCGCCCGGCCGGCCTGGGCGCGCGCGACACGCTGCGCCTGGAAGCCGGCATGAACCTGTACGGCCAGGATATGGATATCAAGGTCTCGCCGCTGGATGCGGGCCTGGCGTGGACCGTCGACCTGCAGAGCGAGCGCGACTTCACCGGCAAGGCGGCGCTGGCGGCCCAGGGGCAGCAGCAACAGTTCCTCGGCCTGATCCTGCGAGACAAGGGCGGCGTGCTGCGCGCCCACCAGAAAGTCATCACCCCCGCCGGTGACGGTGAAATCACCAGCGGCACCTTCAGCCCCTCGCTGTCGCAATCGATCGCGTTCGCGCGCCTGCCCAAGGGCGTGAACGTGGGCGACACCGTGCAGGTGGCCATCCGCGACCGCAAACTCAACGCGACTGTGGTTAAACTGCCGTTTGTGCGTCATGGCAAGGCACTCGTGAGCTAAGGGCACGCCCCGCTCACCCAACGGTCGCCCTCGCCTGCCGGCAGCGTTGCCGGGCAGGCATCACCCAACAAGAAACAGATCTGAATCCGGAGAACCTTCATGAATTTCCCCGCTGACCTCAAGTACACCGAGTCGCATGAGTGGGTGCGCGTCGAAGCCGACGGCACGCTCACGATCGGCATCACCGACCACGCCCAGGACGCGCTGGGCGACATCGTCTTCCTGGAACTGCCCGAAGTGGGCAAGTCGGTCGGTGCCGGCGACGCGCTGGCCGTGGTGGAATCGGTGAAGGCCGCGTCCGACATCTACGCCCCGGTGGCCGGCGAAGTGATCGCCGTGAACGAGGCCGCAACGGCCGCGCCGGAAAGCGTCAACGCCGACGCCTTCGACGCGTGGCTGTTCAAGCTCAAGCCGGCCAACGGCGACGACGTCAACGGCCTGATGTCGGCCGACGCGTACAAGGCCAGCGTCGGCGCCTGATTCTCGTCGTTCCCGCCTGCGCGGGAACGACAAGCGAAATTGAAGCGCAGCAGCACGGCTGACCACCTGCTTCTGCGCCCCCACGAGGTTCTTGCCAATGAACGCCCCGCTTCCCATGACCGCCGCCCAAGCAAACCGGCCCACGCTGGCCGAACTGGAGGCGCGCGACGCCTTCGCCGCCCGCCATATCGGCCCCGATACCCCGGAACAGCAGCACATGCTGAAGGTGCTCGGCTATGACAGCCGCGCCGCGCTGATCGACGCCGTCATCCCCGCCGCCATCCGCCGCCGCGACGGCATGCCGATGGGCGAGTTCACCGAGCCGCTGAGCGAGGAAGCGGCGCTGGCGAAGCTGCGCGGACTGGCACGCAAGAACAAGGTGCTGAAGAGCTTTATCGGCCAGGGCTACTTCAACACCATCACGCCCGGCGTCATCCTGCGCAATATCTTCGAGAATCCGGCCTGGTACACTGCCTACACGCCGTACCAGCCCGAGATCTCGCAGGGCCGGCTCGAAGCGATGCTGAACTTCCAGCAGATGGTCACCGACCTGACCGGGCTGGATATCGCCAATGCGTCGATGCTCGACGAAGGCACCGCCGCGGCCGAGGCGATGACGCTGCTGCAGCGCGTGAACAAGCACGATTCGAATATCTTCTTCGTCGCCGACGACGTGCTGCCGCAGACGCTGGAAGTGGTGCGCACGCGCGCGCTGCCGCTGGGCATCGAAGTGAAGGTCGGCCCCGCCGCCGACGCCGCCGCCGCGGGCGCCTTCGGCGTGCTGCTGCAGTATCCGGGCGTGAACGGCGACATCAATGACTACCGCGCCATCGCCGACGCCGTGCACGCCGCCGGCGGCCTGGTGGTCGCTGCCGCCGACCTGCTGGCGCTGACGCTGATCGCCGCGCCGGGCGAATGGGGCGCCGACGTGGCGGTGGGCAACTCGCAGCGCTTCGGCGTGCCGCTGGGCTTCGGCGGCCCGCACGCCGGCTACATGGCGGTGAAGGACGCGTTCAAGCGCTCGATGCCGGGCCGGCTGGTCGGCGTGACCATCGATGCGCAGGGCAACAAGGCCTACCGGCTGGCGCTGCAGACGCGCGAGCAGCATATCCGCCGCGAGAAGGCCACCTCCAACATCTGTACCGCGCAGGTGCTGCTGGCGGTGATGGCGTCGATGTATGCGGTCTACCACGGCCCGCAGGGCCTCAAGCGCATTGCGCAGCGCGTGCATCGCCTGACCGCGACGCTGGCCGCCGGCCTGCAGGCGCTGGGCTTTGCGCGCACCAACGCCAGCTTCTTCGACACGCTGACGCTGGAAACCGGCTTCAATACCGATGCCATCCACGCCGCCGCCACCGCGCGCGGCATCAACCTGCGCCATGCCGGCGCCACGCGCGTCGGCATCTCGCTGGACGAGACCGCCACCCGCGCCGACGTGATCGCGCTGTGGGAGATCTTTACGCAAGGCAAGCCGCTGCCCGCCGAGGTGGACTTCGACAAGCTCGAGGCCGCCGTGCAGGATGCCTTCCCGCCGGCGCTGGCGCGCAGCAGCCAGTACTTGACGCACCCCGTCTTCAACACGCACCACGCCGAGCACGAGATGCTGCGCTACCTGCGCATGCTGGCCGACAAGGACCTGGCGCTGGACCGCACCATGATCCCGCTGGGCTCGTGCACGATGAAGCTGAATGCCACCAGCGAGATGATCCCGGTGACCTGGCCCGAGTTCAGCCAGATCCACCCGTTCGCGCCGCTGGACCAGACCGTCGGCTACCGCGAGATGATCGACCAGCTCGAGGCCATGCTGTGCGCGGCCACGGGCTACGCCGCGGTCAGCCTGCAGCCCAACGCCGGCTCGCAGGGCGAGTATGCCGGCCTGCTGATCATCCACGCCTACCACGCCAGCCGCGGCGAGAGCCATCGCGACATCTGCCTGATCCCGTCGTCGGCGCACGGCACCAACCCGGCGTCGGCGCAGATGGCCGGCATGAAGGTGGTGGTGGTGGCCTGCGACGAAAACGGCAACGTCGACCTGGAAGACCTGGCGAAGAAGGCCGAGCAGCACAGCAAGAACCTGGCTGCGATCATGATCACCTACCCGTCGACGCACGGCGTGTTCGAGCCGGGCGTGCAGCAGATCTGCGAGATCGTGCACCAGCACGGCGGCCAGGTGTACGTGGATGGCGCCAACATGAACGCGATGGTCGGCACCGCCGCGCCGGGGCAGTTCGGCGGCGACGTGTCGCACCTGAACCTGCACAAGACCTTCTGCATTCCGCACGGCGGTGGCGGCCCGGGCGTGGGCCCGGTCGCGGTCGGCGCGCACCTGGCGGACTTCCTCCCCAACCAGGACAGCGTCGGCTACCGGCGCGACGAGCGCGGCATCGGCGGCGTGTCGGCGGCGCCGTTCGGCTCGGCCAGCATCCTGCCGATCTCGTGGATGTATATCGCGATGATGGGCTCGGCCGGCCTGACCGGCGCGACCGAGAACGCGATCCTGGCCGCCAACTATGTCGCCAAGCGCCTGGCGCCGTACTACCCGGTGCTGTACACCGGCCAGCACGACCTGGTCGCGCACGAGTGCATTCTGGACCTGCGCCCGCTGCAGAAGGAAACCGGCATCAGCAACGAAGACGTGGCCAAGCGCCTGATGGACTACGGCTTCCACGCCCCCACCATGAGCTTCCCGGTGCCCGGCACGCTGATGATCGAGCCGACCGAGAGCGAGGCGCTGCACGAGCTGGACCGCTTTATCGACGCGATGATCGCGATCCGCCAGGAAATCGGCCGCGTCGCCGACGGTACTTTCGACCGCGACGACAACCCGCTCAAGCACGCGCCGCACACCGCCGCGGTGGTTTCCGCCAACGAGTGGACCCACCAGTACACGCGCGAGGAAGCCGCCTACCCGGTGGCGTCGCTGCGCACGCAGAAGTACTGGCCGCCGGTCGGCCGCGCCGACAACGTGTACGGCGACCGCAACCTGTTCTGCGCCTGCGTGCCGGTCAGCGATTACGTGGTGGACTGAGCCGGCAACCCGGCCACAAGCTAAGCTGTACTCAGGGCGCCGCGCAACGCGGCGCCCGCCGGCATGGTCCGGCGTCAAACTGGAGGCCGTCCGTGGCAGTCAGCGTTTTCGATCTGTTCAAGGTGGGCATCGGCCCGTCGAGCTCGCACACCGTGGGGCCGATGCGCGCGGCGCTGATGTTCGCGCAGGGACTGGAGCGCGACGGGCTGCTGCCGCAAGTCGCCAGCGTGCGGGTGGAGCTGTACGGCTCGCTCGGCGCCACCGGCAAGGGCCACGGCACCGACAAGGGCGTGATCCTGGGCCTGATGGGCGAGGCGCCCGACACCATCGACCCGGATTCCATCGACACGCGCCTGGCGGCCCTGCGCCAGACGCGCGAACTGTCGCTGCTGGGCCGCCACCTGGTGCCCTTCGTCGAGAAGGAGCACATCGCCTTCTACCGGCGCGAGGCCATGGCCGAGCACCCCAACGGCATGAAGTTCCACGCCTTCGATGCGGGTGGCGCGACGCTGCGCGAGGCGCGCTACCTGTCGGTCGGCGGCGGCTTCGTGGTCACCGCCGGCGCGCCCAATACGCAGGTGCTCAACGCCGCGCAGCAGTTGCCGCACCCGTTCCGCAGCGGCAAGGAACTGCTGGGAATGGCCAGCGCAAGCGGCAAGAGCATCGCCCGCTTGATGATGGAAAACGAACTGACCTGGCGTAGCGAGGCAGACGTGGTCAACGGCCTGCTGCATATCTGGGACGTGATGCAGGCGTGCGTCGCGCGCGGCTGCCGCACCGACGGCGAACTGCCGGGCCCGTTCAGGGTGAAGCGGCGCGCGCCCGAACTGTACCGCAGCCTGACCGAGCGCGCCGAGCGCACGCTGTCGGATCCGCTGTCGGTGATGGACTGGGTCAACCTGTACGCGATCGCCGTCAATGAAGAGAACGCCGCCGGCGGGCGCGTGGTCACGGCACCGACCAACGGCGCGGCCGGCATCATCCCCGCGGTGCTGCACTACTACGACCGCTTCGTGCCTGGCGCAAACCGCGAGGGCGTGGTCGACTTCCTGCTGACCGCGGGCGCGATCGGGCTGCTGTACAAGCTCAACGCGTCGATCTCCGGCGCCGAGGTCGGCTGCCAGGGCGAAGTCGGCGTGGCGTGCTCGATGGCGGCCGGCGCACTCGCCGCGGTCACGGGGGGCAGCCCGGCTCAGGTGGAGAATGCCGCCGAGATCGGCATGGAGCACAACCTGGGCCTGACCTGCGACCCGGTCGGCGGGCTGGTGCAGATTCCCTGCATCGAGCGCAACGCGATGGCCTCGGTCAAGGCGGTCAACGCGGCGCGCATGGCGCTGCGCGGCGACGGCACGCACTACGTGTCGCTCGATTCGGTGATCAAGACCATGCGCGAAACCGGCGCCGACATGAAGACCAAGTACAAGGAAACGGCGCGCGGCGGCCTGGCGGTGAATATCGTGGAGTGCTAGCGCGGGTGCGGCGTATCATGGCGGCGTTCCCCGGCCAAACAACAAGAGGACGGCCATGCAGACCTTCCACCAGCTGTTCGACGAGACCTCGTCCACCTTCACCTATTTGCTGATCGACGCCGCCACCGGGGACGCGCTGCTGATCGATCCGGTCGACCACCAGTTCGAGCGCGACCTGGCGCTGCTGCAGCAGACCGGCGCGCGGCTGGCCTGGGTGATCGAGACCCATGCCCATGCCGACCACATCACCTCGGCCGGCCACCTCGCCCTGCAGACCGGCGCGCATACCGCGGCGCCGTCCGGCTGCGACATCAAGCCCGCGCAGAAGCAGTTGATCGACGGCGACACCGTCGCCTTCGGCAAGCAGGTGCTGCGTGCCATCCATACGCCCGGGCATACCGCCGGCAGCATGAGCTACCTGTGGGAAGAAGCCACTGCCGACGGCATCGTGCGCCGCGTCTTTACCGGCGACGCGCTGCTGATCGACGGCTGCGGCCGCACCGATTTCCAGTCCGGCGACGCCGGCACGCTGTACGACAGCCTGACCCGCAAGCTGTTCGCGCTGCCCGACGACACGCTGGTCTACCCGGCCCATGACTACAAGGGCCGCACCGTCTCCACCATCGGCCATGAACGCGCGCATAACAGCCGCGTCGCGGGCCGCACGCGCGAACAGTTCGTCGAGATGATGCGCAACCTGAACCTGCCGCGGCCGAAGATGATCGATGTCGCCGTGCCGGCCAACCAGCGCCTGGGCCTGCGCGACGGCGAAAGCGTGCCGCACGGCGCCTGAGGTTTTCCTAACGTTAGGAGTCTTTGCATGTCCACATACACCGCTGAAGTTCTGTGGGAACGCGACGGGCAGGATTTTGCCGGCAACCGCTACAGCCGCCGGCATGTGCTGCGCTTCGACGGCGGCGCCGAAGTGCTGGGCTCGTCGTCGCCCCACGTGGTGCCGCTGCCGATGTCCGACCCCGGCGCGGTCGACCCGGAGGAGATGTTCATCGCCTCGCTGTCCAGCTGCCACATGCTGTGGTTCCTGTCGCTGGCGGCGAAGCAACGCTTTGTCGTCGAGCGCTACCTCGACGCGGCCACCGGCGTGATGGAAAAGAACGCAGACGGCCGCATGGCGATGACGGTGGTAACGCTGCGCCCGCAGGTCACCTTCAGCGGCGAGCGCGAACCCACGCGCGAACAGCTCGATGCCCTGCACCACGCCGCGCACGAGGCCTGCTTTATCGCCAACTCGGTCAGGACCGAAGTGCGCTGCGAACCGGTCTACGCCGACGCCTAGCCGCGCCCGGCACATGGCCATGCCCGCCCGCGCCCTGTCCACCGCAACGGCACTGTCGGCTTCACGGACCACGCGGGCGCGCCTGTGGCGCTGGCTGGCCGCAGCGCTGGCGGGAATCGCCGCGATCGCCATGCTGCAAGACCACTTTCTCTATTTCCCCGAACGCGCGCCGGTCGACGACATGGTCTCGCCCGGACTGCGCGCCTGGCCCGGTCCGGACGACTTCCGCGGCCTGGTGGCCGAGCCGCCCGGGCCGGTGCGGGCCACCGCCATGGTGTTTCACGGCAACGCCGGTCATGCCGGGCATCGCGGCTACTACGCCCGTGCGCTGGCGCCGCTGGGGATCCGCGTGATCCTGGCCGAATACCCGGGCTATGGTCCGCGCACCGGCACGCTGGGCGAGCGCAGCTTCGTCGCCGATGCGGAGCAATCGATAGCGCTGGCGCGGCGCCAGTTCGACGGGCCGCTGCTGCTGATCGGGGAATCGCTTGGGGCAGGCGTGGCGGCCGCCGCGGCCGCGCGCCAGCGCGACAACGTTGCCGGGGTGCTGCTGATCACGCCGTGGGACAAGCTGGCGCACCTGGCGTCGCACCACTATCCCTGGCTGCCGGCCGGCTGGGTGCTGCGCGATCGCTACGACAGCGTCGCCAACCTTGCTGGCTTGGGTCGCCCGGTGATGGTGGCGGTGGCGGCGCGCGACACCATCGTGCCGGCGCGCTACGGCGAGGCGTTGCATGCGTCGCTGGGCGAGCCGCGGCGCCTGGCGGTGATCGACGGCGCCGGGCACAACGACTGGACCGCACATGTCGATGCCGGCTGGTGGCGCGAAGCGCTGGACTTCCTGCTGCCGCGGCCGCCGCGCTGAAGAATCCCTGATGCGGTCTCAGGCGGCCCAGCGGTCGCAGGCCTTGCGCACGGTTTCGCGCTGGCTGCGCGCGTCCGCATCGACCTGGCGCAGCCAGCGGGCGTCGCCGTCGCGGCGCTCGGCCAGCGCGCGGATATTGGCCAGCGCCTCGAGCGAGCCGAGGGCCTCGGCATGCGGCACCAGCGCGTCGCAGATCGACAGGATGTGGTCGGCGATCGGCATGCGGGTCAGCTCGTTGGGATGCACGTACTCGCCCTCCAGCCCGAAGCGGCAGGCCTGGAAGCGGTTGAAGGTGTACACCAGGTAGTCGTCTTCCTGCGGCATGAACGGGCGCGACAGCAGCAGGTAGCGCGCCAGCATCTGGATATACGCGGCGATATCGCAGGCGCGCTGCACCGTCAGCGGCGTGTCCATCACGCGGACCTCGATGGTGCCGAACTCCGGCTTGGGGCGGATATCCCAATAGAAGTCCTTCATGCTTTCGATCACGCCGGTATTGCGCATTTTCTCGAAGTACGCGGTGAAGGCGTCCCACGTCAGCAGGAACGGCGCGCGCCCGCTCATCGGGAAGGCCGCGACCGAATTCAGCCGGGCCGAGGCAAAGCCGGTATCGACCCCTTGCACATAGGGGGACGATGCCGCCAGCGCGACGAAGTGCGGCACATAGCGGCCGATGGCGTGCAGCAGGAACAGCGATTCGTCGGCGCTGGGGCAGCCGATATGCACGTGCTGGCCGAACACGGTGAACTGCTTGGCCAGGTAGCCGTACAGCTCCGAGATGTACTGGTAGCGCGGCGAATCCGAGATGGTGCGGTCGGACCACTGCTGGAACGGATGCGTGCCGCCGCCAGCGATGCCCAGGTTCAGCGAGCGCGACGCCTGCACCATCAGGTCGCGCATCACGGTCAGTTCTTCCAGCGCCTGCTGGTAGCTGTGGCAGATGCCGGTGCTGATCTCGATCATCGACGGGCTGATCTCGGGCTTGATGTCGCCGGCATGCTCGGCGCCCTTGAGCGCGCGCAGCAGGTCGGGCGCGAACGGGGCCAGGTCATAGTCATGCCGGTTGACCAGCTGCAGCTCCAGCTCGACGCCGAAGGTCAGTGCCTCGGAGTGCTTGAACGGTTCGAGCGACATCAGCGCCCTCCTCCATTGGCCCGGATATCGACGCGGACTTCGCCTGCATAGCGCAGCGCCCAGGCCGCGATCACGGGGCCGAAAAGTTGTTCGATGGCCAGCGCGCACAGGATGATGGCGGCCAGCGGTTGCCCGGTGCCCGGGTAGAGGCGCGCGACGTCATGCATCAGCAGGTAGGCCAGGCCTGACATGGGCGCCAGCGCCAGCCCCAGCGCCATGCACTGGCGCAGGCTCAGCCCCGAGAACGAGCCCAGCGACACCACCCCGGCCAGCTTGGCCACATGGCGCAGCACCACCAGCGCAATGGCGTAGACGCCGCCCACGGCCCAGTCCTGCGCCGTCAGCGGCAGGCCCAGCGACACCACCATCACGATGATCAGCAGGCTGCCGGCGCTGCCGAAGTGCGGCGGCCACACATGCGGCTGGTTGTCCTGGTGCTTGAACACCACGCCGGCGAGCATCAGCGTCAGCGGCATCGACAATTTTAGTACCCGGGTCAGCGCCAGCGTGAACAGCACCAGCCCCACCAGCACCAGGAAGCTGTAGTGGTCGTCGGCCGACATGCGGTCATAGATGGCGTGCCCGAGCTTGCCCACCACCCACGCCAGCAGGCACGAACCCACCAGCAGGTACAGCGGATGCAGCAGCGCGGCGCCCAGGTTGCCGTATTCCGAATGCAGCCAGCCGGTGGCGACCTGCACGATGGCGGCGGCGTAGATGCTGTTGAGCGCGGCCATCGCCATCAGCCGCTCGGTGACCTGCCCGTCGGCGCGAAGTTCGTTCTTCAACTGCAGCACGATGGTGGGCGAGGTGCTGACCGCGATGCCGCCGGCCAGGATGGCCACGCCCGGCGAGGCGCCCATCCACTGCAGCACCGCCGCCACCAGCCCCCAGGTCAGCAGGCTTTCGAAGGCGCTGGTCAGCAGCAGCCAGCGGTTGGCGCGCAGCCAGGTCAGCGAGAGTCGATGCCCGAGTTCGAACAGGGCCAGTGCCAGCGCCATATCGATCAGGATACGGGTCTGGTTGATCATGTTCTCGTCGACGATGCCGCGGCCCAGCATGCCGGCGCACAGCCCCGCCGCGGCGTAGCCGACGATGCGCGGGCAGCGCAGCCAGCGCCGGCTCAGCTCGCCGGCCAGGCCGGCGCCGACCAGGGCCAGTCCGACCCAGAAGAGGCCGCCGGGCGCGAGCGGGAGGCTAGGAAAAAGTTGGCTCAGTCCATTCATGGCGACATGGTAATGTAAGCACTTCACAATCCATGTCAGTGATTGTCCGACACCGCACCAAACGCGCGCCTTATTTCGGTCATCTGCGCGTAAAAAACGCCATCTGCGGATGGCGTTTTTTACATTCCTTACATCTTCAGCCGATTCGCGCGGCGCGAGAGACGTTTCAGACGCCCCACATCTTCCACACCGGACGGGTGGCCTTCAATGCCGCCTCGACCTGCCCGTACAAGGTGCGCGTGGCGCCCTGCGCGGCACCGCGGGCACGCGCCTGCTCGAAGTAGCCGAGCGCGGCTTCGCGCAAGCCCTGGCCGAGTGCGGACTGCACCGCGCGCAGGTAGACCTCGGCGTCCCAGTCGTCACGTGCCGCGAAGGCGGCGACGAAATCCGCCAGCGCGGCATCGTGGCGGCGCGCGGCGTTGTGCACCAGGCCGCGCTGCACGCGCGCGCCGGCCTGGTCGTGCGGGTCGCCCTCGGTCAGCGCCACCGCCTGCTCGAACAGCGGCAGCGCGCGCTCGGGCTCGCCCAGCTCGCGCCAGACCTGGCCGAAGCGGTTGAACAGCCACGCATCTTCCACCAGCAGCGCGCGGCGCTGCTGGGTCTCGATCTCGGCCAGCGCATCGGTGCGGTCGTGCTCGTCCATGCCGGCCATGCGCGCCTGCAGCAGCGCGGCATAGTGCGCGCGCGCATGCGCCATCGGGTGCGCGGCCTCGCTGCGGGCTTCCACCGGCAGCGCGTCCAGGCGCGCGTCCATGTGCGCCATCGCGGCGCGCGCGGCCTCGGTCGGCTCGGCGCCGCCCATGGCCTTCCAGGCGGCGATCATGCGGCTGAAGGCCCACGTCACGTCGGCCGGGTTGCGCTCGAGCGGGTAGCGGTTGAGCACCTCGCCCGCCAGCTCCGCCACCTTCTGGTGCTGGCCCGCGTCGGCGTGGCAATCGAGCAGGTCGATCCAGTGCTCGATGAACTCGCTGGCGGCCATGCCCTGGCGGTGCAGCGCGATGCGCTCGTCCGCATGCGCGGCGTCGGCCGGCAGGCTGCGCGCCAGCAGCCGGCACAGCAGCGAATAGACATGGGGGTCGGCATTGCCGCCATGGCCGGCGGCATCGCCCTGGCCAGTGGCAAAGTACTGGTCGAAGCGCGCCACGCCCGCGCGCCCGGCCTGGACCAGCAGCGGACGCAGCGCGGCCTCGGCGGCCGGCACATCGTCGATGAACTCGCCCAGCGCCATCGCGGCGCGGTAGTAGCCGGCGCCGTCGTCGGACTGGTCGGTCAGGGTAAAGCGCAGCCACGGCTCGCGGTCGGCGGAGGCGGTGCCCGCGGTGCCTGCCTCGCGCTGCGCCAGCTGGTGGCGCCAGGCCAGTTCGCGTACCTGGCTCTGCGGGTCGGGGACCTGGCGCAGGTAGACGCCGAGGTCTTCGACCGCGCCCTGCACGTCACCGACGCCATGGCGCAGCGGCGCGCGCAGCCGGCGCGCCTCGGGGTGGTCCGGATGCCCAGCCAGCACGCGCGCGGCCTGGTCGGCGGCAACGGCATCGCCGGCGGCGGCGTCGAGTTGCAGCAGATGCGGGTTGTCCAGCGCGACCCGGCCCAGGCACACGCGCATCAGCGGCTCCGCCGGCACGCCGGCGGCCTCGGTGCGCGCGATGTAGTCGGCCACCAGCGGCGCGATATCGTCGGCGCCCAGGTCGGGGTTGCGCACCATCAGGTCGTACCAGTAGCGCGCGGCGCCGGCCATGTCGCCCAGCCGCAGCGCCGCCAGGCCGGCGTGGAAGTGCGCGGCCCATTCGCCGGTCAGCAGGCCGCTGCGCTGCGCCGCCTCATGCAGCCACGGGCGCGCCTCGGCATCGCGGCCAAGGCTCATCAGCATGGCGCCGTAGCGGTGCGCGATCACCCCGCGCGAGACCCAGCGGTGCGGCGGCTGCAGCGGCAGCGTATCGAGCCGCGCCAGCGCCTCGTCCAGCACCGCCAGCGCGGCATTGGCGTCGCCGTTGTCGAAGTGCAGCCGCGCCCGCAGCGTGACGAAATCCACCACCTCGGGGCGCGCCAGCGACAACTGGTCGGCGATCTGCAGCGCTTCGGCAAAGCGCCCCTGGTTGGCTAGCCCGATGGCGTGGTCGTAGCTGGCTTCCTGCTCGGACACGTACTGCTCCTATGGAATGAAAAAGTGCGAGTGCGGGATTATGCGCCAATGGCGGAAATTGGGATTTGGTTTGGGCAGGCGCCAGGCGTCCCAAAAGAAAAACGCCACCCGAAGGCAGCGTTTTCCGATCAGCCAGAAGCGGCCAGCAACTTACTTCCCGCCAACCGTCTCCAGCACCGTCCACTTGCCACCCACCACCTTGTAGACGGTGATACCACCATCCTTCAGGTCGCCGCGCGCGTCATACGCCAGCGTCTTGGTGGTCACGCCCTGCATGTTGGTGGCGGCCAGCACCGGCAGGTAGCGCGCCGGATCGGTCGAGCCGGCCTTGACCATCGCCGTCATCATCGCGGTGGCGCCGTCGTAGGCGTACGGCGAGTAGGTCTGCACCTTGGTGCCGAAGCGCTTCTCGTACTTCTTCTCATACGCGGCGCCGCCGGGCATCTGGTCCAGCGGCAGGCCGGCCAGCGATACCACGGTGCCTTCCGCGGCGGGGCCGGCAAGCTTCAGGAAGTTGTCGGTCTTGGACATTTCACCCGACACCAGCGGGGCCTTGATGCCCAGTTCCCTGACCTGCTTGGCCATCGGCGCGGACTGGGTCTCGGCGCCGCCGTAGAAGATGACGTCCGGGTTGCTGCGCTTGATATTGGTCAGCACGGCCTTGAAGTCCACCGCCTTGTCGTTGGTGAACTCGCGGCGCACGATCTTGCCGCCGGCGGCCTTGGCGGCCTTCTCGAACTCGTCGGCCAGGCCCTGGCCGTAGGCGGTGCGGTCATCGACGATGGCGATGTTCTTCGCGCCCAGCTTCTTCACCACGAAGGCGCCGATCACCGAACCCTGCTGGGTGTCGGAGGTCATCATGCGGAAGGTGGTCTTGAAGCCCTGCTTGGTGTATTCCGGCGCGGTCGCCATGGCGATCTGCGGAATGCCGGCGCGGTTGTAGACCATCGACGCCGGGATGGTGGTGCCGGAGTTGAAATGGCCCAGCATGCCCTGGATGCCGTTATCGACCAGCTTCTGCGCGACCACCGAGCCGGTCTTCGGGTCGGCCTGGTCGTCTTCGGAGACCAGCACGAACTTGACTTCCTTGCCGCCGATCTTGGGCTTGGTGGCGTTCATGTCCTCGATCGCGAGGACGATGCCGTTCTGCATGTCCTTGCCGTACTGCGCCTGGCCGCCGGTCATCGGGCCGGCAAAGCCCAGCTTGATTTCCTGCGCCTGCGCGAACGCGGCGGAGGCGGCGGTCAGGCCGGCCAGGGTCAGGGCAACGGTCATTGCCGTCTTGTGGAATGTCGAGCTCATCAGATCTCCTTGGGTCCCAAATGGTGCCGATGTGGTGCCGATGTGGTGTCGTTACCGGCAGTGGTATCGCGGCGCGGCCTGGCAGAGCCGCGCCGTGCTTGTCTGCGCGCCGGGGCAGGATCGCCGCCACCGCCGCGCGCTTCGACATGACGCCGTCCGAGAGTGCCCTCAGCCGATCGTCATCAAACTGGCATTGCCGCCCGCGGCTGCGGTGTTGACCGAGAGCGAGCGCTCGATCAGCAGGCGGTCCAGCGCGATATTCCGTTCCCCCTGCGCCAGGCCCTGCACGCCGATGATCGGACCGGGCCGCGCCGCCACCTGCTCGCAGACCGTGCGCAGCTGGTCCGAATCGCCGTGGTGCAGCACCGCATCGATTGCCGTGTCCGCCGCGGTCCAGTCGGCCACCATGCGGACGCGCGATTGTACGCCCTTAGGCAGGCGCGCAAACAGCCCCCGGCCGACCGGGTTTTCCTGCCATACCGCCTCGGCGCCGACCGTCAGCACGGCGCCCAGCTGCAGGGCCAGGTCGGCCTCCTGCGCGGCCAGGCACAGCACGCGCTCGCGCGGCAGCAGGGTGTAGGTGTTGCGCTCGCCGGTGGGGCCCGCCAGCGTCACCGCCAGGCCCGAGGCCGAGGCCTCGGCGAAGCGCTCGCATGCGGCCGCGACTTCCGGCAGCTCGCGGCGCGCCCAGTCGCGGAATGCCTCCGCGGCGCGCACGGCTTCATCGTCCGGGCCCACCGTCTGCGCGCCGCCCGCGCCGGCGTTGACATCGGCCGCGCGCACGCTGCGCGCCACCGCGTCCTGCGGACAGACCGAAAGCAGCCGGTGCAGGTAGAGCGGGCCGCCCGCCTTGGGGCCGGTGCCCGACAGCGCCTCGCCACCGAACGGCTGCACCCCCACCACCGCGCCGACGATATTGCGGTTCACATACAGGTTGCCCACCTGGGCCCGGCTGACGATAAACGAGATGGTCTCGTCGATGCGGGTATGGATGCCCAGCGTCAGCCCATAGCCGGTGCCGTTGATTTGGCTGACCATGGTGTCCAGCGCCGCGCGCGGGAAACGCACCACGTGCAGCACCGGGCCGAATACCTCGCGCTTGAGTTCCTCGATGCTGTCCAGTTCAATCAGCGTCGGCGGCACGAAGGTGCCATGGCGGCAGCTGGCGCCCTGCGCGGCGTTGGGGTCGGCCTGGTGGACGCGGCGGCCCTTGGCGCGCATCGCATCGATATGGCGCGCGATGCCGGCGCGCGCGTCTTCGTCGATCACCGGGCCGACATCGGTCGACAGCCGGTCCGGGTTGCCCATGGTCAGTTCCTGCATCGCGCCCTTGAGCATTTCCAGCACGCGGTCGGCCACGTCCTCCTGCAGGCACAGCACGCGCAGCGCCGAGCAGCGCTGGCCGGCGGAGTCGAAGGCGGAGTTGACCACGTCGCCGACCACCTGCTCGGCCAGCGCCGACGAGTCGACGATCATCGCGTTCTGGCCGCCGGTTTCGGCGATCAGCGGGATCGGGCGGCCGGCGGCGTCCAGGCGCCCGGCAACGTTGCGCTGCAGGATGCGCGCGACTTCGGTCGAGCCGGTGAACATCACGCCCTTGACGCGGGCGTCGCCCACCAGCGCGGCGCCAACGGTCTCGCCGCGGCCGGGCAGCAGCTGCACCGCGCCGGCCGGCACGCCCGCTTCGCGCAGCAGGCGCACCGCGGCGGCGGCGATCAGCGGGGTCTGCTCGGCGGGCTTGGCCAGCACCGGGTTGCCGGCGGCCAGCGCGGCGGCCACCTGGCCGGTGAAGATCGCCAGCGGGAAGTTCCACGGGCTGATGCAGACCACCGGGCCCAGCGGGCGATGGGTTTCATTGTCGAAGCCGCGGCGCACCTCGGCCGCGTAGTAGCGCAGGAAGTCCACCGCCTCGCGCACCTCGGCGATGGCGTTGGAGAAGGTCTTGCCAGCCTCGCGCATGATGATGCCCATCAGCGACTGCATCTGGGCTTCCATCAGGTCGGCGGCACGTTCCAGCGCGGCGGCGCGCACGTCAGGCGGCGTCGCCTGCCAGATCGGCGCGGCATTGACCGCGGCCTGCAGCGCGGCGTCGACGTCGGCCTGGCTGGCCTCGGTGACATGACCCACCACGTCGCGGTGGTCGGCCGGGTTCAGCACCGGGCTGGTGAGGGCGTCGGCGGCGCGCGGCACGTCGGCACCCAGCATCGGCTCGGCGACATAGCGCTCGCTGGTGCCGGCCAGCAGCGCCGATGACAGCGATGCAAGGCGGTGTTCATTCGCCAGGTCGATGCCGGCCGAGTTGGGCCGGCTCTTGCCATACAGCCTGCGCGGCGACGGAATGCGCGGGTGCGGCAGGCCCAGCACGCCTTCGTCGCGGTGCATGGCCTCGACCACGGCCACCGGATCGGCGACCAGCTCGTCCAGCGAGATGGTGTCGTCGGCGATGCGGTTGACGAACGAGGTGTTGGCGCCGTTCTCCAGCAGCCGGCGCACCAGGTAGGCCAGCAGCGTTTCATGCGTGCCGACCGGTGCGTAGATGCGGCACGGGCGGTTGAACTTGCCGTCGGCGGTGGGCCCCACCACCTGGTCGTACAGCGGCTCGCCCATGCCGTGCAGGCACTGGAATTCGTACTGGCCGGGGTAGTAGCTGTGGCCGGCGATCTGGTAGATCGCCGACAGCGTGTGCGCGTTGTGCGTGGCGAACTGCGGGTAGATCGCGTCCGGCACCGACAGCAGCTTGCGCGCGCAGGCGATGTACGACACGTCGGTGTAGACCTTGCGCGTATAGACCGGATAGCCTTCCAGCCCTTCCACCTGGGCGCGCTTGATCTCGCTGTCCCAGTAGGCGCCCTTGACCAGGCGGATCATCAGGCGATGGCGGCTGCGGCGCGCCAGGTCGATCAGGTAGTCGATCACGAACGGGCAGCGCTTCTGGTAGCCCTGCACGACGAAGCCGATGCCGTTCCAGCCGGCCAGCTCGGGCTCGAAGCACAGGCGCTCGAGCAGGTCCAGCGAGATCTCCAGGCGGTCGGCTTCCTCGGCGTCGATATTGATGCCGATGTCGTACTGGCGCGCCAGCAGCGTCAGCGACTTCAGGCGCTCGTACAGCTCGGTCACCACGCGCTCATGCTGCGCGCGGCTGTAGCGCGGGTGCAGCGCCGACAGCTTGATCGAGATGCCCGGGCCCTCATAGATGCCGCGCCCGCGCGAGGCCTGGCCGATGGCATGGATGGCCTGCTCGTACGACGCCAGGTAGCGCGCGGCATCGGCCTCGGTCATCGCGGCCTCGCCCAGCATGTCGTAGGAGTAGCGGAAGCCCTCGGCCTCATACTTGCGCGCGTTGGCCAGCGCCTCGGAGATGGTCTCGCCGGTGACGAACTGCTCGCCCATCAGCCGCATCGCCATGTCCACGCCCTTGCGGATCAGCGGCTCGCCGCCCTTGCCGATGATGCGCGTGAGCGCCTTGGTCAGGCCCGATTCGGTATGGGTGGCGACCAGCTTGCCGGTCAGCAGCAGGCCCCAGGTGGCGGCGTTGACGAACAGCGACGGGCTCTGGCCCAGGTGCGACTGCCAGTTTGCGCCGCTGATCTTGTCGCGGATCAGCGCGTCGCGCGTGGCCTTGTCGGGAATGCGCAGCAGCGCCTCGGCCAGGCACATCAGCGCCACGCCTTCCTGCGACGACAGCGAGAATTCCTGGATCAGTCCCTGCACCAGGCCTTCGCGGCCGGTGCCGACCTTCTGCTCGCGCAGCCGCGTGGCCAGTGCCTTGGCCATCTTGATCGCGGCCTCGGCCTGGTGTTGCGGCAGGCGCGCCTGCTCCAGCAGCACCGGCACGCAATCGGTTTCCGGACGCCGATAGGCCGAAGTGATGGCTGCGCGCAGCACCGACTGCGGCTGGATGCTCTGCGCAAATTCCAGGAAGGGCTGCGGCGCGGCGTCGCCATGGACCAGCTCGGTGCCGTCGCTGCCCTCGCCTTCGGCGCTGGCAGTGCCGGCGTCGTACGGCAGGTGGCCGCGCTCGATCTGCTCGAGGTAGCTGAAGATCGCCTGCTTGATCAGCCAGTGCGGGGTGCGGTCGATGGATTGGGCGACGCGCTTGAGGCGGTCGCGCGAGGCATCGTCGAGCTTGACGCCAAGGGTAGTGGTGGCCATTGCGGGCAATTCTCCGAAAGACTGGAGCTGCCGCCGGTGCTACCTCGTCCGTGCCGACAGGCAGGGGCGCGCGACCGGCCGCAGCCTGTGAGCTGGCGCGATCTTACTCCCGAAACTCACCAAGGTGCAACCTTGTGCAACCCTATCGAAAACCCAAAGTTCAGGGTTGCACCTTCGCTCCGCATCGCTGGCCGCTAGATCCGCAGCGGGTCGATCTCCAGCTGCCAGCGCACCCCCTTCGCCTCCGTGCCTACCTCTGCGAAAGTCTGTACCCACTCGGCCACAAACCGTTGCAGTACCGGGCGCGCGCTGGCTTCCACCAGCATCTGCGCACGTTCCCGGTTGAACACGCGCACCATCGACATCGGCACCGGATCATGCAGTTGCACCTCCGGCGCCAGGGTGCAGCGTTCGGCATGCCGGCGCGCGGCCTCCAGGAACTGCAACGCCCGCTCCAATTGCCCGTGTTCCGCCGTGACCAGCACCTGGAAGCAGAACGGGGGCAACCCGGCCTGGCGCCGCTCGCGCAACTGGCTGGCCGCGAATCCATCATAGTCATGGCGCGTCAGGGCCTGCAATGCCGGGGTATCCGGATAGCGGGTCTGGATCAGCACCTCGCCCGGCAACCCGGCCCGCCCGGCCCGCCCCGCCACCTGCATCAGCGACGCAAACAGGTGCTCGGCGGCGCGGAAGTCGTGGCTGAACATGGCCGCGTCCGGATGGACGATGCCGACCAGCGTCACGCGCTGGAAGTCATGGCCCTTGGCCACCATCTGGGTGCCCACCAGGATATCGACCTCGCCCGCGTGGACCTCGTCGAACATGGCCTGCGCGCTGCCCTTGCGGCGCGTGGAATCGGCGTCGATGCGGGCAATGCGGGCCTGGGGGAAGCGCGCCGCCAGCGCTTCCTCGATGCGCTGCGTGCCGCGCCCGAGCGGCGCGATATCGACATTGCCGCAGTCCGGGCAGTGATGCGGCACCGGCGCCTCGAGGCCGCAGTGGTGGCAGCGCAGGCGCCGTTCCGGCCGGTGCAGCACCAGGTACGCCGAGCAGCGCGGGCAACCCGACAGCCAGCCGCAGCTGTCGCAGGCGATCACCGGCGCATAGCCGCGGCGGTTCAGGAACAGCAGGCTCTGCTCGCCGCGCGCCAGGCGCGCGTCGATGGCCTCCAGCAGCGGCACCGACAGGCCCTCGAACAGGGCGCGCTGGCGCTGGCGCTCATGGTTCAGGTCGACCAGCCGCACCGCCGGCAGCGCCGCATCGGCCTGGGCGCGCTCGCGCAGCACCAGCTTGCGGTAAGTGCCCTGCCCGGCGCGCCACCAGGTTTCCATCGACGGCGTGGCCGACCCCAGCACTACCGCGATGCCGCGCTGCTTGGCGCGCCACACCGCCAGGTCGCGCGCGGAGTAGCGCAGTCCTTCCTGCTGCTTGTACGAGGTGTCGTGCTCCTCGTCGACCACGATCAGCGCCAGCGCCGGCAGCGACGCCATCACCGCCATGCGCGTGCCCAGCACGATGCGGGCCTCGCCGCGGTGCGCCGCCAGCCACTGCAGGCTGCGCTCCTGGTCGGCCAGGCCGCTGTGCAGCACCGCCAGCGGCAGGTGCGGGAAGCGCGCCGCGATGCGGGCCTGCAGTTGCGGGGTCAGGTTGATTTCGGGCACCAGCATCAGCACCTGGGCGCAGGGATCGCGCTCAAGCACCGCCTGCATCGCATGCAGGTAGACCTCGGTCTTGCCGCTGCCGGTCACGCCGTGCAGCAGGAAGGGGGCAAAGCCTTCGGCCTCGGCAATGGCCTGCACCGCGGCACGTTGCTCGTCGTGCAGCGGCGGCGCGATCGAAGGCGGCTGCGCGGGATCGGTCGGCAACAAGGTGCGCGCGGTGCGGCTGGAGTCGACCCAGCCGGCGGCCTGCCATTCGGCCAGCCGCGACGGTGCCGCGGCACAGAGGGCACGCGCCTCGGCCAGGGACAGCGGCTCCCCCGCGGGAGCGCGCTCGGCCAGCGCCTGGGCCAGCGCACGCACGCTGCGGGCACGGGGCGGCACGGCCGCCAGCAAGGCCTGCGCCTGGTCCGGCAGCACGCGGTATTCATCGGTGCGGGCACGCTGCGCCAGGTTCGGCCAGCTTTCCGCCTCGCGCAACGCGGGCGGCAAGGCCGGCAGCATCACTTCACCGAGGCGGCGCTGGTAGTAGCGCGCGGCAAAGGCCGCCAGCTCGATCCAGTCAGGCTGCAGCGGCGGCAGCCAGTCCAGCCGTTGCGCCACCGGGCGCAGCTTGTCGGCGGGCACGTCCGAGTCCTGCGCGAATTCGACCGCCACGCCGACCATGCTGCGGCGGCCGAACGGCACCACGACCAGGTCGCCCGGCGCGACCCCGGCAATGGCGAGGTAGTCGAAGCAGTCGTCGGCAGGGGTGTCGAGCGCAACCCGGATCACCGAAGGCCTCGCCATGGCGTCGGGAGTGCTGGCGCTTTCAGGCAGCATGCGCAACTTGCCGGGGCATCGCCATGGTGCAGCCGCCTGCTCGCTGGCGGCCTGGCAGGCAGGGGGGGAAAGTTAGTGTGCGGCGCAACATCAACTTAAAGTAAAACTTCAAATGTGGCCCTAAGTCGATGATAGATGACTGGTTTTCCACTAATTCCTGCGCCCCTGTGGATAACTTTGTTGAAAAGTCGCTTCGGCTGGCCGGGAAGGCCCGAAAAACAAGGGATCCACTGGCAACGACCCCTTCTTTGCAAATCTTCCAAAGCCTTAAAAATCAAGGGCTTGCAAACATCCCCCAGATAGGTTAGGGAATAACCCTGTTCCGCACTGCGGCAAACCTATCGGTGTGCATAAGTCAAGTGCCGCCAGTCAACTGCGCGCACCTTTTTGGCGGTTCCTGGCGAAAAAGTTAACTTGACAGGGTACGCCCGCGCGGCTCCCGCAGCACTGGGTACGGGCATGGCCGGGGCGTTGCAGCGCGGGGGCTCGCCCGAACCAGCCTGCTGGCTGGATACCGCGGCCGTCACTTCGCTGCCGCGCGCAGTTGGCGGCTGTGCCGGTGCACTTCGTCGACCAGCACGGAAACGGCCTCCGGCGGCGTGAACTGCGAAATGCCATGGCCAAGGTTGAAGACATGGCCGTCGCTGCCGCCAGCGGCGGCGTAGCTGTCCAGTACGCCACGCACCTGCTCGCGGATGGCGGCTTCGGGGGCAAACAGCACGGTCGGGTCGATATTGCCCTGCAGCGCCACGCGGCCGCCGGTGCGGCGGCGCGCCTCGGCGAGGTTGACGGTCCAGTCCAGCCCGATGGCATCGGCGCCGGTGTCGGCCAGCGCTTCCAGCCACAGGCCGCCGCCCTTGGTGAAGACGATCGCCGGCACCTGCTGGCCGCCGTGCTCGCGCTTCAGGCCGGCCAGCACGCGGCGCATGTAGGCCAGCGAGAACGCCTGGTACATGCCGTCGGCCAGCGCCCCGCCCCAGGTGTCGAAAATCATCACGGCCTGCGCCCCGGCTTCGATCTGCGCATTCAGGTACGCCGTGACCGCCTGCGCATTGATGTCGAGAATGCGGTGCATCAGGTCGGGGCGGCCGTACATCATCGCCTTGACGATGCGGAAGTCATCCGAGCCGCCGCCCTCGACCATGTAGCAGGCCAGGGTCCAGGGGCTGCCCGAGAAGCCGATCAACGGCACGCGCTGGCTGCCGTCCTGCACCAGCGCGCGGCGGATCTCGCGCACGGCGTCGAACACGTACTGCAGCGATGCCATGTCGGGCACGGCCAGCTTCTGCACGTCGGCCTCGGTGCGCAGCGGATGCGCGAAGCGCGGGCCCTCGCCCTGCGCGAACGACAGGCCCAGGCCCATCGCATCCGGCACCGTCAGGATGTCGGAGAACAGGATCGCCGCGTCCAGCGGATAGCGGTCCAGCGGCTGCAGTGTCACCTCGGTGGCGTAGGCCGGGTTCTTGGCCAGCCCGAGGAAGCTGCCGGCGCGCGCGCGCGTGGCATTGTACTCGGGCAGGTAGCGGCCAGCCTGGCGCATCAGCCACAGCGGCGTGTATTCGGTCGGCTGGCGGCGCAGCGCGCGCAGGAAGGTATCGTTCTGCAGTGCGGTCATGGTCATCCTCGTAAGACCGCCATTCTAAGGGATGGCCGCACGCGGATGCCGCTCAGGCGTCGTCGATCATCCCGGCGAACGCCGACGCGGCGCGGCGCATCCATTCCCGCGCGCGGTCCGCCTCGGGCTGCAGCCGCGCGAAGCCGTGGGTCATGCCGCTGGCTTCGATGGTGATGACCGGGGCGTCGTGGCGCACCAGGAAGTCGGCATAGGCCAGGCCGTCGTCGCGCAGCACATCGTGCGCGGCCACCATCAGCACGGTGGCCGGCGGCCGCACCGGCGGCGCGGCCATCAGGTGCACGCGCGGATCGCCGTGGGCGGCGCCCTGCGCCAGCGCCTCGGCGCCAATGTACTGGGTCCAGAACCAGGCCATCTCGTCACGCGTCAGGCCCGGGCCGTCGGCGAAAGCGCGATAGCTTTCGGTGCTGAGCACCGGCGCCGTCACCGGATAGATCAGCAGCTGGGCGTCGACCCGCACCGCGTCGCCGGCATTGAGCTGCTGCGCGGCCTGCGCCGCGAGATGGCCGCCGGCGCTGTCGCCGGCCACCGCCAGGAAATCCGGCGCCAGGCCCAGCGCCTGGCGCTGCCCGGCCAGCCACAGCACGGCTTCGACGGCGTCGTCGCAAGGCGCCGGGAAGGCGTGTTCAGGGGCGAGGCGGTAATCGACGCTGGCCACGGCACAGCCGGTATCCGCCGCCAGCAGCGCGGCGACGGTGTGGTGCGTCTGCGTCGAACCAATCACCCAGCCGCCGCCGTGAAAGTACACCAGCAAGCGCGGCGTGGCCACGCCGGGCGGGCGGAACAGCCGAGCCCCCAGCGTACGCCCGGGCAGCGCCACATCGAGCTGTTTCACGACCACGCCATCCGGATCGGGCCGCAACGAGGCCGCGGCAATCTCGGCGAAACGGGCCCGCTGCGCCGGGACGTCGGCCGGCACCGGCTCGGTGGCATAGCGTTCGGCCAGGCGTTGGAAATAGGCAAGCAGTTGGGGATCGATGGCCATGGTCGGCGGCAGTTGGAAATCGGTAGGGAAGCGGAAACAGCGGGAATCAGTCCCCGCCGAGCTGGCGCGTCAGCTCGACCTTGCTGCAGCAGTCCTGCACCGCCAGCAGCCCCGCACCGGTGGCGCGGCGCATGGCCTGGTCGTTGACGATGCCAAGCTGGAGCCATACCCCGCGCGCGCCAATGGCGATAGCCTCGTCGACCACCGCCGGCGTTTCCTCGGCACGGCGGAAGATATCAACCCAGGCGATCGGGGCGCCCGCCGCCGCGGCAGCATCGGCGGCCTCGCGCAGCGTGGCGTGGCAGGTCTCGCCCAGGATGCGTTCGCCGGCATGGCGGGGATTGACCGGCACAATGCGGTAGCCGTGGCCCTGCAGGAATTCGGCCACCTCATGACTGGGCCGCTCGGGGCGGTCGGACAGGCCGACCACGGCTACGGTCTTCATCGCCAGCATGGCTTGTATGGCTTGCTGCATCTCAGGTGCCATGGCATCTCCGTGGGGTGAACGTGGCTGGGGCAAGTGACCGTGGCACGGCCTGGACTGGACCAGGCAAGGCAGCGGCCGGTTGAATCGTAACCGCAATTGTCACGCAGGATTTGGTGCGGAACCGAACATGGCAGCAGCGGATATAAAGATAATCCGGCATTACATGGAGGCGCCAAACGTGATCCGTACGCGCAAAAATATGCCGATCACGCCGGATTTTCAGCGCTCCGGCTTTCAACTTCTTTCAAAACGATACATTTTGTTACTGCCATGCCCGGGAGTTTCCCCCACAATGCATTGACACACCCGCTGTCCGGGCGTGGCGCCCCGGTGAAAATGGCAGTGCAGACTAAAGGGGCGTGGTGAAGAAAGCCTGTTTGTAGCGTTTCCGGCAGTAACCCGATTTTCCGATCCAGCATCAAGCATGCTGGACCGGAGCACCAGGAAGACCGTTGCAGCGCGTGGCCTTTGCGGCCTGTTCGCGGATATTTTGATATCCGGTGCGCCTTGCTTGTCGACCTGGACCGAACCCGTTCCTTCGAATTGACCCCTCGAAGGGATTTTCCCGTCCGCGCGGAGCCTCCCCGGCCCGCGCGCTTTTTTTTGGTCCAGGCGCGGCAAAAGCATATCGCCGCGCTCACAAAAAAGGCAGCCTCGCGGCTGCCTTTTTCAATGTCGCATCAAAAAACAACAATGCGACAGGACTGCTGATTCTTACTTCTTACGACGCAGGCGGGCGATGGCAGCCAGCTGCGCAGCCGCCACGGCGAGTTCGCTCTGGGCACGCGCCAGATCGAGGTCGCTGCTCTGGTTCTGCATCAGCTCTTCGGCCGCACGCTTGGCTTCCTGGGCCTTGGCTTCGTCCAGGTCGCCACCGCGGATCGCGGTGTCTGCCAGCACGGTGACGTGCTTGGGCTGCACTTCGAGAATGCCGCCGGCAACGAACACGAACTCTTCGCTGCCGTCTTCCTTCTCGATGCGCACCGCACCCGGCTGGATGCGCGTGATCAGCGGCGTGTGGCCGGGCAGGATGCCCAGCTCGCCCGACTCGCCCGGCAGCGCCACGAACTTCGCCTGGCCGGAGAAGATCGACGCTTCCGCGCTGACGACGTCTACAAGAATGGTTGCCATATCTGATCCTTTCTCCAATCGCTTCGCTCAAGCGGCAGGCCCGGACCTAGCCGGGCCTGCCTTCGCTCCCGCTCGCGCGGGAACGCCAAGCAAGGCTTACTGGAGCTTCTTGGCCTTCTCGAAGGCTTCGTCGATCGAGCCGACCATGTAGAACGCCTGCTCGGGCAGGTGATCGCACTCGCCGTCGACCAGCATCTTGAAGCCGCGGATGGTTTCCTTCAGCGGCACGTACTTGCCCGGCGAACCCGTGAACACTTCGGCCACGTGGAACGGCTGCGACAGGAAACGCTGGATCTTGCGGGCGCGGTTCACTGCCAGCTTGTCTTCCGGCGACAGTTCGTCCATGCCCAGAATCGCGATGATGTCGCGCAGTTCCTTGTAGCGCTGCAGGGTCTGCTGAACACGGCGGGCCACTTCGTAGTGTTCCGTGCCGACGACCTGCGGGTCCAGCTGGCGCGAGGTCGAATCCAGCGGATCCACTGCGGGGTAGATACCCAGCGCGGCGATGTCACGCGACAGCACCACGGTCGAGTCCAGGTGCAGGAAGGTGGTGGCCGGCGACGGGTCGGTCAAGTCATCGGCAGGCACGTACACGGCCTGGATCGACGTGATCGAGCCGGTCTTGGTCGACGTAATGCGCTCCTGCAGCTTGCCCATTTCTTCAGCCAGCGTCGGCTGGTAGCCCACGGCGGAAGGCATACGGCCCAGCAGTGCCGACACTTCGGTACCGGCCAGCGTGTAGCGGTAGATGTTGTCGACGAAGAACAGGATGTCACGGCCTTCGTCGCGGAAGCGCTCGGCCATGGTCAGGCCGGTCAGCGCCACGCGCAGACGGTTGCCCGGCGGCTCGTTCATCTGGCCGAACACCATGGCCACCTTGTCGAGCACGTTCGAGTCCTTCATTTCGTGGTAGAAGTCGTTCCCTTCACGGGTACGCTCGCCCACGCCGGCGAACACCGACAGACCGCTGTGCTGCTTGGCGATGTTGTTGATGAGCTCCATCATGTTGACGGTCTTGCCCACGCCGGCGCCACCGAACAGGCCCACCTTGCCGCCCTTGGCGAACGGGCAGACCAGGTCGATCACCTTGATGCCGGTTTCGAGCAGGTCAACGGAAGGCGACAGTTCGTCGAACTTCGGTGCCTTCTGGTGAATCGCGCGCAGTTCGTCCGAGGCGATCGGGCCGGCTTCGTCGATCGGGCGGCCCAGCACGTCCATGATGCGGCCCAGGGTGCCGTGGCCAACCGGCACCGAAATCGGGGCGCCGGTGCTCTTCACTGCCATGCCGCGGCGCAGGCCGTCCGACGAGCCCAGGGCAATGGTACGCACCACGCCGTCGCCCAGCTGTTGCTGGACTTCGAAGGTCAGGCCCTTTTCGGCGAACGAGGCATCGCTGCTGTCTTCCAGCACGAGCGCGTCGTACACCTTCGGCATTGCGTCGCGGGGGAACTCGATGTCCACCACGGCGCCAATACACTGCACAATATTTCCGATACTCATTTCGTATCTCCGATAGCTTGAATTCGTGACGCCTTAGACCGCAGCTGCGCCGCTGACGATTTCCGACAGTTCCTTGGTGATCGCGGCCTGACGGGTCTTGTTGTAGACCAGTTGCAGTTCGCCGATCACGTTCTTGGCGTTGTCGGACGCAGCCTTCATGGCCACCATGCGCGCCGATTGCTCGGACGCCATGTTCTCGGCCACGGCCTGGTACACCAGCGCCTCGACGTAGCGGACCAGCAGTTCTTCCACCACGGTCTGGGCGTCGGGCTCGTAGATGTAGTCCCACGAGTAGGCGCGCTTCTCTTCTTCGGTCTGCGACAGCTTGTCGGCGGCGAGCGGCAGCAGCTGCTCGACCATCGGTTCCTGCTTCATCGTGTTGATGAACTTGGTGTACGCCAGGTACACCGCGTCGACCTCACCATTGGTGAAGGCATCGAGCTGGACCTTGATCGCGCCGATCAGCTTTTCCAGATGCGGGGTGTCACCGAGGTGCACCACGTGCGAGATCACCTTGGCGCCGACGCGGCCCAGGAACTGCATGCCCTTGGTGCCGATGGCGGTGGCTTGCACGTCCACGCCGCGGCCCTGCAGGGTTTTCAGTTCATTGGTGACGGCGCGCAACACGTTCGTGTTCAGGCCGCCGCACAGCCCCTTGTCGGTCGTGACCACGATCATGCCGACGCGCTTGACTTCGCGCTCCTGCATGAACGGGTGCTTGAACTCGGGGTTGGCCGCAGCCAGGTGCGCCGCAATGTTGCGCACCTTCTCGGCGTAAGGACGGGCGCTGCGCATCCGCTCCTGCGCCTTGCGCATCTTGGACGCGGCGACCATCTCCATCGCCTTGGTGATCTTGCGCGTGTTCTGCACGCTCTTGATCTTGGTTCGAATCTCTTTCGTTCCGGCCATATCTTCCTCTCCATCCGAACCATCGCCGCGCCGGCGTGAGCCAGGCGCGGCGACGATGTCGTGGAATTACGCGGTTAGAACGCGGCGGACTTCTTGAAATCCTCGACAGCGGCACGCAGGGCGGCTTCATCTTCCTTCGAGAGCTGCTTGGTCTCTTCGATGCGGTTGATGAGGTCGGCGTACTTGGTCTTCAGGTGGTCGTGCAGGCCCTTCTCGAACGGCAGGATGTCCTTCACTTCCACGTTGTCGAGGAAGCCGTTGTTGGCGGCGAACAGCGAAGCGGCCAGCTGCCACACTTGCAGCGGCTGGTATTGCGGCTGCTTCAGCAGTTCGGTCACGCGGCGGCCGCGCTCCAGCTGCTTGCGGGTGGCGTCGTCCAGGTCCGAGGCGAACTGCGCGAACGCAGCCAGTTCACGGTACTGGGCCAGGTCGGTACGGATACCGCCGGACAGGTTCTTCACCACCTTGGTCTGTGCAGCACCACCGACGCGCGACACCGAGATACCGGCGTTGATGGCGGGGCGGATACCGGCGTTGAACAGGTCGGTTTCCAGGAAGATCTGGCCGTCCGTGATCGAGATCACGTTGGTGGGAACGAACGCGGACACGTCGCCGGCCTGCGTTTCGATCACCGGCAGCGCGGTCAGCGAACCGGTCTTGCCCTTGACGGCGCCGTTGGTGAACTTCTCGACGTAGTCGGCGTTCACGCGGGCGGCACGCTCGAGCAGGCGCGAGTGCAGGTAGAACACGTCGCCGGGGTAGGCTTCGCGGCCCGGCGGGCGGCGCAGCAGCAGCGACACCTGGCGGTAGGCCCAGGCTTGCTTGGTCAGGTCGTCATAGACGATCAGCGCGTCTTCGCCGCGGTCGCGGAAGTACTCGCCCATGGTGCAGCCGGCGTAGGCGGCCAGGTACTGCATGGCGGCCGAATCCGAAGCGGCGGCGGCGACGACGACGGTGTATTCCATCGCGCCGTGCTCTTCCAGCTTGCGCACCACGTTGGCGATGGTCGAAGCCTTCTGGCCGATTGCCACGTACACGCAGAAGACGCCCTTGCCCTTCTGGTTGATGATGGCGTCGACGGCGACGGCGGTCTTGCCGGTCTGGCGGTCGCCAATGATCAGCTCACGCTGGCCACGGCCGATCGGCACCATCGCGTCGATCGACTTCAGGCCGGTCTGCACCGGCTGGCTCACCGACTGGCGCGCGATCACGCCCGGTGCCACCTTCTCGATCACGTCCGTTTCCTTGGCGTTGATCGGGCCCTTGCCGTCGATCGGCTGGCCCAGCGTGTTGACCACGCGGCCCAGCAGTTCCTTGCCCACCGGCACTTCCAGAATGCGGCCGGTGCACTTGACCGTGTCGCCTTCGGAAATGTGTTCGTACTCACCCAGCACCACGGCGCCGACCGAGTCGCGCTCGAGGTTCAGCGCGAGGCCGAAGGTGTTGCCGGGGAATTCCAGCATCTCGCCCTGCATCACGCCAGACAGGCCATGCACGCGGCAGATACCGTCGGTCACGGAGATCACCGTGCCGGTGTTGCGCACTTCAGCTTCGGCGCCAAGACCCGAGATGCGGGTCTTGATCAGCTCGCTGATTTCTGAGGGGTTCAGTTGCATCACAATGCTCCTAATTCTTCAATCCGCCGGACGGCCGCTCAGGCGGCGGTCAGCGCGGTTTGCATGGCTGCCAGGCGCGCACGCACGGAGGTGTCGAGCACTTCGTCGCCAACCTTGACGCTGACGCCGCCGATCAGGGACGGGTCCACCGCCACCTGCGCGTACAGCTTGCGGCCGAACTTGCGTTCGAGTGCGGCGATCAGGTCGTTGAGCTGACCATCTTCCAGCGGGAAAGCGCTGGTGATCTCAACGTCGGACGACCCTTCGCGGGCGTTCTTGAGCGCATGGAACTGTTCGGCGATGTCGGGCATCACCGTGAGGCGGTCGTTCTCCACCAGCAGCTGCACGAAGCGGCGTGCTTCGTCGCTGACGGGGGACTTCAGCACCGACAGGAACAGTTCGGCCAGCTTGTCGCCGGGAACGTTCGGGTCGTCGGCGACCGCCTTCATGTCGGGATTGGCAGCGACCTGCCCCATCTCCGACACCAGCTCGGACCATGCACCCAGATTGCCTGCGCTCGATTCACTGGCGACGCGGAACAGCGCCTCAGCGTAGGGACGGGCAATGGTTGCGGTTTCAGCCATGATTAGAGCTCAGCCTTGAGTTGATTGAGCAGGTCGGCGTGGACCTGCGCGTTCACTTCACGCTTGAGGATCTGCTCGGCACCCTTGACGGCGAGCACGGCGACCTGGTCACGCAGTTCTTCGCGTGCGCGGGTTGCCTGCTGCTCGGCCTCGGCCTTGGCCTGGGCAATGATGCGTGCGGCTTCTGCCTGGGCGTTCTGCTTGATCTCGTCGGCCGTCAGCTGGGCGCGCTTCTCGGCGTCAGCGACGCGTTGCGCACCCTCGGTGCGGGCTTCGGCCAGGGCCTGGTCCACACGCTTGTTGGCGAGTTCGAGCTCGGCCTTGCCCTTCTCGGCAGCGGCGAGGCCATCGGCGATCTTCTTTGCGCGTTCGTCGAGCGCCTTCACCAGCGGCGGCCAAATGAATTTGGCAACAACCCACCACAGGATGAAGAACACGACCATCTGCGCAAAAAACGTTGCGTTCAGATTCATGGTGTGTTCCTTTCGGTAATCAAACTACAGATAAATGCACAAAAGGCGGCTGGGCTGGTGGCCCGCGCCGCCCGTCAGCATCATGCAGACCGAAAAGAATTACTGGATGACAGCCAGCAGCGGGTTGGCGAACGCGAACAGCATTGCAACACCCACGCCGATCAGGAATGCCGCGTCGATCAGGCCAGCCAGCAGGAACATCTTGGTTTGCAGCGGGTTCATCAGCTCGGGCTGACGTGCGCACGCTTCGATGTACTTGCCACCCATCAGGGCGATACCCAGGCAGGCGCCGATAGCGCCCAGGCCGATGATGATGCCGATACCGATGGCGGTCAGACCCTGGATGTTGGCGAGAAATGCTTGCATGATGACTCCTTTAATTTAGAGAGACTTAGAACCAAAAAACCAAAAAACCAAAAACCTGAAACTTGCAGCGATCAGTGGTGATCGTGAGCCTGGCCGATATACACCAGCGTCAGCATCATGAAAATGAAGGCCTGGAGCAGGACGATCAGGATGTGGAAGATCGCCCAGACCGCGCCGGCCACGACATGGCCGACAAAGCCCAGCGCCGACAGGTCCGCGCCGAACGTCCAGATGGAACCCAGCAGCGCGATCAGCAGGAACACGAGTTCGCCGGCGTACATGTTGCCGAACAACCGCATGCCGAGCGAAACGGCCTTGGCCAGGAATTCGATCAGGTTCAGGACCAGGTTGAACGGCGCCAGGTACCACTTGGCGCCGAACGGGGCCGAGAACAGCTCGTGCATGAAGCCGCCCACGCCCTTGATCTTGAAGCTGTAGTAGATCATCAGCACCAGCACGGCGCACGACATGCCCAGCGTGCCGTTCAGGTCGGCCGTGGCCACTGCGCGGTGGTGGGGGATATGCAGGTGGAAGATGCCCAGGACGTGGTTCAGGCCGTTGACCCAGTCGACCGGGATCAAGTCGATGGCGTTCATCATGGTGATCCAGCAGAACACCATCAGCGCCAGCGGAGCGATCCACGAACGGTCGCCATGGATGATGCCCTTGGCCTGGTCGTCGACCATCTCGACGATCATCTCGACGAAGGCCTGGAAGCGGCCCGGCACGCCCGAGGTGACGCGGCGCGCGGCAGCGTACAGAAACAGCACGGCGATGGCGCCGCACAGCACGGACCAGAACACCGTGTCGTAGTTGAGCACGGAGAAGTCGACCACCGACGCCTGCTTGCCGCCGACCGAGTTCAAGTTCTGCAAGTGTTCGGCGATATAGCCGGAAGGTGTCAGCGCGTGTTCGGCGCTTTGGGTAGCATCAGACATGTCGATACGAACGGTATATTGCGAAATCTTCGGGCCGGTACGCCGCCACGGTCTGGCAATGCGCCCGGTACGCGTCTTGCATTGCCTTCGGCGGATTCGCCGGTCACCGCAATGCAAGCGGGGTCCAACCTTGACCGTGTCCGGAGTCAGCGTCGTGAACCCGCTGCATCCGTCACGGAAAACTCTTGATATTCCGTTTCGGTGCCACCACTTCCGACGGAAGCACCATTTTTGAGCCGCCGCCCTAGCGCATCGCCAGGGCCACCACCCAGTATGTCTTCAGCGCCAGCAGGAACGTGACCAGCAACGGCACCCAACGCAGATCCCGGTACAGCACCACGACCAGCACCAGCAGTGCCACCGTGGCAAAGACCTTGATCGCCTCGCCCAGCACCAGTCCGCCCACCGAGGCCCGGTCGCGCGCCAGCCACAGCCGGAATGCGAAAAACCCGCTCGGCACGAAGCACACCATGCCGCCGAACAGCGCCGACCATCCATATGGTCCCGGCTCTTTCGCAAACAGCGCCCAGCACAGTGCCGACAGCAGGGAAACCACCACCTGCGCCAGGACAACCTTGCCCGGGGTCATGCGCGAAGGACGCAGCGCGCGCTCGCCAAACAGCGTCACCGCCTCGGCATGCGACAGCGGATCGACAGCTTCTTCCTCACGGTCCGCGCCCTCTTTCCAATCGTCCCAGTCATCTTCCTGACGGGACCCGGCGCCTCGTTGCTGACGGTCTCGAACCACCACCTGCCTGCCTTGTTTCGGGCCGGAACTTTCGGCCCGACCAGAATTCAAACCGCACGATTTTAAGGGGAACTACTGATTCGCGTCAATCTGCTTACATTTGCCTTGCAGTGCGTTGCGCACAACGGTTGCCATCACGATTGCATGATGGCTGCGCGAAAATTGCGCGGCAATGATGTTTGACGTAATTGGATTGCGCAGCGAACCCTGCGCATGATGGGGGATTACTGGCCGCGCACAACGTATACCGGCGATCGGCATGTCCAGTGCTGCGTGCGCGCAACAGTCGCCGCAGCACTGGCCGTTAATCGCGCAGTAAATCAGGCGGCCTGCTGCCCTTCGCGCGATTCGCGCAGGCGCGTCAGCACACCCTCGAGCGCGTCGTTGTTGCTGAAATGGATCGTCAGCTGGCCCTTGCCGCGGGGCGACAGCTTGATCTGCACCGCCAGCCCCAGCGCATCCGACAGCTCCTCTTCCAGCCGCGCCACGTCGCGCACATTGTTGCCGCCCTTCTGCTTGAGCGACTTCAGGTCGAACGGCTTGAGCGTCGACGCCACCAGCTTCTCGGTTTCGCGCACCGAAAGCCGCTTGTTGACGATCTGGTTGGCCAGCGTGATCTGGTTGGCGCCGTCGACGGCCAGCAGCGCGCGCGCGTGGCCCATGTCGAGGTCACCGGCCATCAGCATGGTCTGCACCGGCGCCGCCAGGTTCAGCAGCCGCAGCAGGTTGGACACCGCGCTGCGCGAGCGGCCGACCGACTCGGCCGCCTGCTCGTGCGTGAAACTGAACTCGCGGATCAGCCGCATGATGCCCTGCGCTTCTTCCAGCGGATTCAGGTCTTCGCGCTGGATGTTCTCGATCAGCGCCATCGCCGCCGCGGCTTCGTCGGCGACGTCCTTGACCAGCACCGGTACCTTGTCCAGCCCGGCCAGTTTGGAGGCGCGGAAGCGCCGCTCGCCGGCAATGATCTCGTAGCGGTCCGGCTCGGCCACGCGCCGCACCAGGATCGGCTGCATCAGCCCCTGGGCGCGGATGCTCGCGGCCAGCTCTTGCAGCGCGCCCTCGTCCATGCGGGTGCGCGGCTGGTACTTGCCCGGCTGCAGCTGGTTCAGGTTCAGCACGGTGGGCGAGCCCTCCTGCCTGACCGATTCGACGATTTCGGCGGGCCCGCCCAACAGCGCTTCGAGGCCGCGGCCCAGGCCCTTCTTCTTTGCAGTGCTCATGCTCTTGCCCTCTCGTTCAGCCCAGCTGCCGGACCCGCGCGATCATCTCGGCGCCGAAGTCCAGGTACGCCTTGGCGCCCTTCGATGACGGATCGAACGCCACGCCCGGCATGCCATAGGACGGTGCCTCGGCCAGCCGCACATTGCGCGGGATCAGGGTCTTGAAGACCTTCTCACCGAAGTGCGATTCCAGTTGCGCCGACACCTGCTGCTGCAGCGTCACGCGCGGATCGAACATCACGCGCAGCAGGCCGATCACCTGCAGGTCGCGGTTCAGGTTGGCGTGCACCTGCTTGATGGTGTTGACCAGGTCCGACAGCCCTTCCAGCGCAAAGTACTCGCATTGCATCGGCACGATCACGCCGTGCGCCGCGCACAACCCGTTCAGCGTCAGCAGCGACAGCGACGGCGGGCAGTCGATCAGCACGAAGTCATAGTCGCCGTCGACCTCGGCAATGGCCTGGCGCAGCCGGCGCTCGCGCTGGTCCAGCTCGACCAGTTCCACCTCCGCGCCCGCCAGTTCGCGGTTGGCCGGCAGCACGTCGTACTTGCCGGTCTCGGAGCGCTGGCGCGCCTGCGGGATGCCGGCCAGGCCAACCAGCACCTGGTACACGCTGGTTTCCAGCGCCTGCTTGTCGATGCCCGAACCCATCGAGGCATTGCCCTGCGGGTCCAGGTCGACCAGCAGCACGCGCTGTCCCTGCGCGGCCAAGCCGGCGGCAAGGTTCACCGTGGTGGTGGTCTTGCCTACCCCGCCCTTCTGGTTTGCGATCACGAATACCTTGGCCATAAGCTCCTGCGGCTCCTGCTTCAAATCATCCGGCCAGCACGCGGCTGGCAGTTCGCGGCGCGCTTGCGCGGTGCCGCGGCGTAGGTCATGCGGGGGCGCCCGCGCGGCGCGACAGCACCACCAGGTGGCGCTCCGCGTCCAGCCCGGGCACGGCCAGCCGGGGCACGGCGTCGACCTGCCATTGCGCCATCAAGCCGGCGGCTTCCATGCGGTCCAGCTCGGCCTGCGGATACACGCCCTTCATCGCGATCAGCTTGCCGCGAGGCGCAAGCAAGTGGCCGGACAGGCTCACGAAATCCGTCAGTTCGGCAAACGCGCGCGAGGTGATCACGGCAAAGCCGTCGGCATCGTCCAGCTGCTCCACCGGGCCCCAGTGCGCGGCGGCATTGGACAGCCCCAGCTGGGCCCGGCATTGCGTCAGGAAGGCGGTCTTTTTCTGCACGATGTCGACCATCAGCACCGACACATCCGGACACGCGATCGCCAGCGGCAGGCCCGGCATGCCGCCGCCGGAGCCGACGTCGAGCACCCTGCCCCGCGCCGGCGCCGCGACCTCAACAGAACGGGCGGCTTCGGCAAGTGCCGGCACCGCGGCGAGCGAGTCCAGCATGTGATGCGTCAGCATCTCGTCGGGATGCCGGATCGCGGTCAGGTTGTAGACGCCATTCCATTTGCGCAGCAGGGCCAGGTACGCGAACAGCGTGTCGATCTGCGCCGGCGCCAATGCCAGCCCGATCTCGGCCAGGCCCGCTTCAAGGCGGCGACGCAGCGTGGCGTCGTCGGTCAGGGGGTGTCGCGGACCAGGCACTCAGGCAGCCTCTTCACCGGTGCCGGAAGATGCGCCGGCTTCCGCACGGCCACGGCCCAGCCTCTTCTTCTTCAGGTGTACCAGCAGCAGCGACACGGCGGCCGGCGTCACGCCCGAAATGCGCGATGCCTGGCCCAGCGTTTCCGGCCGATGCTGGTTCAGCTTCTGGCTGACTTCGAAGCCGAGCCCGCGCACCTCGGTGTAGTCCAGCCCTTCCGGCAGGCGCGTCGATTCGTTGGCTTCCAGCTTGTCGACTTCGGCCGCCTGGCGGGCGATATAGCCGTGGTACTTGATGCCAATCTCGATCTGCTCGCGGATCTGCTCCGCCAGCATCGGCTCCGCATCCAGCGGGGCTTCAGGGGCATGGCGGCCGCCCTGCAGTGCCATCAGCGCTTCGTAGCTGACTTCCGGGCGACGCAGCAGGTCGGCCAGGCTGTACTCGCGCTCGATCGGCTTGCCCAGCAGCGGCACTGCCTCGTCCGCAGGCAGCATCGACGGGTTCACCCAGGTGCTTTTCAGACGCTCTGTTTCACGTGAAACAGCGTCGCGCTTGCGGTTGAACGCGTCCCAACGCGCGTCGTCGACCACGCCCAGTTCACGGCCGACCTCGGTCAGCCGCATGTCGGCGTTGTCTTCGCGCAGGCTCAGGCGGAATTCCGCGCGGCTGGTGAACATCCGGTACGGCTCGGTCACGCCACGCGTGATCAGGTCGTCAACCAATACACCCAGGTAGGCCTGGTCACGGCGCGGCGTCCACGGATCGCGCTCGCGCACGTAGCAACCGGCGTTGATCCCGGCCAGCAGGCCCTGTGCCGCGGCTTCTTCGTAGCCGGTGGTGCCGTTGATCTGGCCGGCGAAGAACAGGCCGCGGATCGCCTTGCTCTCCAGCGAGGCCTTCAGGCCGCGCGGATCGAAGTAGTCGTATTCAATCGCATAGCCCGGACGCAGGATATGCGCGTTCTCCATGCCGCGGATCGAGTGCACCAGTTCCAGCTGCACGTCGAACGGCAGGCTGGTCGAGATCCCGTTGGGATAGAACTCGTTGGTGGTCAGGCCTTCCGGCTCCAGGAAGATCTGGTGGCTTTCCTTGCTGGCAAAGCGATGGATCTTGTCCTCGATGCTGGGACAGTAACGCGGCCCTACCCCTTCGATTACGCCGGTGTACATCGGCGAGCGGTCCAGCCCGCCGCGGATGATCTCGTGGGTACGGCTGTTGGTATGCGTGATCCAGCACGGCAGCTGCTGCGGATGCTGCTCGGGCCGGCCCAGGAACGAGAACACGGGCACGGGATCGAGGTCACCGGGCTGCTCTTCCATCACCGAAAAATCGATGGTGCGACCGTCGATGCGCGGCGGCGTGCCCGTCTTCAGGCGGCCTTGCGGCAGCTTCAGGTCCTTCAGGCGTGCCGACAGCGATACTGCGGCGGGGTCGCCGGCGCGGCCGCCGGTGTAGTTGTCGAGCCCCACGTGGATCTTGCCGTCCAGGAAGGTGCCGGTAGTCAGCACGACCGCGCGCGCACGGAACGCGATGCCGACCTGCGTCATGGCGCCGACGACACGGCCGCCCTCCACCATCAGGTCGTCGACCGCCTGCTGGAACAGCATCAGGTTGGGCTGGTTCTCAAGCCGGGTGCGGATCGCCTTGCGATACAAGACGCGATCTGCCTGCGCCCGCGTGGCACGCACCGCCGGACCCTTGCTGGAATTCAGGATGCGGAACTGGATGCCGGCCTCGTCCGTGGCCGCGGCCATGGCGCCGCCCATGGCGTCGACCTCCTTGACCAGGTGCCCCTTGCCGATGCCCCCGATCGACGGGTTGCAGCTCATCTGCCCAAGCGTCTCGATGTTATGGGTCAGCAGCAGCGTCTGGCAGCCCATGCGGGCTGCAGCAAGGGCGGCTTCAGTGCCGGCATGGCCACCGCCGACGACGATGACATCGAATTCTTTCGGGTAAAGCATGGGACACCTCCTCCGGGAGGCTGGCGGGAAAATACAGGAATGCGAAATTATAGCGGCATTCGAGTTGTCGCTTTCCCGCGGACACCATGTTTCACGTGAAACATGGCTTCTACGATACCCCGCAGTCGCCCGGAAACGACGTTGTGTTTCACGTGAAACAAAAAGGCCGGGCGCAATGGCCCGGCCTATGTTTCACGTGGAACAAGCGTCTCAGAGCCGTGAACGGATATATGCCGCGAGCCGCTCGGTCAGCTTGCCCAGATCCCGCTGCAACAAGGCAAAGCCGGCATTACGCTCGCGCGTCACCTCGTCCATATACAGCGGGCGGCGGATCTCGATCTGCAGGCTGTTGCGCCGCTCCGCCGGTCGCCCGATCTGTGCGATCAACTGCACGCCCTTGTACGGATCGTTGCGCGCAACGGTGTAGCCCATGCCGCGCAGTTCCCGCTCGACCAGGTCCACCAGCCCCGGCTCGCAAGTCGTGCCATCGCGATCGCCCAGCACAAAGTCGGCCAGCGGGTGCGCACTGGCGATCTTCAGGCGCTCGTACGCGTTGTTCGGCATGGAGTGCAGGTTCAGGTGCCAGAGTGCGCCAAAGCGCGCGTACGCGCCCTCCACGGCCTCGGCCAGCGCCGCGTGGTAGGGGCGGTAGTAGCGCTCGATGCGCGCCTGCACTTCCGCCACGGACAGCCGGCGATCGTAGATCGGCGTGGCCGCGTCGATCCGGCTCCAGATCAGCCCGTAGCCCAGCTGCGTCTTCGGCCCCGGTGCCAGCGCCGTCGGCCAGGCACCGTCGAGCTGGGCCGGGTCGATATCGTCAGCCATCCGGTTCGGGTCGATATAGACCCGCGGAAAGGTCGCCGCCAGCAGCGTGCCGCCGGCCGCGGGCACGGCCTGCCACAGCGCGTCGACGTGCGTGTCCTCGCCGCCGCGCAGGCGCTCGGCGGGAACCGCGGCGCCAAAGTCTGCCGGGTATGCGGTGCCGCTATGCGGAGAATCGCACACCAGCGGCAGGGCCTCCCCTTCCGGCAGGCGCACGATCACCGGCGGCAACGCGGCCGCCTGCTTGCTTGCTTCCGCCATGCTCAGTCCAGCTTGATCTCGGCCGCCTTGGCGACGCGGGCGTAGCGCGCCATGGCCTGCTGGATCTGGGCCTTGAACTGTTCCGGCGTGGTCGGCACCAGCGTGCCGCCGGACTCATCGACCTTGCGCTTGAACTCGGGGTTCTGCATGGCCTTGTGGATCGCCTGGTTCAGCCTGGCGACGATGGCGGGCGGCGTATTGGCCGGCGCGACAATGCCGAACCAGCCGCCTTCGCCCATGTCCTTGAAGCCCAGCTCGGCGTAGGTCGGCACGTTGGGCAGCTGCGCGGAGCGCGCCGCGCCCAGCACCGCCAGCGCGCGCAGCCGGCCGGCCTTCACGTGCGGCAGCGTCGACGACAGGTTGTCGGTAATCGCGTTCACCTGCCCCGCCACGGCGTCGTTCAGCGCCAGCCCGGCGCCCTTGTAGGGCACGTGCAGCAGGTCGATCTTGGCCAGCATCATGAAGTTCTCGATGTTGACGTGGCCGAGCGACCCGGCACCGGGCGAGGCAAAGCTGTATTTGCCCGGGTTGGCCCTGGCGAGCGCAATGAACTCTTGCATGGTCTTGGCCGGCACGCTGGGGTGCACCGCGAACACGCTGGGGATCGCCACCACGTTGGTGACCGGGGCGAAATCCTTGATCGGGTCGTACTTGAGCTTGGGGTATACGGCCGGGTTGGAGCCGTGCGTGCTGACCGTGGCCATGCCGATGGTGTAGCCGTCCGGCGCGGCACTGGCGACCTGCTCCATGCCCAGCGAGCCGCCGGCGCCGCCCTTGTTTTCCACGACGATCGATTGCCCCAGCTCGCGGCCGGCAAACTCGGCCACCAGGCGCGCCGACAGGTCGGTGGAGCCGCCGGCGGCGAACGGCACGATCAGGCGGATCGGGCGGGTGGGGTAGTTGGCCTGCGCCAGGGCGCTGCCGGCAAAGACCAGCGTGGCAGTGGCGGCGGTGCCGGTCAGCAGCAGCTGGCGGCGCGACATCCGGGCTCGGATCATGGGTTTCTCCTGTTGATTTTTGTGCATGAACCGGGCGAGTGTCAGCCGTTTACCGGCCGCGTGCAAACGACTATATTGCACCTTTGCATTACCAAAGATCATCCTTGCGCGACCGCGCGGGAAGCCCCCTGCCCCGTTCCCCATGCGGCTGCATTCCCCTTCGATGTCCGAGCTGCACGCCTTTGCCACCGCGGCGCGGCTGGGCAGCTTTACGCGCGCGGCGGAGGAACTATGCGTGACGCAGGGCGCGATCAGCCGTGCCATCGCGCGCCTGGAAGCGCATTTCGGCCAGCCGCTGCTGCAGCGTAATGCCCATCGGCTGGGACTGACCGACGCCGGCCGGCAATTGCTCGATGCCGTCGCGCAACCACTGGCTGCGATCGAGCACGCCAGCGCCGCCTTGCGCGCCGGCGACCGCCGCCATCACCTGACGCTCTCGGTCGTGCCCACGCTGGCCAGTGTCTGGCTGGTGCCCCGCCTGCCGGATTTCCACCGCCGCCACCCGCAGATCCGGCTGGACTTCGTCCCCTACCAGCGTGACGAAGACTTGTCCGGCCCCACCCCCGACGCTGCCATCCTGGCGGGCGAAGCCGGCAAATGGCCCAGCCTGCAGGCCGACTACGTGATCGGTCGGGAAATGGTGCCGGTCTGCCACCCGGACCGCGCCCGCGCCAGGCGCCAGGCCGGCCGCTGGCAGTCACCGGCGGAGTTGCTGGACGAGCCCCTGCTCTACCACACCACCGCGCCGGCGAACTGGCAAAACTGGTTGCAGGCGGCCGGCGTACCCAACGCTGCGCCCCGGTTATCCACAGCGTTCGACCAGGTCTCGATCCTGATCCAGGCGGTGCGCGCCGACATGGGCGTCGCCGTGCTGCAGCGCTGCCTGGTACGCGAGGAAATTGCCGCCGGACGCGTCGCGGCACCGTTTGACCTGCCAATTACGCTGCAACGCGGCTATTTCCTGTGCGCGCCCAGGGAGCGGCGCGATCATCCGGCCCTGCATTGCTTCCGCACGTGGCTGCTGGAGACGGCGGCGGAGGACACCGGCAAGTAAAGCGCCATGTTATTCATGGTATGGCTTTGATGGCCTTAGATTAGCGGCATGCTATCTATGCCGCGAATTAATCGTCCCGACGCCATCATCTGGATGGATATACTTTCGGAATTCTTGGCGCCACACATTCATTGCGAGAATATGATCTGACCCCGGATCTTCGGCACGGCTGGCAAAGCATGAAAAGCCGCGAAAATCAGGTTATCCCCAAAGTTATTCACACCACCAATAACAAAGGGCCCGCGTCAGCGGGCCCTCATTCCTCTGGCGAAAACCAGGCTCGCTACGCCGCCTTTTTCGCCAGTCCAAGGTAGGTTTCGATCACCTTGGGATTGGCCGCCAGTTCGTCGGCCGGCCCTTCCATCGCCATGTCGCCGGTCTCGATCACATAGCCGTAGTCCGCCACCTGCAGCGCCGCGCGCGCGTTCTGCTCGATCAGCAGCGTGGCCACGCCGGTCTGGCGCAGGTTGCTGATGATGTGGAAGATCTCCTTGACGATCAGCGGGGCCAGGCCAAGGCTGGGCTCGTCCAGCATCAGCAGCTGCGGCTTGGCCATCAGCGCGCGCCCCACCGCCAGCATCTGGCGCTCGCCGCCGGAGAGCGTGCCGGCGTCCTGGCGCGCGCGCTCGCGCAGGCGCGGGAACAGGTCGTAGACCACGTCCATCTGGTCCAGGTAGTTCTTCTCGCCGGCGCGCTTGCGGCGGAAGGCGCCCAGCTGCAGGTTGTCCTCCACCGTCATCGACGCGAACAGTTCGCGCTTTTCCGGCACCAGGCACATGCCGCGCGCGACCCGCCCTTCCACCGGGATGCCGGCCATGTCGTGGCCGAGGTAGCTGACCGCGCCGCTAGAAGACCCCGTCACCGGCAGCGCGCCCATGATCGCATTGAGCATGGTCGACTTGCCGGCGCCGTTGGGGCCGATCACCGTGACGATCCTGCCGGCCTCCACCTTCAGGTTGACGCCATGCACCGCTTCCACCTTGCCGTAGCGGACGTGCAGGTCCTTCACTTCGAGAATCAGGCTCATGTCCGGTCCTTACTCCACGCCACCCAGGTAGGCTTCCAGCACCGCGGGGTTCTTCTGCACTTCCTCGGGCACGCCTTCGGCAATGCGCGTGCCGAATTCCATCACCACCAGCCGGTCGGTCAGGTTCATCACGAAATCCATGTCGTGCTCGACCAGCAGCACGCTCATGCCTTCGCCGCGCAGCTTGCGCAGCAGTTCGGCCAGCGCCTGCTTCTCCTTGTAGCGCAGGCCCGCCGCCGGCTCGTCGAGCAGCAGCAGGGCCGGGTCGCAGCACAGCGCGCGCGCGATTTCCAGGATGCGCTGCTGCCCCAGCGCGAGACTGCCGGCTTCCATGTACATGCAATCGGCCAGGCCCACGCGTTCAAGCTGGCGCTTCGCCTCGAACAGCAGCTTCTCTTCCTCGACCTTGTTCATGCGCAGGATCGCCGCGCAGACACCGCCCTGCGCGCGGAAGTCGCCGCGCAGGTGGGCGCCGATGGCAACGTTCTCCAGCACCGTCATGGTCGGCAGCAGGTGCACGTGCTGGAAGGTGCGGCCGATGCCGCGCTTGACGATCTCGCGCGACGGCAGGCCCGAGATCACCTCGCCGCGGTAGCGCACCTCGCCGCCCGACACCGGCAGCACGCCGGTCACCAGGTTGAAGGTGGTGGACTTGCCGGCGCCATTGGGACCGATCAGCCCGATGATCTCGCCGGCGCGCACCTGGAAGCTGACATCGTTCACCGCGACCAGCCCGCCGAATTGCTTGCGCGCGGCGCGCACGTCCAGGATCAGCTCGCCCGCCTCGGGCTTCTGGCGCACCGCCAGCCCCGCGGCCTGCCCCGGCGCCAGCACCGGCGGCCCCGACGGCACCAGCCGCCGCAGGAACGGCCAGATGCCATCGCGCGCGTACTGCAGCAGCAGCACCAGCAGCACGCCGAAGACGATGATCTCGAAATTGCCGTCGGCACCGAGCAGCCTGGGCAGCACGCCTTGCAGCACGTCCTTCAGGATGGTGAGGATGCCGGCGCCCAGCACCGCGCCCCACACATGGCCCACACCGCCGACCACCGCCATGAAGAGATATTCGATGCCGTAGTTGAGCCCGAACGGCGTCGGGTTCACCGCGCGCTGCAGGTGCGCGTACAGGAAGCCCGACACGCACGCCAGGATCGCCGCCACTACGAAGATCACCACCTTCATCCACGCGGTGTTCACGCCCATCGCCTCGGCCATCACGCCGCCGCCCTTGAGCGCGCGGATCGCGCGCCCCGGGCGCGAGTTCAGCAGGTTCTGCGTCGCCAGCACGGCCAGCAGCACCACTGCCCAGATCAGGTAGAACATGGCGCGGCCGGACTGCAGCTCGATCCCGAACAGCGACAGCACCGGGATGCCGCTGATGCCGTCGTACTTGCCCAGGAACTCCAGGTTGCCGAACACGAAGAACAGCGACAGGCCCCAGGCGATGGTCGCCAGCGGCAGGTAGTGCCCGGACATGCGCATCGTGATCAGCCCGATCACATACGCCGACGCCATCGTGATCACCAGCCCCACCAGCAGCCCGAACCACGGCGACAGCCCGAACTGCGTGGTCAGGTACGCGGTGCTGTACGCACCCAGCCCGACGAACGCCGCCTGCCCGAACGAGGTCATGCCGCCCACGCCGGTGAGCAGCACCAGCCCGATCGCAACGATGCTGTACAGCCCGATGTAGTTGCCCAGCGTGATCCAGAATTCCGGCGTGGGCAGCACCGGCAGCAGCGCCAGTACCACGATCAGGGCCAGCACCAGCACCCGGTTGCGGTTCAGCCGCGCGCGGCTGCCGGCCTCGGCGCCGGCCACGCCGGCCTGCCTGTTGGCTTGCTTGTCGGTCAGCATGGTCATGGCTTATTCCTCCTCCTCGACATGCTTGCTCGTCAGCGAGCGCCACAGCAGCACCGGAATGATCAGCGTGAAGACGATAACCTCCTTGAACGCACTGGCCCAGAACGACGAATACGATTCCAGCAGCCCCACCAGCAGCGCGCCCAGCGCCGCCACCGGATAGCTCACCAGCCCGCCGACGATGGCGCCGACAAAGCCCTTCAGGCCGACCAGGAAGCCCGACTCGTAGTACACCGTGGTCAGCGGCGCGATCAGGATGCCGCACAGCGCCCCCATCGCCGCCGCCAGCGTGAACGACAGGCGCCCCGCCTGCGTGGTGCCGATGCCGACCAGGCGCGCGCCCAGCCGGTTCACCGCGGTCGCGCGCAGCGCCTTGCCCTGCAGCGTGCGCTCGAAGTAGAAGTACAGCGCCCCGATCAGCAGGCCCGACACCGCCACCACCCACAGGCTCTGCCCCGAGATGCTGAGCGCGCCCACTTCAAAGCGCGCATCCGAGAACGGATTGGTGCGCGAGCCCTCGGCGCCGAACATCACCAGCCCCAGCCCGACCAGTGCAAAGTGCACGCCGACCGAGACGATCAGCAGCACCAGCGTGCTGGCCTCGGCCAGCGGCTGGTAAGCCAGCCGGTACAGCATCGGCCCGAGCGGGATGATGACCAGCAGCGTCAGCGCGATCTGCGCCAGCATCGGCAGCGGCTGCGCGCCATACTGCTGCACCACCCAGTGCACCGCCAGCGGGAACACCAGGTACTTGCCGGCCAGCACGGCCAGCCGCTGGCCCAGCGTGCGCCGCAGCTCGGCGCTGCGCAGCACGGTGACGGTCTCGTAGAGAAAGGTCAGCACGCCCATTGCCAGCAGCAGCCAGCTGGTCTGCGGGGCATGGCCGGCCTGCATCGCCGCCAGTGTCAGCGCGCCATAGGCAACGAACTCCCCTTGCGGGATGAAGATGACGCGGGTCACCGAGAACACCAGCACCAGCGCCAGTGCCAGCAACGCGTAGATCGCGCCCGAGGTGATGCCGTCCTGCGCCAGGATGGCGGCGATAGATAGGTCCATTGTCTCCCCGTATCGTTGGAAAGCCTGCCTGCATCGAACGGGGTCAGCGGGGCGCCGACGGGCCGACAGGTGGTGCGCTTCGGGTTACGAAATAGTAAACGGGTTGCGCATTGCGCAAATACAGAGCAACCCTAGGTTGGCGCTGGCGGCGTCCGGCGCGCAGAAAAAAGGGCGCATGGTCAGCCATGCGCCCTGCTTCACTGCGAATCCGGCATGCCTTGCCGGCCGGCACCAGACGCGCGGGTCAGCCGCTTATTTCAGCAGCTTCCACTTGCCGTCGACGATCTGCACCATCACGCGCGCGCGCTGGTCGAAGCCGAGGTGGTCGGTGGCGCTCATGTTCATGATGCCGTGCGATACCGGCAGGTTCCTGGTCTGCTCCATCGCGTCGCGCAGGGCCTTGCGGAACTCCTTGGTGCCCGGCTGGCCCTTCTTCAGCGCTTCCGGAATGGCGTGCTGCAGGATCAGGCCCGCATCCCAGGCATGGCCGCCGAAGGTCGAGACCTGTCCGCCGAAGGCCTTCTCGTAGGCGGTCTTGTAGGTCAGCGCCGGCTTTTTCACCGGATTGCTGTCGGGCAGCTGCTCGGCCACCAGCAGCGGGCCGGCGGGCAGGAAGGTGCCTTCGCAGTCCTTGCCGCACACGCGCAGGAAGTCGGCATTGGCGACACCGTGGGTCTGGTAGACCTTGCCCTTGTAGCCGCGCTCCTTGAGCGTCTTGGCCGGCAGCGCCGCGGGCGTGCCCGAACCGGCGATCAGCACGGCGTCGGCGTTGGCGCCCATCATCTTCAGCACCTGCCCGGTAACGGACGTATCGGTGCGGGCAAAGCGCTCGTTGGCGACCACCTTGATCTTGCGCAGCTCGGCCACCTTGGCGAATTCCTGCGCCCAGCTGTCGCCGTAGGCATCCGCGAAGCCGATGAACGCCACCGTCTTCACGTTGTTGTTGCTCATGTGCTCGGCAATGGCGGTGGCCATGTGCGAGTCGTTCTGCGGGGTCTTGAAGACCCACGCGCGCTTGGCGTCCATCGGCTCGATGATGCGGGCCGACGCCGCCATGGTGATCATCGGCGTCTCGTTCTCGGCGACCACGTCGACCATCGCCAGCGAGTTGGGCGTGACGGTGGAGCCCACCATCACGTCGACCTTGTCCTCGCTGATCAGCTTGCGCGTGTTCTTGACCGCGGTGGTCGTGTCCGAGGCATCGTCCAGCACGATGTACTCGATCTTCTTGCCCGCGATCTCCTTGGGCATCAGCGTGAAGGTGTTCTTTTCCGGAATGCCCAGCGATGCCGCCGGACCCGTGGCCGACACCGTCACCCCGACCTTGACCTGCGCCTGGGCGGCACCGGCCACCAGGCTGGCCGCAGCGATTGCCAGCAGGCTGGCGCGCTTGAAATCCATCTTGTCTCCTTCGGTTCCTGAAACGGAAAGGCATCCGTCCGGCGTCCACCGGCGGATGCCCCTTTTTTGGATCGACCCCTCGGGTCAACGCAGGCACATCGCCGGCACCTGCGCTACAACCAGGAACGACACAGGCCGTTCCCCATTTCCCGTCCACGCCACTCCCCCGGAAAGGCGCTTCGGTCATTCACCGACCGTGCGGTCGGGAATGCGGATCGAGTCTATCACAGCGCCCTGGCGCGAACAGCGAGGATTAACCCGCATCGCGCGCCCCGCCTGGCTTTGCCGTCAGCGCACGAAGGCGTCCCAGGCGGTCTTCAGGATCAGCGCGCTGACCACCACGATAAACATCTTGCGCACGAAGGCGCTGCCGTGGCGCAGCGCCAGCTTGCTGCCCACCTGGCTGCCGGCGACGTTGGCCACGGCCATCACCAGGCCCAGCTGCCACCAGACATGGCCCTTGCTCGCCAGCAGCAGCAGCGCCGCCAGGTTGGTGGCCAGGTTGACCAGCTTGGTCGACGCCGCCGCGTGCAGGAAGTCATAGCCGAACACCCGCACGAACACGATCATCAGGAAGCTGCCGGTGCCCGGCCCGAACACGCCGTCATAGAAACCCAGCACGGCGCCGGCGAGCAGCGCCGCGCCGCGTTCGCCCCAGCCGGTCAGCGTGGGCGCGTGCTCGGCACCGAGATCCTTCTTGGCGACGGTGTAGACCAACAGCGCCACCAGCACGAACGGCAGCGCCTTGCGCAGCGGCTCGGCCGGGATCAGGGTCAGCGCCCAGGCGCCGGCCATCGAGCACGCAAAGGCCGCCACCACCGCCGGCGCGGTCGCGCCCCAGTAGATGCGCACGCTGCGGCCGTAGCGCAGCGCCGCGCTGGCGGTGCCGGCGATCGAACCGACCTTGTTGGTCCCGAGCAGCGTGGCCGGCGCCAGGTTGGGATAGGCCGAGAACAGCGCCGGGATCTGGACCAGCCCGCCGCCGCCGGCGACTGCGTCGATCAGGCCGGCAAGAAAGGCGGCAACCGCCAGGAATGCGAATTCCGTCATTGCAGAAAAGCGAAATGGGGGAAAAGGAAGGGAAAACCTGGAAAGTCCGGGACAGCAACGCCGGCGCCCGGCCGGGCGGCGCGGCTCAGCCCAGTACCTTGGCCGCCGGCACCAGGCTGCCGTGCCACATGCCGTTGCCGTGCAGGCGGAAGCCGGGCGGCGCGCCGCCGTGACCGGCCACCAGCCCCGGCGCCAGCAGCGCATGGCGGATGCCGTGTGCGCGGCCCCACTCGGCCAGCGTGGCGCAGCACGCTTCCAGGCAGGCGCGGCGGGTGGCCGCGTCGAGCTCCGGCCGCATCCACCATTCGCTGGCGCAGGCCGCCAGGCCCGCCAGCTCCAGGCTGGGCAGCAAGGCCACCGGCAGGCAGGCCAGCAGGCCGCCGCGCTCCGTCGCGCCGCTGGCCAGCAGGCAAATGCCGCGCCCGGACTGGGCCAGCAGTTCGCCCAGCATCAGCTGCCGCGCGCGCGCATCCGGCACCGGCAAGGGGTGGATGTGGTCCAGCCAGGCCGATACCAGCGCCGCGTCGGCGCCCTGCCCCAGGCGTACCCGGACCTGCGGCGCGACGGCGCCGCCATCACGTGGCATGGCTGAAGAGGGATCGGGGGGAACGGTGGCAGACATGGGCGGGCAGCAAGGAGCGCCCGCATTGTCGCATGCGTGAGGGGCGAGGTGATGCCGATGCGGCATGAGCGCCCCAAAATGGGGCGAAGCCGTCACTGCAGGGGCGGGAAGCGCCAATGAAAAAAGCGTTGCCGAGGATCACCCGGCAACGCCCTTTATTTATAACGCTGCTACCCGACACCGGGTGCGCGCCTGTCGTCTCCTCGCTTCCGCCTCCATTTAACCTGCGAAAACCGTATATGGAATGTAACGAAGCGGTGCATCGAGGACAAGCTAGAAAAAACCCTAGCCCCAGAATCGGGCATGTCGACCCGCGGTCACTCCCGGCGCCCGGCGTGGCCGCCGAAGCGCGCCAGCAGTTCGCCCATGATGCCGCGGCGGAAGGTCAGCACGCAGATCACGAAGATCACGCCGGTCACCATCGTCACCGACTCCCCCAGCGTGCCGAACCACGAGATGCCGGTCACCGACGCCAGGAAGTTGCCGATGTCGCCCAGCTTGTTCTCCAGCGCGACGATCACGAACGCGCCGACGATCGGCCCTGACAGCGTCCCGAGGCCGCCGACCAGCGTCATCAGGATCACCGACCCCGACATCGACCAGTGCACGTCGGTCAGGGTCTCGAAGCCCAGCACCAGCGCCTTGATCGAGCCGGCCAGCCCCGACAGCGCCGCCGACAGCACGAACGCGGTCAGCTTGAAGCGGTCGACGTCATAGCCCAGCGAGATCGCGCGCGGCTCGTTCTCCTTGATCGCCTTCAGGATCTGGCCGAACGGCGAATGCACCGTGCGCACGATCAGCGCGAAGGCGGCGACGATGATCACCAGCGCCACGTAGTACAGCGTCAGGTCGTCCGACAACGGCAGCACCCCGAACAGCTTGCCGCGCGGGATGCCCTGCAGCCCGTCCTCGCCGCCGGTGAACGGCGCCTGCAGGCAGATAAAGAACAGCATCTGCGCCAGCGCCAGCGTGATCATCGAGAAGTAGATGCCCTGGCGCCGGATGGCCAGCGAGCCCACCACGTAGCCGATCAGCGCGCCGGCGCCGGTGCCCAGGATCAGGCCGATTTCCGGCGTCACGCCCCACACCTTCATGGCATGGCCGGCAGCGTAGCCGGCGCCGCCGAAGAAGGCCGCGTGGCCGAACGACAGCAGCCCGGTATAGCCGATCAGCAGGTTGAAGGCGCACGCAAACAGCGCGAAGCACAGCACCTTGAGCACGAACACCGGATACGCCCCGGCCAGCGGCGCCGCCAGCAGTGCCAGCAGCAGCAATCCGTACAACAGTTTCTTCTGCACGCCTTGACCCTTTCCTGCCTTGCCTGCATTGGCCGCCACGGTGGCTGGCGTCGATGATGTGGACGGTGCGCTCATCACTTCTCCTTGCCGAACAGCCCGGCCGGGCGCAGCAGCAGCACGATCACCATGATGAAGAACACCACGGTTGCCGAGGCTTCCGGATAGAACACTTTGGTCAGGCCTTCGATCACGCCGAGCCCGAGGCCGGTGAGGATCGAGCCCATGATCGAACCCATGCCGCCGATCACCACCACCGCGAACACGACGATGATCAGGTTCTGCCCCATCAGCGGCGAGATCTGGATCACCGGCGCGGCCAGCACGCCGGCAAACGCGGCCAGCGCCACGCCGAAGCCGTAGGTCAGCGTCACCATCAGCGGCACGTTGACGCCGAAGGCCTCGACCATCTTGGGGTTCTCGGTGCCGGCGCGCAGGTAGGCGCCCAGCTTGGTCTTCTCGATCACGTACCAGGTGGCAAAGCACACCGCCAGCGAAGCCACCACCACCCAGGCGCGGTAGTTGGGCAGGATCATGAAGCCCAGGTCAGTGGCGCCCTGCAGCGCGTCCGGGGTCTGGTACGGCAGGCCCGAGACGCCGTAGATCGAGCGGAAGATGCCTTCGATCACCAGCGTGATGCCCAGCGTCAGCAGCAGGCCGTAGATATGGTCGAGCTTGTAGATCCAGCGCAGCATGGTCTTTTCGATCACCACGCCCAGCGCGGCGACCACCAGCGGCGAAAGCAGCAGCATGATCCAGTAATTCAGCCCGGCGTACTCCATGCCCATCCAGGCCAGCACCGCGCCCAGCATGAAGAGCGCGCCGTGCGCAAAGTTGATGACGTTGAGCAGGCCGAAGATCACCGCCAGGCCCAGGCTCAGCATCGCATAGAAGGCGCCGTTGACCAGCCCCAGCAAGAGCTGGGAAAGCATGGCCGGCAGGGGGATTCCGAAGATGTCCATGGGCATCGATTGCTGGTTGTTGGCAGACACTAGGCAGAGCCAACGGTTTTGGGCGCGCCAAAGCCGCCCGAGCTTGCCTGAGCAAGGTGTTCTCCCTCTGCCCTCACGGGGAGAGGGTTGGGGTGCGGGGCGGTTTAGCGAGGAACCACGTCAAGCGAAGCCTTCGGTGTGTTCCAGCATGGCGCCCCTGGCAAGGCCAGCGGTGTTACCCCGCCGACCTCAGCCCTTGACGCTCAAGCCCTCACCCCCTGCCCCTCTCCCGCAAGCGGGAGAGGGGAGCCAACCGTCGCCGTTGCGCTGGCGACTACTTCTTCAGCATCGCGCACTTCGACTCGGCCACCGTGGTGAAGGCCTGCTCGCCCGGGATGGTCGCGACCACCTTCAGGTAATCCCACGGCTTCTTCGATTCGGCCGCGGTCTTCACCTGCATCAGGTACATGTCGTGGATGCCACGGCCGTCCTGGCGGATATAGCCCTTGGTGTAGAAGTCGTTGATCTTCATCTTCTTCAGCTCGGCCATGACCTTGTCCGGATCGTCGGTCTTGGCGGCTTCGACGGCCTTCAGGTAGGTGCTGGCGGCCGAGTAGTCCGCGGCCTGCAGGCTGCTCGGCATCTTCTTCATCTTGCCGAAGAAGCGGTTGGCGAACTTGCGGGTGTCGTCGTTCATGTCCCAGTACCAGCTGTCGGTCATCAGCAGGCCTTCGGTGTTCTTCAGCCCGAGGCTGTGCACGTCGTTGATGAACATCAGCAGGCCGGCGATCTTCATCGACTTGGTGATGCCGAATTCCTTGGCCGCCTTGATCGAGTTGATGGTGTCGCCGCCGGCGTTGGCCAGGCCCAGGATCTGCGCCTTGGACGCCTGCGCCTGCAGCAGGAACGACGAGAAGTCCGAGGCCGACAGCGGATGGCGCACCTGCCCTGCCACGGTGCCGCCGTTGGCCTTGACCACCGCGGCGGTGTCGCTTTCCAGCGAATGGCCGAAGGCGTAGTCGGCGGTCAGGAAGAACCACGACTTGCCGCCCTGCTTGACCACCGCGCTGCCGGTGCCCTTGGCCAGCGCCACCGTGTCATAGGCGTAGTGCACCGTGTACGGGGAGCACTCTTCGTTGGTCAGGCGCGCGGTGCCGGCGCCGATATTGATGTAGACGCGCTTCTTCTCGGAAGCCACCTTGTTCATCGCCAGCGCGGTGCCGGAGTTGGTGCCGCCCAGCAGCATGTCCAGGCCTTGCTGGTCCATCCATTCGCGCGCCTTCGAGGCGGCGATGTCGGCCTTGTTCTGGTGGTCGGCCGAGACGATCTCGATGGGCTTGCCCAGCACCTTGCCGCCGCGGTCCTCGATCGCCATCTTGATGGCTTCCAGGCCGCCGGGACCGTCGATATCGGCATACAGGCCCGACATGTCGGTGATGTAGCCGATCTTGACGGTGTCGCCCGATACTTGTGCGGCAGCGCCGAAGGACACCGCACCCATGGCAATGGCCGCCATCGCGGCCGCGAGCCGAGTCTTTTTCATTTCCCTGTCTCCTGATTTGCGGCGGCGTGCGCGCCACCCGTTCCTGCCAACAAGCAACCATCGACCCGCGTTGCGCGGATCAGACCCCGAGCAATTCATGCAGCACCGGCATCTTGGCCTGCAGCTCACTGGCCGCGAAGCGTTCGACGATGGTGCCGTGCTCCATCACGTAGAAGCGGTCCGCCAGCGGCGCGGCGAAGCGGAAGTTCTGCTCCACCATCACCACCGTGTACCCCTTCTGCTTGAGCATCCGGATCATGCGCGCCAGCGCCTGCACGATCACCGGTGCCAGCCCTTCCGAGATTTCGTCGAGCAGCAGCAGGTTGGCGCCGGTGCGCAGGATGCGCCCGACCGCCAGCATCTGCTGCTCGCCGCCCGACAGCCGCGTGCCCTGGCTCTGGCGGCGCTCCTTCAGGTTCGGGAACATCTCGTAGATGTCGGCCTCGCTCATGCCCTGGCTGGCGTCGGCGCCCTTGAGCACCGGCGGCAGCATCAGGTTCTCTTCGCACGAGAGGCTGGAGAAGATGGCGCGCTCTTCCGGGCAATAGCCGATGCCGTAGTGCGCGATCTTGTGCGTGGGCAGGCCGATGGTCTCGTGGCCGTCCACCTTGATCGAGCCCTTGCGCGCGCCGGTCAGTCCCATGATCGCGCGCAGCGTGGTGGTGCGCCCGGCGCCGTTGCGCCCGAGCAGCGTGACCACCTCGCCGCGGTTCACGGTCAGGTCGACGCCGTGCAGGATGTGCGATTCGCCGTACCAGGCGTGCAGGCCCTTGATTTCCAGGGCGGGAGTATTGGCTGTGCTCATGGTGTCGTCCCCGCCTCAGTGCGCGCCCTGCAGTTCCGCGTCGACGGTGCCCATGTAGGCCTCCATCACGCGCGGGTCCTTCGACACTTCCGCATACGGGCCTTCGGCCAGGATCGCGCCACGCTGCAGCACCGTGATCTTGTCGGCGATCGATGAGACCACGCTCATGTTGTGCTCGACCATCAGGATGGTGCGGCCCGCCGAGACCTGCTTGATCAGCTGCGTGACGCGGTCCACGTCTTCGTGGCCCATGCCCTGCGTGGGTTCGTCGAGCAGCATCAGCTCGGGCTCCATCGCCAGCGTGGTGGCAATCTCCAGCGCGCGCTTGCGCCCGTAAGGAAGGTTCACCGTCAGCGTGTGCGCGAACTCGGTCAGGCCGACCTGCTCGAGCAGTTCCATGGCGCGGTCGTTGAGCACCTCCAGCGTGCGCTCGCTGCGCCAGAACTGGTACGCCGTGCCGAGTTGCCGCTGCAGCCCGATGCGCACGTTCTCCATCACCGTCAGGTGCGGGAACACGGCCGAGATCTGGAACGAGCGGATCACGCCGCGCCGCGCGATCTGCGCGGGCTTTTCGCGGGTGATGTCGATGCCGTTGAAGAGAATGGTGCCGGTGGTCGGCTCCAGGAACTTGGTGAGCAGGTTGAAGCAAGTGGTCTTGCCCGCGCCGTTGGGGCCGATCAACGCATGGATCGAGCCGCGGCGCACCCGCAGGTTAACGTCGCTCACCGCCGTGAACCCCTTGAACTCCTTGGTGAGGTTCCGCGTTTCCAGGATGGTTTCCTGCTGGTTCATGTCTCCTGCCCGCCCTCTTGCTGTACTGCCGGGGTGATGCCCGGCACTGACAATGGTCCGAACCGGCCTTGTAGGCCCTTTGCTGCCGCTTGTTCCGTCAGGCGTGCCGTGATGGCGGCCCTGCCTGCGGGTTTTTATCAGTGCGGGGCGGCTCCCGCGAGGGCTGCGATGGCGGCATGGGATGTGCGGCCGAAGCACCCTGTGAGGCGTCTATTGTGTGCGCCTGTTGCATCGCAAAACATCGGGGTTTGCACTATGAAACATGAACCAAGTGTCAGTTTTTTCGCGGCCGCACAAGCGCCGCAAGCGCCGCATGACCTTCACCCCGCTGGCGGTCATGCGGCGAGCCGCTTCAAGCGCTTGCGGCTGCCGCCGCGGGCGCCGGCGTGGCCTGCACCGGCGCCTGCGCCGGGCCTGCCACTTCCGCTGACGCGCCACCATGCCTGCGGTCTTCGCGGATCATGTCGCTGGCGCGCTCGGCGATCATGATGGTCGGCGAGTTGGTATTGCCCGAGGTGATCAGCGGCATCACCGAGGCGTCGACCACGCGCAGCCCCTGCACGCCGAGCACGCGCAGCCGATGGTCCACCACCGCCATCGGATCGTCGGCGCGGCCCATCTTGCAGGTGCCCACCGGATGGAAGATGGTGGTGCCGATATTGCCGGCGGCCTCGGCCAGTTCCTCGTCGCTCTGGAACGCCGGCCCCGGCAGCCATTCCTCGGGCCGGTACGGCGCCAGCGCCGGCGACGCGACGATGCGGCGCGTGAGCCGGATCGCATCGGCGGCGACCTTGCGGTCCTCGTCGGTCGACAGGTAGTTGGGCGCGATCACCGGCGCCTGGCGGAAATCGGCGCTGCCCGCGTGCACGCTGCCGCGCGAAGTCGGGCGCAGGTTGCAGGCGCTGGCGGTAAAGGCGTTGAAGGCGTGCAGCGGATCGCCGAACTTGTCCAGCGACAGCGGCTGCACGTGGTACTCGATATTCGGCCGCGCCTGCGAGGGGTCCGAGCGCGCGAACGCGCCCAGCTGCGATGGCGCCATGCTCATCGGCCCGCTCTGGTTGAAGGCGTACTGCACGCCGATGCAGAACTTGCCCCACAGGCTCGCGGCGCGCGTGTTCAGCGTGCGCACGCCGTTGACCTTGACCACGCTGCGCAACTGCAGGTGGTCCTGCAGGTTCTCGCCGACGCCGGGCAGCGCGTGGCGCACCGCAATGCCCAGCGCCTGCAGCCGTTCGGGCTGGCCGATGCCGGACAGCTCCAGCAATTGCGGCGTGTTGACCGCGCCGGCGGCGAGGATCACCTCGAGCGTGGCCGCCGCCGTGTGCGGCCGGCCGCCGCCGAGATAATTCACGCCGGTGCAGCGGCGCCCGTCGAAGCTCAGCCCGCTCACCTGCGCGCCGGTGACGATGGTCAGGTTGGGCCGCTCCGACGCGCGCCGCAGGAACGCCTTGGCCGTGTTCCAGCGAATGCCGCGGCGCTGGTTCACTTCGAAATAGCCGACGCCGAAATTGTCGCCGCGGTTGAAGTCGTCGGTGCGCGGGATGCCCGCTTGCTCGGCGGCGTCGGCAAAGCGCTCGAGGATATCCCAGCGCAGCCGCTGCCCCTCGACGCGCCATTCGCCGCCGGCGCCGTGGAATTCGTTCGGGCCCCGGTGATGGTCTTCGCTGCGCTTGAACAGCGGCAGCACATTGTCCCAGCGCCAGCCGTCGTCTCCGGTCAGCCGCGCCCACTCGTCATAGTCTTCGCGCTGGCCGCGCATGTAGATCATGCCGTTGATCGACGAGCAGCCGCCCAGCACGCGCCCGCGCGGATAGCCCAGCGAGCGCCCGTTCAGCCCTGCTTCGGCTTCGGTGCGGTAGAGCCAGTCGGTGCGCGGGTTGCCGATGCAGTAGAGGTAGCCCACCGGGATATGGATCCAGTGGTAATCGTCCTTGCCGCCGGCTTCCAGCAGCAGCACGCTGACGTCCGGGTCCTGCGTCAGCCGGTTCGCCAGGACACAGCCGGCCGAGCCGGCCCCCACGATGATGTAGTCGAATGTCTCCATGGCGCCTGTTGTGCTTGTTGTGCTTGTTGTGCTTGTTGTGCTTGTTGTGCTTGTTGTGCTTGTTGTGCTTGTTGTGCTTGTTGTGCTTGTTGTGCTTGTTGTGCTTGTGGTCGGGTTTACTTCGCCACCGGCATGGTGAACTCGGCGCCCTTGGCGATCGAGTCCGGCCAGCGCTGCATCACGCTCTTGTAGCGCGTGTAGAAGCGTACCCCCTCTTCGCCATAGGCATGGTGGTCGCCGAACAGCGAGCGCTTCCAGCCGCCGAACGAATGCCACGCCATCGGCACCGGGATCGGCACGTTGATGCCGACCATGCCCACCTGGATCTGCCGCGCGAACGCGCGCGCGATGCCGCCGTCGCTGGTGTAGCAGGAAACGCCGTTGCCGTATTCGTGCGCGTTGATCAGCGCCACCGCCTCGGCAAAGTCATGCACGCGCACCACCGACAGCACCGGGCCGAAGATCTCTTCCTTGTAGATGGTCATCTCCGGCTTGACGTGGTCGAACAGCGTGCCGCCGACATAGAAGCCGTTCTCGTGGCCATCGACCTTGTGGCCGCGGCCATCGGTCACCAGCGTTGCGCCCTCTTCCACACCCTTGGCGATATAACCCTCGACCTTGGCCTTGTGGACAGCGGTCACCAGCGGACCCATTTCGGCGTCGGCCTCCATGCCATTGCGGATCTTCAGCGCGCGGGCGCGCTCGGCCAGCCGCGGCACCAGCCGGTCGGCGACATCGCCGACCGCCACCGCCACCGAGATCGCCATGCAGCGCTCGCCCGCCGAACCGTAGGCGGCGCCGATCAGCGCATCGACGGCCTGGTCGAGGTCCGCATCGGGCATCACCACCAGGTGGTTCTTGGCGCCGCCCAGCGCCTGCACGCGCTTGCCGTGCTTCGTCCCTTCCGTGTAGATGTACTCGGCAATCGGCGTCGAGCCGACGAACGACAGCGCCTGCACGTCGGGGTGCGCCAGCAGCGCATCGACCGCTTCCTTGTCGCCCTGGACCACGTTGAACACGCCGTCGGGCAGGCCGGCCTGGCGCAGCAGATCAGCGATCAGCAGGCTCGGCGACGGGTCGCGCTCGGACGGCTTGAGCACGAAGGTATTGCCGCACGCCAGCGCCACCGGGAACATCCACATCGGCACCATCACCGGGAAGTTGAACGGCGTGATGCCGGCCACCACGCCCAGCGGCTGACGCAGGTTCCAGTTGTCGATGCCGCCGCCGATGTTGTCGGTGAAATCGGTCTTGAGCAGGTTGGGGATGCCGCAGGCAAACTCCACCACCTCGATGCCGCGCGTGACTTCGCCCTTGGCATCGGAGAACACCTTGCCGTGCTCGCGCGTGATCAGCGCGGCGAGGTCGTCGTGGTGCTGGTCCAGCAGTTCCTTGAACTTGAACAGGATGCGCGCGCGGCGCAGCGGCGGGGTGTCGGCCCAGGCGGGAAACGCGGCCTTGGCGGCGGCCACGGCGTCGGCCACGTCCTGCGGGGTGCCCAGCGCCACGCGTGCGGCAACTTCACCGGTAGCGGGGTTGTAGATATCGGCCAGGCGCTGCGCGGCGCCGCGCGTCTGCCGGCCCGCGATGCTGTGGCCGATGATGGCCTGCACTGCGCTGGCCTCTGCAAGGATGTCTTCCACTTCCGCTCCTGAATACTGGTTCCGCGGGCGCTTCGGCCCGTCGATCTTTGCGTCCGGTGAAGACGCTGCTGTGCTCGGCCGCACGCCGGACGCGGCACGTATGCCGCGCGGCACAAGACTTCGGGCCATGGTTGAGCGCAAGCTTGGTGCAGTTGCGCGGCCCCGTCCAATGATTTATCGTCAATCGCAATATAAGCCGCGCAAAATATTGCGACGCAGCACACACCCCTCCACGCCCCGGCCCCGCTCCCTTGGACCTCCATCACCTGCGCGCCTTCGTTGCCGTCGCGCGCGAAGGCAACCTGACCCGCGCCGCCCAGCGCCTGCACCTGACCCAGCCCGCNACGCAGGTTCCAGTTGTCGATGCCGCCGCCGATGTTGTCGGTGAAATCGGTCTTGAGCAGGTTGGGGATGCCGCAGGCAAACTCCACCACCTCGATGCCGCGCGTGACTTCGCCCTTGGCATCGGAGAACACCTTGCCGTGCTCGCGCGTGATCAGCGCGGCGAGGTCGTCGTGGTGCTGGTCCAGCAGTTCCTTGAACTTGAACAGGATGCGCGCGCGGCGCAGCGGCGGGGTGTCGGCCCAGGCGGGAAACGCGGCCTTGGCGGCGGCCACCGCATCGGCCACGTCCTGCGGGGTGCCCAGCGCCACGCGTGCGGCAACTTCACCGGTAGCGGGGTTGTAGATATCGGCCAGGCGCTGCGCGGCGCCGCGCGTCTGCCGGCCCGCGATGCTGTGGCCGATGATGGCCTGCACTGCGCTGGCCTCTGCAAGGATGTCTTCCACTTCCGCTCCTGAATACTGGTTCCGCGGGCGCTTCGGCCCGTCGATCTTTGCGTCCGGTGAAGACGCTGCTGTGCTCGGCCGCACGCCGGACGCGGCACGTATGCCGCGCGGCACAAGACTTCGGGCCATGGTTGAGCGCAAGCTTGGTGCAGTTGCGCGGCCCCGTCCAATGATTTATCGTCAATCGCAATATAAGCCGCGCAAAATATTGCGACGCAGCACACACCCCTCCACGCCCCGGCCCCGCTCCCTTGGACCTCCATCACCTGCGCGCCTTCGTTGCCGTCGCGCGCGAAGGCAACCTGACCCGCGCCGCCCAGCGCCTGCACCTGACCCAGCCCGCGGTCAGCCTGCAGCTGAAGGCGCTGCAGTCGGCGTGGCGCATCCGGCTGTTCGAGCGCACCGCGGCGGGCCTGACGCTGACCGCCGACGGCGCCGCGCTGCTGCCGCTGGCCGAGCGCATCCTCGATGGCGTGGGCGACCTGCAGCACACCGTCAACGCCATGCATCACACCGTGCGCGGGCGGCTGGCGATCGGCACCATCCTCGACCCGGAATTCACGCGGCTGGGCCCGATGCTGCGCACGCTGGTCGAGCGCCACCCGCAGATCGGCACCGAGCTGCGCCACGGCATGTCGGGCTGGGTGCTGCAGCAGGTGCGCAGCGGCGCGCTCGATGTGGGCTTCTACCTGGGGCAGCCGGCCGAGCCCGGCTTCCACGCGCTGACGCTGACCCCGTTCTCGTATTACGTGGTGGCGCCCAAGGGCTGGAAGGAGCGCACCGCGCTGCGCTCCTGGGCGCAGCTGGCGACGCTGCCATGGATCTGGACCCCGCCCGAATCGGCGCACAACCGGCTGTTGTCGGCGCACTTCGCGCAGGCGGGCGTGGACCCGGCCACGGTGCCCAAGGTGGCGCATGTCGACCAGGAAGCGTCGATGCGCGACCTGGTGCGCTCGGGCGTGGGGCTGTCGCTGGTGCGCGATGCGATCGCGCTGCGCGAGTCGCATGCGCACGGGCTGGTGATCGTCGAGGGGGTCTCGGTGCAGACCGAGCTGACCCTGGTCTGCCTGGCCGCGCGCCGCGACGACCCGGTGGTCGCGGCGGCGTTCGGCGTGGCCGAGTCGGTGTTCCGTACCTAGCGCTGCGGGCTGGCCAGCCGGCGCTGCAGCCAGCCGGTCAGCGCCGCGAACACTTCGCCGCGCAGCGGCTGCGCTTCATTGAAGATCTCGTGGTAGCCGTGGTCGAACCAGACCTGCTCGCGCAGGTCGGGCGGCGCACTGTCGAAGAAGGCGCGGCTGCCGGCCGGGTCCACCACGCGGTCGGCGCCGCCGACCAGCATCAGCATGGGCGCCTCCAGCAGCGCCGCGTCGGCCTGCGCCTGCGCCATGCCGCGGATAAAGCCCTCCAGCACGCTGGCGGTGATGGTGGTCTGCACCAGCGGGTCGGCGCGGTAGGCGGCGACCACCGCCGGGTCATGCGACAAGTGCCGCGCATCGATCGGATTGGGCACGCGCAGCCGCGGCGCCAGCGTCAGCAGCACGCGGTGCAGCGCCAGCGCCGGCCGGGACAGCCGCAGCGCCAGCGCCGGCGATGACAGCACCAGCGCACGCACCGGCCGCACGCGCGCGGTGGCAAAGCGCGCCGCGACCAGCCCGCCCATGCTGTGGCCGAGCAGGAACGGCAATTCGCCCCAGCCGGGCACCGCGGCATCGTAGATCTCGGCGAGGTCGTTCAGGTAGATGTCCGGATGGTCCGCCACCATGCGCGCGCCGCCGCTGGCGCCGTGGCCGCGCAGGTCGAAGGCGCGCACGCGCAGCCCCATGCCGCACAGCAGGTCGGCGACATGCTGGTAGCGGCCGGCGTGTTCGGCAAGCCCGTGCACCAGCAGCACCGAGCCGAGCGGTTCGGCAAAGCGTGCCGGATCGGGTTGCCAGGTACGGAGCAGCAGTTCGGTGCCGTCGCGCATGCGCTGGCGGCTCTGCATCGGCGCATGGTTGCCCGCCGGGCTCGTGGCGGGTGGGGTGGCAACGCCGGCCATGGCCGGATCGTCCGTCATCGGCTGTTCCATTTGCACAGGTCTCCTGCCAGCGCGCGCGGGCCAGGCGCGGCGCCAGCTATCGTTGTTGTTATGGAGTCCGCGGCGCCGGCATGTGCCGGCCCTGCTGTGGCGACAACCGTCGCGTGAAGCGCGCTCTCAGCCGTGGCAGGCCGGCGCCTCCGGCTGCGCCATGTCGGCCAGGATCGGGCAGTCCGGACGGTCGTCGCCGCTGCAGTGCTGCGCCAGTTCGCGCAGCGTGTCGCGCATCGCCGCCAGTTCGGCGATGCGCTGTTCCAGGTCGGCCACATGCCGCAGCGTCAGCGCCTTGACGTCGGCGCTGGCGCGGCCGCGGTCGTGCCACAGCGACAGCAGGTTGCGGATCTCGTCGAGCGAGAAGCCCAGATTACGGGCCCGCCGCACGAAGCGCAAGGTATGCACCGCGCGTTCGTCGTAGCGGCGGTAGCCGCCTTCGGTGCGCGGCGGCGCCGCCACCAGCCCGATCGATTCATAGTGGCGGATCATCTTGGCCGATACGCCCGAGGCCTGTGCCGCTTCGCCGATATTCATTTGCCGCCTCCTTGCCCGGCGGGGGACGCGCCCGCGGCGCCGGCCTGGGCATGCCAGCGGCGCAGCAGCAGCGCATTGCCGACCACGCTGACGCTGGAGAACGCCATCGCCGCGCCCGCCACCACCGGATTGAGCATGCCGGCCGCGGCCAGCGGGATCCCCACCACGTTATAGAAAAAGGCCCAGAACAGGTTCTGGCGGATCTTGCGCACGGTGCGGTGCGAGACCGCCAGCGCATCGGCCACCAGGGCCGGGTCGCCGCGCATCAGCGTGATGCCGGCGGCGTGCATGGCCACGTCGGTGCCGGTCGACATGGCAATGCCCACGTCGGCCGCGGCCAGCGCCGGCGCATCGTTGATGCCGTCGCCCACCATCGCCACCACCGCGCCATCGCGGCCCAGCGCCTGCACCCGCGCGGCTTTGTCTTCGGGCAGCACTTCGGCCTGCACGTCATCCAGCCCCAGCGCCTGCGCTACGCGCGCCGCGGCGCCGGCGTTGTCGCCGGTCAGCATCACCGTGCGCACCCCGGCGGCGCGCAGCCGGGCGATCGCCGCCGGCGCGCCCGGCTTGATGGCATCGCCGAACGCGACCAGCCCGGCCACGCGCGGCGGCGTGGCCTGCACCAGCCACGACACGGTGCGGCCTTCCGCCTGCAGCTGCTCCGCCACCGCGGCCAGCGCGCCGGCCGGCGCGCCCAGCGACTCGCGCAGCCGCTCGCTGCCCAGTTGCAGCGCCTGGCCGTCGACCACGCCGGCAATGCCGCGGCCGGGCAGCGCCTGCACGCCGCTGGCCGGCGGCACGGCGATGCCGCGCGCCTGCGCCGCGGCCAGTACGGCGCGCGCCAGCGGGTGCTCGCTGCCCGCCTGCAGCGCGGCCAGCCGGGCCAGCAGCGCGCGGCCGTCGGCGTCGGCGGGATCGGCGGCATGCAGGGCCACCACTTCGGGCTTGCCGACCGTCAGCGTGCCGGTCTTGTCGAACGCCACCACGCTGACCCGGTGCGCCACTTCCAGCGCCTCGGCGTCCTTGATCAGGATGCCGGCGCGCGCGCCGGCGCCGGTGCCGGCCATGATCGCGGTGGGCGTGGCCAGTCCCAGCGCGCACGGGCAGGCGATCACCAGCACCGCCACGGCATTGAGCAGCGCCGCTTCCCAGTCGCCTGCAATGAGGCCCCAGCCCAGCACCGTCACCAGTGCAATGCCCAGCACCACCGGCACGAACACCGCGCTGACGCGGTCGACCAGGCGCTGGATCGGCGCCTTGGCCGCCTGCGCGTGCTCGACCATGCGGATGATGCGCGCCAGCACGGTCTCGGCGCCCACCGCCACGGTGCGCGCCACCAGCAAACCTTCGAAATTGATCGCGCCGCCGGTGATGCGGTCGCCGGGCTGCTTCGGCACCGGCAGGCTTTCGCCGGTCAGCATCGATTCATCGGCATGGCTGGTGCCTTCGACCACCTCGGCGTCCACCGGGATGCGCTCGCCGGGGCGCACCACGATTTCATCGCCGACGCCCACGGCCGCCAGCGGCACGCTGTGCTCGACCCCGCCGCGCCGCACGCGCGCGGTATCGGGGCGCAGCGCCGCCAGTGCGCGGATGGCATCGGCGGTCTGGCGCTTGGCGCGCGTCTCCAGCCACTTGCCCAGGCGCACCAGCGTGATCACCACCGCCGCGCTCTCGAAGTACAGGTGCGGCATGGCATCGGCCGGCGTGCGCCACATCAGCCACAGCGACAGCCCGTAGGCCGCCGTGGTGCCCAGCGCCACCAGCAGGTCCATATTGCCGGCGCCGGCGCGCACCGCCTTCCAGCCGGCCTTGTAGAAGCGCCAGCCGAACACGAACTGCACCGGCGTGGCCAGCAGCCACTGCACCCACGCCGGCAGCATCCAGTGCACGCCGAACCATTCCAGCACCATCGGCGCCACCAGCGGCAGCGACAGCGCCGCCGAGATCGCCACCGGCCACGGGCCGTCCCAGAAGGCCGGACGCGCGGGCTGGCCGGGCCGGGCCAGACCGCCGGCGTCCACCGCCTGCGCCACCGGCGTCGCGCCATAGCCGGCGCGCGCAACCGCGCCGACCAGCGCCGCGGGTTCGGCGGCGCCGCGCAGCAGCGTCACGCTGGCGCGCTCGGTGGCCAGGTTGACGGTGGCCTCGACCACCCCCGGCACGGCGCGCAGCGCCTTTTCCACCCGGGCCACGCACGAGGCGCAGGTCATGTCGGCGATATTCAGTTCGATGGTGTCCTGCGGCACGGCGTAGCCGGCGTCGGCCACGGCGCGCGCGGCGGCGGGCAGCACCGCGGCGGACGCCGCGCGCAGCGTGGCGGCCTCGGTGGCCAGGTTGACGGCGACGTCGCGCACGCCCGGCACCTTGGCCAGCGCCTTTTCGACGCGTCCCACGCACGAGGCGCAGGTCATGCCTTCGACCGGCAGCCGCCATTCGGGCATGGCGTCGGCGGGCGGGTGGTCCGTGCGGACCGGTTGGGAAGCGAGCACAGCGCTGGAATCTGGCATGGTCTGGGTCATCCACAGTGTCGATGTCAGCATCATGGACCTTACCATCATTGGAAGGTCAAGGATCGATGTAGATGCTGCCCGCGCCACCTCCACACCAGAAATTTCCCCTTGCGCTTCCCATCGTGGCAAGGTTCACACTGTGTCTGTCGCGGCTCGATGCCGTATTTCCCTCTTGTTCAGGAGCGTTCCAGCATGATCCAGTTCCAGGTAGAAGGCATGACGTGCAACCACTGCGTCGGCGCCATCACGCGCGCCGTGCTGGCCGTCGACCCCGCCGCGCGTGTCAGTGCCGATGTGCCGGCCCAGTCTGTTCGCGTCGACAGCGACGCCGACACGCAGGAGCTGCGCGAGGCCATCGAGGAAGCCGGCTACCCGGTCAAGTCGGTGGCGTAAGCCGTCGCCAGACAGCAAAAAGGGCGCCCCCGGGCGCCCTTTTGCTTGCCGTGTGCCGCGCTCAGAAGCGGTAGCCCACGTTCAGGAACGTCACCACCGGATCGATCTTGATCTTGGTGTGCGACTGGATCGTCACCGGCCCGGCCTGGGTGGTGAACGACGCCCGCGTCGACACCGGCACGTACGACACCGACAGCCCGACGAACCAGTTGTCGTTGATGGCGTAGTTGGCGCCGATATTGAACACCGGGTTCCACGACGGCTTGGCGCTCGCGGTCATGCGCGCGCCCGGCGCGAACTCGCGGTTGACGAAGTTCTGGTTGGTAATGGTCTCGTCGGTGAACCAGGTGTAGTTCACGCCGATGCCGATATAGGGACGGAACTTGGTCTTGGCGTCGAAGAAGTGGTACTTGACCACCAGCGCCGGGCTCCACTGCTTGACCGAGCCCAGCTTGCCGTACTGGGCGTAGTTGCCGGTGCCCTTGACATCATGCTTGGGCGGAATGCCCGCGACGAACTCGCCGGAGATGTTGTCGGTGAAGTAGTGGCTGAAGGCCAGGCCCAGCGTGTCGGCGGACTCGATCTCCGCGCCGGTGTTGGGACGGGTCATGCCGACCGGGCGGCCGCCGATGCTGTCGACGGTCAGCGGATCGGCGGAGCTGTTCGGCATCACGCGGAACCAGCCCATGCTGACGATATTGCTGCCCGCGGACTGCGCGTGTGCGGCTCCGGTCAGCGCCATCACGGCGCCCGCGGCCAGCATCTTCTTATAGGTCGATTTCATAATCCTCTTACTCCTCTTTCGGTAACTGCCGCGTGCATTATCCGGCCAGCCCGTGCGCGGTTGTTTCATCAATGACACGGATTCGTAGAGGCAGCCCCCTAAAGGGAGGGTTAACCATAGGAAAAAGGGGCGGCAGCGGCCCACCCGGCCGCCATCCGCTGCATCCACGCAACGGTTTATGCCGCGCCGTGGAAAAAACCCTCACAAGGAAGCGGTTTTAGGGGCCAGGCCCGCAACAGCGACCGGCGGGCCTGCCCCCGAAGTGCCGTCAGGGCGTCACGATGGCAAAGTTGGGCTCGGACTTGTCCATCAGCCCCGCCCACGCGGCCAGCGCCTGCGGGTCGCCCTCGACGCGCGCGCGGCCCGCCTGGGTCTCGGCCTGCAGCGTGGTCTGGCCGGCCAGCACGCCCATCAGCACCGCGCGCGGCATGGTCAGCGTCGCCTGCGGCGCGGCGTGCTGCGCGTCGGCCTTGTAGCGGAATACGCCGTTTTCCACGGTCAGCGCGAAGCGCTTGCCGGTGTCCGGCTGTACCCAGTTCAGCGCCAGCGTCTTGCCGGCGGCCCGATCGCCGTTCAGGCTGATCGCCAGGTAGTCCAGGAACATGGTGTCGGTCATCGCGCGCAGCACGTCGGGGCTGCCGGCGCGGCGGCCGGTCTTGGGCGGGCCGCCGCGCAGCTCGGCGGCGCCGCTCAGGTAGGCGTTGCGCCAGGTCGACGATTCCGCCTGGTAGCCGAGCTGCTCGAGCGCATCGGCCTCGAGCTGGCGCGCGGCCTGGTTGGACGGATCGGCAAAGACCACGTGCTTGACCACCTCGGCCACCCAGCGGTACTCGCCGCGCGCATAGGCGGCGCGGGCCTGCTCCAGCACGCGCGCGGCGCCGCCCATGAATTCGACATAGCGCTTGCCCGCCTCTTCCGGCGGCAGCGGGTTCAGGTTGGCCGGGTTGGCGTCATACCAGCCCAGGTAGCGCTGGTACACCGCCTTGGCGTTGTGGCTGACCGTGCCGTAGTAATCGCGCAGGTGCCATTCGCTGGCCAGCGACGGCGGCAGCTTCACGCGCTCGGCGATCTCGGCGGGCACGTAGCCCAGGTTGGCTAGCCGCAGCGACTGGTCGTGGATGTACTTGTAGCCGTCGCGCTGCTTGCCCAGGTAGGTGACGATCTCCTGGCGGCCCCAGGTAGGCCAGTGGTGCTGGGCGAACAGGACTTCGGTGCGGCCGCCGAAGCGGTCGATGGTCTCGTCCAGCGCGCGCCACCACTGGTTGGCGTCGCGCACCTGCGCGCCGCGGATGGTGTAGAGATTGTGCAGGTTGTGGGTCGCGTCCTCGGCCGCGCACAAGGCCTTCCACTGCGGGAAGTACATCAGCATCTCGGCCGGGGCCTCGGTGCCGGGCGCCATCAGGAACTCGATCTGCACGCCGTCGATGGTGCGGGTCTCGCCGGTCTTGTGGATCAGGTCGGTCGGCGCGATCAGCGTCAGCGTGCCGTGCGCGACCGCCTTGCCCAGGCCCACGTCGACCTGGCCGGTGGCCGAGCGCGGCAGGTTGAAGCCATACATGTACTGGGCGCGGCGGCTCATGGCGTTGCCGGCGAAGACGTTCTCGCTGACGGCTTCTTCCATGAAGCCCTCCGGCGCCAGCACCCTGACCCGGCCGGCCCTGACATCGTCCTCGCTGATCACGCCCTTGACGCCGCCGAAGTGGTCGCCATGGCTGTGGGTGTAGATCACCGCCAGCACGGGCTTCTTCGGCCGGTGCTTGAAATACAGCTCGAGGCCGGCGTGCGAGGTTTCCGTCGCGGTCAGCGGGTCGATCACGATCAGCCCGGTATCGCCCTCGATGATGGTCATGTTGGCGATATCGAAGCCGCGCACCTGGTAGATGCGGTCCGTCACCTGGAACAGCCCGTGGTGCAGGTTGAGCCGGGCCTGGCGCCACAGGCTGGGGTTGACCGTGGCGGGCGCGGTGTCCTGCTTGAGGAATTCGTACGGCTCCAGCGTCCACACCACGTTGCCCCTGGCGTCGCGGATCTCGGTACTGTCCAGCGTGCCGATGAAGCCACGGCGCGCCGCCTCGAAGTCGCGCCGGTCCTGGAACGGAAGCTGCTGCAGCACGGCCGCGTTGGCGCGCGCGGTGGCGTCGGTGGCGGGCTTGCCTGCGCCGGCCCCGGCGGGAGCGGCGCCGGCGGTCCCGGCAAGGCTTAGGGCGGCGGCCAGCGCGGTGGCGGCGGCGGCAAAGGCGGTCGGATACGGCATCTTGGTCTCCTGGTTCCTGCGCCGGGCGCAGGGGTGCGGCCGGCAACGCTTCTGTCATTGTGCTGAACGTTCAGTACAATCCCGGAGTTTGCTGGCAGACCTCGTCTACTGTCAAATAGAGCCCGGCCGCCGCTGCAGGCTGCTGCCGACGCCATATCCCCGCTCCTATTGGTTGCCCGCCCCCACCCATGCCCCCGACCCGCCAGTCCGCCGAGCTTGCCGCCTCCCCCCCTTCCGCGCCGGTCGCCAAGAACCGGCGCGGGCTGGAAACCCGCGAGCGCGTGCTCGCGGTCACGCGCGGGCTGATCAGCGCGCGCGGCTACGCCGAGGTCACGCTCGACCAGATCTCCGCCGAGGCCGGCGTGGCCAAGAGCAGCCTGCTGTGGCATTTCGGCAGCAAGGAAATGCTGCTGGCGGAGGCCGCCACCAGCCTGTTCCGGCAGATCGGCGACGACCTGGGCGCCGAGCCGCACCACGGCCGGACCGCGGCACGGCGGCTCGAGAACAGCTTCGACCGCGTCGCCGACTATCTCACCGCCAACCCGGAGGCCAAGGGCGTGGTGCTGGCGCTGCTGTTCTCGGGCAGCGTGCCGGCCAGCGTGCGCGACGAAATCCGCCGCAGCTGGGACAGCCACGTGCAGGATCTGGTCGAGGCGCTGTCGGCCCCTGGCCGTGCGCTGCCCGCAGCGATGGCGCGCCTGATGATCGCGACCATCCACGGCTGCTACTGCCACTGGTACGCCAGCGACCGCAGCGAGCCGATCGCCGCCTTCCTGGCGCCGGCACGCGAGCTGTTCGGCGACTGGCTGCGTGAGCGGGACCGAGACCGCTGATCAGCCGCGGCTGGCCAGCACGCACGCGGCCAGGTCCCACAGCGCATAGCCCACGCTCTTGAACACCAGCGGGCTGCCGGCCCGCGCGCGGATGGCATCGGCCTGCAGGATCGCGGTTTCGAAGGGCTGCACGTCGGCCCAGTCGATGCCGGCCTGCAGCAGGTCGCCGGCTTCTTCCTCGATGCCGAACAGGGTATCGGCCAGCAAGCGGCCCTGGTCCGCGGCGGCATGGCACAGCGCCGGCGGCAGTTCGCACATGTCGGGCCGGAATGCGCCGACCGCGGCAATGAAGTGATGGTCGCGCCAGAGCCCGCTGTCGAGGTCCGGCAGCACCGGGCTGCGGCTCGACGTGACCGTGACCACCATCGACACGCGCGGCAGCACCGCGGCAACCGACTCGGCCACCTGCGCCTGCACCCCCAAGGCACGCGCATGCGCGGCCAGCGCCTCGGCCTTGTCGCGCGTGCGCGAGTGCAGCCAGAGCGTGCGCACGCCCAGCCCGGGGACGAAGGCCTCCAGGTGCGTCAGCGCCTGCACGCCCGCGCCGACGATCAGCAGTTCGCCGTCCGGCCGCGCGGCAAAGCGCTGCGCCGCCAGCAGCGACACCGCCGCGGTGCGCCGCCCGGTGACGGTGGGACCGTCGAGCATGGCGAGGCGTGTGCCGGTATGCGCATCGGCCACCACCACTTCGCCGAGGATGCTGGGCAGGCCGCGCTGCGGATTGCCGGGATGCACGGTGATGTTCTTGGTCATCACCAGCTCGCGGTTGCGCGCCGGCATCACCAGCAGCGTGCCCGCGCCTTGCTGCGCATCGCCCACCGGCAGCGCGATGCGCGGCGGCGCCATGGCGGTGCCGTCGCGCAGCTCGGCCAGCATGTCGGCAATGGCTTGCGCCAGTTCGGGATACGGCAGGCGCGCCGCGGTGGTGGCGGCATCAAGGGGAACGAGGGACATGCGCGGGCTCCGGCAGAACTTGGCGAAGCGCCATTATTGCCGATGGCCACCGGCGCTCGCCGCGGCACCGTGTCGGCGGATTTCGGTACGGACCTCAGCGCCTGGCTGCGGGCGCGGGCGCGCGCACCGAAGCACCGCGCACTTCGATGCCGATGCGGTCGACCACCTTGCCGGCGGCATCGAGCAGCTCCACCTGGTGCCGCCCCGGCCAGGGCAGCCACGCCACCTCGCCGCCGCGCCCGAGCGGCTTGCCGTCCATGCGCCAGCTGACCGCGCGCGCCGATTGGCCGGCCACGCCCTGCGCATGGAACCATACCCGCTGCGCGGCCGGCGGCATGTCGGGATCGAGCGCAAACACCGTGCCGTCGGCAGGATTGGCGATCATCGGCGCACTCTGGCGCGCCGCCGGCGCACTCACGCTGACGTGCCGCACCGCGGTACCGGCCAGGAACACTTCCTCGCGCGCCGGCTCCAGGCCGTCGTCGAAGCGCAGCGCCACGCGCTCCACGCCGGCGGGCATCGCCGGTGCCTGGCTGGCCCGCGCGCGATGCAGGACTTCCATCACGTCGTGCCACACCGGCGCCGCGCCTGACACGCCCGACACGTCGCGCATGCTGGCGCCGCTGGCGTTGCCGACCCACACGCCCACGGTGTAGTGCTGCGACCAGCCGATGCACCAGTTGTCGCGCATGTCCTTGCTGGTGCCGGTCTTCACCGCGCTCCAGAAGCGCGTGGTCAGCGGGCTGTCGAGCCCGAAGGTGCGGGCGCGGGCGTGGCGGTCGGACAGGATGTCGGCAATCACGTAGCTGGCGCCCGGCTGCATCACGGCCTTCGCCGGCACCGCCGGCGCGCCTTGCCGCAGCCGCGGCGGCGCGTAGCTGCCGCCATTGGCGAGCGCGCGGTAGGCGTTGGTCAGCGCCAGCAGCGATACATCCGCGCTGCCCAGCGCCAGGCTGTAGCCGTAGTAGTCGCCCGCCTCGGTCAGCGGCAGACCCAGCGCCACCAGGCGCTTGTGGAAGCGGTGCGGGGTCACCATCACCAGCGTGCGCACCGCCGGCACGTTCAGCGATGCCGCCAGCGACGCGCGCAGGCTGACCCAGCCGGCATAGCGGTGGTCGTAGTTCTGCGGCACGTAGAGCCCGCCGCCGACCGGCAGGTTCACCGGGCGGTCGTCGAGCAGCGACGCCGCCGTCAGCCGCTTTTCTTCCAGCGCCTGCGCGTACAGGAAGGGCTTGAGCGTCGATCCGGCCTGGCGCAGCGCCGCCGCGTGGTCCACCTGCGCGGCGCCGGACAGCGCGCCCGACGAGCCCACGTAGGCCAGCACGTCGCCGCTGGCGTTGTCGATCACCACCACCGCGCCGTCCTCGACATTGCGCCCGGCCAGTTCGCGCAGGTGGCGGTCCAGGCTGGCGACGGCGGCGCGTTGCAGGCGCGCGTCGAGCGTCGACGCAATGCGCGCGGGCATGGCGGCGCCGGCCGGCAGCTGCGCGCGCGCCTCGCTGACCAGCTGGCGCGACAGGTGTGGCGCAAGCTGCTTGAACTCTGCCGACGGCGCCGCCGCCGCGGCACGCTGCGCCACCGGTCCGGTGCGCAGCAGCGCCAGTTGCGCAAAGCCCTCCAGGCCGTCGCACTCGCGCGGCAGGCGCATCTCGCGCAGGATGCCGCAGGCGCGGCTGGCCACCTGCGCGGCGCGCGCATTGGGCGCGCGCACCAGCGCCACCGCCTGCGCCGCTTCGCGCGCATCGAGCCCTTCGGGGTACTTGCCGAACAGCACCTGCGACATCGCCGACAGCCCCACCAGTTCGCCGCGGAACGGCACCAGGTTCAGGTAGGCCTCGAGGATCTGGTCCTTGCTCCAGCTGCGTTCCAGCACCGCGGCGCCGGCGGCCTGTCCCAGCTTCTGCGTCAGGCTGCGGCCCTGCCCCGCCGCGCCCGGCCGGCGCAGGTCTTCATCGAGCAGGCCGGCCAGCTGCATGGTCAGCGTGGAAGCGCCGCGCGTACGCGTGTTCCACAGGTTGGCCCAGGCCGCCGCCGCCACGCCCTGCCAGTCGACGCCGCTGTGCGCATAGAAGCGCCGGTCTTCCGACAGCACGATGGCGGTGCGCAGCGCGGGCGAAGTCTCGGCCAGCGCGACCCAGTCGCCGCGGCGCGCGCGGAAGTCGTCGCGCACGCGGCCCACCGGCTCGCCGTGGCGGTCCAGCACCACCACGTCGGCGCTGCGCCAGTCGGCGCGCACCTGCGCGAAGGTCGGCAAGGCCGCGGCCGGTGCCGGCCAGGCCAGCGCCGCCGCCGTCGCCACCGTCGCAACCAAAGCCAGGCGCCGCGTCATGGCTGCGCGCGCCCCGATGCCAGGCCCGCCACCAGCAGCACCTGCGCCGCGGCGTAGGTCCACCAGATGCCCAGCTGGAACGATTCGAACGGCACCAGGAAGCGCGCAATGCCGATCATCAGGTCCGACGCGGCAAAGCACAGCGCGCCCAGCGCCGCCAGCGGCGTGGGCAGGCGCGCCACCAGCGCGCTGCACACCATCGCCGCGAGCACCCCCACGTACAGCGTGACCGGCACCGCCAGCGTGCCCAGGTTGGGCCAGAAGCGGCCCAGCATGGTGCCCGCCACCCCTAGCATGGCGCCGCAGGCGATCAGCCGGTGCGGGCGCGTGTCGCCCGCCAGCGGCACCAGCAGGCGCAGGTAGGCCAGGTGCGCGAGCAGGAAGGCGCCCAATCCGCCGACGAAGGAGAACGACAGCGCCGGCACCGCCAGCAGGAAATCGCCCAGCGCCGAGCACAGCAGCGCCGTGACCAGCCAGCGGCGTTCGCCGGGCACGCGGTGGAACCACGCGGCGCGCGCCAGCAGCAGCGCCATCGCCGTCTTCCACGCCGGCTGCATGGCGATATGCCCGGTCAGCGGCGCGCCCTCGGGAAGGTCCAGCGCCACCTGCACCAGCAGCGCGCCGTAGATGAGTCCGGCCATCGCGCCCGCGAGCCACCACTCGCGCACGCGCGCCGGCATCATCATCGCCAGCCAGCTCATGGGCGCGCCCCCACTGCCAGCCGCGCATTGGGCGCGACGCCGAACACGTCGGGCGCGTACATCGCCTCGACCCGCGTGGGCGGCAGCGCGAAATCGCCGGCGTTGTTCAGCCGCACCGTGTACTCGACCGAGATCTTGCCCTTGGGCAGGTAGCCGAAGTACTCGCGGTAGGCCTGCGGCGTGCGCTCGACATAGGCCGGCCACGCCGCGCCCTGGCGCCGCTCGCCGCGCGTGGCGATGGCCGAGTCGCGGCCCAGGCCGCTGCCCAGGATGGTGGCGCCGGCGGGTACCGGGTCGCTGACCACCACCCAGGTCATGTCGGCCTGCGCATCGATCTCGAGCTTGACGCGATACACGTCGCCGCGCGACCACTTGCCCGGCACCGCCTGCTCCTGCGGCGTCACGCTGCGCTGGATGCGGTAGCCCGCGGCCAGCGGCGCGGTCACCGGCACCGCCGCCATGGCGCGCACCGTGGCCCATGGCTGGCCCGCGCCGGCGTGGTCGACCTGCAGCGTGCCGCCCTCGGCGCCGGCCGGCCACGGCAGGTCGACACTGCCCTGCGCCACGCCGTCGCTGCGCTGCGCGCGCGCCCAATCGAAACTGCGGAAACTGCGCGCGGCGTCTTCGGCGTGGCTGATGCTGGCGCGCGTGGTGCCGGCCACCGGCGTCTTCTCGAACGCCTGCGCAAAGCGCGTCACCGCCAGCATGCCCCACGCGTTGGCGGTGGTGGTGCCCCAGGCACCATGCACCTGGCGCCCGAGCAGCCCGGCGGCCAGTTGCGGCGCATCTTCCTTCCAGCCCGGCAGCTCCGACGCCAGCGCCAGCAGGCGCGCGGCATTGACGTCGCCGCCGGCCATCATCCACCACCAGTTGTCGTTGCGCTCGGTGGAGAACGCCAGGCGCGTGCCCTGCACCGTCAGGCGCGAGCGCAGCAGTTGCTGGGCCTCGGCCAGGCGCTGCTCGCGCTGCGGGATGTCCTGCACGCGCGCGAGCAGCAGGGCCCAGTCCAGCAACGCCGAGGTGGGCCATTGCGCCGGCAGGATCTGGATCGACCCGAGCATGCGCGCCTGCGCGTGGCCGCTGCGTGACAGCGCCTCGAGCGCGGCCAGCTTGCGCACCTCCAGATACTGCGTGCCGCCGACCGGCGACCAGCTGTCGCGGCGGATGCGGCCTTCGACGAAGTCGGTCAGCCCGCGCTCCATCTGCGCGCGCTGCGCATCCGGAATGCGCAGCGCCAGCCCGGCGCGCGCGGCCTCGTCGGTGACCGCCAGCAGGTAGGCGGTCAGCACTTCGCTGCCGTAGTCGCTGTCGCTGTTCAGCGGGAAGTACGACGCCAAGCCGTTGGCATCGAGGTAGGACGGCAGCTGCGCCATCAGCGCGTCCCACGCGGCGCTGTCGTTCAGGCCGATGGCTTTCGACGCGCGCTGCTCCAGGCAGGTGAACGGGTAGTTGCGGAACCACTCGCGCACGCCCGGCATGCCGCCCGCCAGCGACGACTGCAAGCTGACCTGGACCCCGCCGCGCACCTTGCCGGCCGGGTCGGCCAGCGCCGCCGGCGGCGCCTTGACCGGGATCGACAGCGTCGGCGCCACCTGCGCCAGCGTGGCCTGCTGCACCGTGACCGGCACCGCCGGCACGATCTGCTGCGACACCTTGATGCGGTCGGAGGCGCCGCCAGCGCCTTGCTCGGCGGCCTGCACTTCCCACATCACGGTGCCGTTGCGCGCATACGCCAGCAGCGCGGGCGCGGTCACGTCCCAGCCGATCTCGCGCGCTTCGCCCGCCGGGATCTGCACGGTCTGCGCCGGCAGGCCGGCTTCGTTGCCGAGCAGCGTGCCGCGCGCGCTGGCCTGCACCGTCATCGCGCGCCTGGTGGTATTGCGCAGCGTGAACATGGCGCGGTAGCGGTCGTCCTCGCGCACCAGCGGCGGCAGCCCGGAAATCACCTGCAGGTCCTGCGTCGCGGCGATGGTGGCGCTGCCGGTGCCGAAGCGGCCCAGGCCCAGGTCCGCCACCGCCACGATGCGGAAGCTGGTGAGCGAATCGTTGAGCGGCACCTCGACGCTGGCACGGCCCTCGGCGTCGAGCTGCACGCGCGGGTTCCACAGCAGCAGCGTGTCGAACAGCTCGCGCGTCGGGCTCTTGCCGCCGCCGCCGCCTGCCGGCACCGCCTTGCGCCCGTAGTGCCGGCGCCCGATGATCTCCATCTGCGCGGTCGCGGTTTCCACGCCGTAGCCGCGCCGCTGCAGCATCGCGTCGAGCAGGTCCCAGCTGGTGTTGGGCATCAGTTCCAGCAGCGCCTGGTCCACCGCGGCCAGCGCCACTTCGCCGTTGGCGGCGGGCTTGCCGTCGGGCAGTCGCACCTGGATTGCCACGCGCGCCTTGCCGCGCACCGGGTAGCTGGTCTTGTCCGGGGTCACGGCGACATCGAGCCGGTGGCCGGCATTGCCGACGCGGATCTCGGCCAGCCCCAGCCGGAACGCCGGCTTGGACAGGTCGACCAGCGCGGTGGGTGCGGCGTACTCGCGCCCTTCGCTGCGGAACGCGCGCCACCACTCGCCCGGCTGGCGCCAGCCCCAGGTGAAGAACGAATACCACGGCACCTCGTGCAGGCGCCCGCGCAGGGCCAGCACCGACACGTAGACATTGGGCCCCCACTCCGGCTTCACCTGCACGCGCACGGTGGGATCGCTGCCGTGCAGCTCGACCACCTGGGTCTGGTAGATGCCCTCGCGCTCCACCGCCACCAGCGCGGTCGCATGGCGGAACGGCATGCGCACCTGGAACACCGCGGTGTCGCCCGGCGCATAGGACTTCTTCTCCGGCAGCAGGTCGATGCGGTCATGGTTCTCGCCGCCGAACCACAGCTCGCCCTGGCGCGTGACCCAGACGGTGGTGGCGGCCTGCGCGGTGCGGCCATCCTTGTCGCGCGCGCTCGCCACCAGCTCGATCTGGCCGGCCTGCTCCAGCGCCACCTCGCAGCGCGCGCGGCCCTGCGCATCGGTGCGGGTTTCGCACACGGTGCCGAGGTCGCGGGTCTCGGTGCGGTTGTCATAGCGGTAGAAGCCGCCGACCACGCGCTTGCGCGCCGAGGTGGTGATGCGGGCGCGCGCATTGATCTTGACCGGCGCATCGGCCACCGGCTTGCCGTTGACGTCGAGCACCACGCCGTGCACGGCCAGCTTCTGCCTGACCGAGACCCAGTCGTCGGTGCGGATGCCGGCCACCACCGCCGCCGGCCATAGCGGCACGGTCTGGCGCAGCGTCTGGATCTCGCCGTTGGGATCGGCAAAGCCGGCTTCCAGCACCAGGTCGCGCGGCGCGTCGGTCTTCGGCAGCTTGCGCAGCGTCACGCTGCCGTTGCCGTTCTTGTCCAGCGTGAGCGGCAGCTTGTCGGCGACCAGCTTCTGGCCGTCGGCGCCGGCATTGGCCTGCTGGTCCTCGTCCATCTCTTCGTCGCCGCCGCTTTCGCGCTGCGCGCGCGGCGGGTTGAACGAGAACTCGTCATAGCCGGGGAAGCTGACGTACTTGTCGCGCAGCAGCGCGGACATGCGCACCGGCAGCCCGGCGGCGCCGCCGCCGGAAAGATAGTGGATCTCGACCCCCACCGGCAGTTCGGCCGGCGCCACCACGGGCCCGGACTTGCCCGCCACCTGCAGCGTGCCGGCCAGCACCGGCAGGCGGAACGCCTCGACGCGGAAGCTGCCGCTGGTGTAGCTGCGCGCGCCATCGTCGTCCTGCGCACCGTCGCCCTTCTGCGTCTCCAGCTCGACGGTATAGACGCCGAGCTTGGCTGCCGCCGGGACCTGGAAGGTGCTTTCCGCGCTGCGCCCGCCGGTCGCGGTCTGGCGCCATTGCAGCGGCAGTTCATAGGTCTGGCCGCTGCCCTCGTGGCGGATGGTCACGCGCGTGGGCAACGGACGGCTCGCCGGCGGCAGCGCGAAGCCCTGCGCGGTCTCGGCGCGGATCAGGTGCTTCATCGACACGGTTTCGCCGGCGCGCAGCAAGGTGCGGTCGAAGATGGTGTGGGCGCGCACGGTGGGCGTGGCGCTGGTGTCGGTCGGCACATTGAAGCGCCAGCTCTCGATGCCGCGGTTCCAGTCCGACATCACGAAGGCCATGTCGGCCTTGCCGCGCGCCTGCGGGTGCGTGGCGCCGACGCGCGCGGAGACGAAATAGCCCGACAGCCCGTTCTGCTCGCAGGCGCCCTGCGGTGCCGCGGCCAGCCTGGCAAAGCGCGCCACGCCGCTGGCATCGGTGCGGCCTTCGCCAAGCAGCCGCCCGCTGCAGTCGCGCACCGCGACCGCGGCGTCGCGCACCGGCTTGCCGTCGTCGAGTGCGGTGACCCAGGCCAGCCCGCTGCGGCTGCCGTCGTCTTCATTGCCGCTGCTGCGGCCCAGCTTGAAATGCACGCCCAGGTTGGTGACCAGCGCCGCGGTGCGCACGTACATCGGCGCGCGCTTGCCCAGCAGCGCCTCGCCCAGCATCGGCGAGGCGATCTCGACCACATGGAAGCCCGGCTCCGGCAACGGGATGCCGACCACCTCGAACGGCCGCGGCGCATCGCCCGAAGGCTTGGGCACCGCCAGCTTCTGCACGCCGGGCGCGCGCTCGAGCAGCGACACCGAGCGGGTTTCGATCGACACCGCGTTGCGCGGATTGCTGACGCGGTACGGCGCGCGGCCCGCCAGCACGGCGTCGAGTTCGCCGCGCGTATAGCTGGCCTCGTGCAGGCGGCGCACCAGGCCCAGCCACTGCATCACGGCGGCGTCGTCGTCCACGCGCAGCTTCATCACGGTGCCGGCGCGGGCCTGCACGCCGCGCACGGCGAGGTCGGCTTCGACATTGCGCAGCGTCACCGGCAGCAGCGGCGGATAGTTGGCCACCGAGTCTGCCGCCGACTTGCCGCGCGGCAGTTCGCCGAAGCGCTCGACCACGCCGAACGGCGCCGCGGCAAACTTGGCCAGCGGCGGCATCGCGGCCGTGGCCACCTTGAGCGGGAACAGGTCGGCATTGGCCAGCGCGCGGCCGCTGTCGTCCTGCAGCTTGCTGGGCACTTCGATGGTGAACTGCGCCTTCTCGGCGAACGGTGCGGCGAAGGTCAGCGCGCTGACGCTGGCGTCCGGCGCCAGGTCGGCATCGAACTGCGGCGCGCGCGGTCCCGACGGGGTCTTCAGCACCACGCCCTCGGCCAGCTTGCGCGGCACCGGCGCGGAGAACGTCACCGACATCGGCCGCAGCGGCGTGCAGGGCGACTGCGCATGTTCGCGCTCGCAGCTGAAGCTGGCGGTAAACGGCTCGCGCACGGTGTAGTCGAAGCGGCGTTCCTCGCGCGTGGCGAGACCCGACGGCGTGGCGATGCCCGCGCCCAGCACCAGCTGCACCCGCGCCGCGGCCGGCAGCCGCTGCTGGCAGGCGAGCAAGTGCACCGCGTCGGGCTGCGGCTTGGCCAGGCGGTCCCAGCGGATGGCCTCGAGCACGGCGTCGCGCTCCTTGCCGGCCAGCAGCCGCACCGGGATACGCTCGCCCAGCCCCTGCGCCTGGCACCAGGCGTGCTCGCGCACCGAGGCCGCGGTGGCGGCGCCGTTGAAGCGCAGCGCGAAGACCTGGTCTTCCTCGATCTCGCCGCCGGAAGGCCGGCTCGAGACCACGGTCGGGCCGCCGGTTTCAAAGCGGTATTCGGCCTTGCCGGCATAGGCGTTGCCGGCCTCGCTGCGCAGGCCGGCGCGCATGCGCACGGTGCAGCGCACCCCGGGCGGCAGCTCGCTGGCGAAGTCGTAGACCCAGTTTCTGGCGTCGATCCAGCGCGCCTGGCCGCTGGTGCTGGCGCCGGTACAGGAGACCGCCGCCGGTGCGGCAGCCTGGACATCGCCCATCGGCACCATGGCTTCGTCGAAGCGCATGGCCACCTGCCGCACCTGGCCGACCGTGCCTTCCGGCGAGAAACGGCTCACCTGCGCGGCCAGCGCGCCGCCGGCCAGGCCAGCCAGCGCGGCCGCCAGGGCCACCGCCGCGGACGCCCGCGCCAGGCGCGATTGCTGCAGCGAACTGCCAAGACCCCGATCGGCTCGGGCGACGATCCCCTTCATCCTGCCATCCTCCGTTCCCGCCACGTTTGCGGCACCCGGCGAGGGTGACACGCACGCCACAGGAGTGCAAGACCGGCACGCTGCCGCCACGCGCTGCGGGAACCGTTTCAGCGCAGGTGCGACAGCGGCAGCGGCCCCTCGCACTTGATCGCCGTCAGCACGATATTCGAACGCACGCTCTCCACGCCAGGCACGCGCATCAGCCGCTTCATGGTGAATTCGGCCAGCGTGGGCAGGTCCGGCACCACCACGCGGATCAGGTAGTCGGCCTCGCCGGCGACGGAATAGCACTCCTGCACTTCTTCCAGCAGCAGGATCTCTTCGCGGAAGCGCTCGATGATGGTGTCGCCGTGGTGCGCCAGCTTGACGCTGACGAACACCACCACGCCCAGCCCCAGCGCCTGCGACGACAGGCTGACACGATAGCCGGTGATGACGCCGTCGGCCTCCAGCCGCGCCAGCCGGCGCCCGACCTGGCTGGGCGACAGGTGCACGCGCTCGGCCAGCTGCTGGTGCGTGATGCGCCCGTCGGCCTGCAGCGCGCTCAGCAGGGCGAGGTCATAGGCGTCGAGCGAAATACTCTGGGCAGCCATACACGAATCCCGCATTTCTTATTGAATCAATGCGCATTATATGCATGATCCGGCGAAATCAAGCGGACTATGCGGCCAGATTGCGCCTTCCCGCGCCTAAACTACGCAGTAAATCCGCATCCATGCTGGCGCCGACGCGGCCAGCCCGCATTCCAAGGAGACGCAAACCCATGTCCATCGCCATGGCCACCGAAACCCCCGGCGCCTTCCAGGGCACCCTGACCGACAAGCTCAAGGAACAGTTCGACGCCGGCCTGCTGTCCGGCCAGGAACTGCGCCCGGACTTCACCATTGCCCAGCCGGTGCACCGCTACACCAGCACCGACCACGCGATCTGGCGCAAGCTGTACGAGCGCCAGGCCGAGATGCTGCGCGGCCGCGTCAGCGACGAATTCCTGCAGGGCCTGGCCACGCTGGGCATGGAAAAGGACCGGGTGCCGGACTTCGACCAGCTCAACGAAACCCTGATGCGCGCCACCGGCTGGCAGGTCGTGGCCGTGCCCGGGCTGGTCCCGGACGAGGTGTTCTTCGAGCACCTGGCCAACCGCCGCTTCCCGGCCAGCTGGTGGATGCGCAAGCCCGAGCAGCTGGATTACCTGCAGGAACCGGACTGCTTCCACGACGTGTTCGGCCATGTGCCGCTGCTGATCAACCCGGTCTTCGCCGACTACATGGAAGCCTACGGCAAGGGCGGCCTGAAGGCGGCGGGCCTGGGCGCGCTGGAGATGCTGTCGCGGCTGTACTGGTACACCGTCGAATTCGGCCTGATCCGCACCCCGCAAGGGCTGCGCATCTATGGCGCGGGCATCGTCTCGAGCCAGGGCGAGTCGATCTACAGCCTGGACTCGGCCAGCCCCAACCGGATCGGCTTCGATGTGCGCCGCATCATGCGCACGCGCTACCGCATCGACACCTTCCAGAAGACCTACTTCGTGATCGACAGCTTCGAGCAATTGTTCGACGCCACCCGCCCGGATTTCGCGCCGCTGTACGAAGCGCTGCGCGCGCAACCGACGCTGGGCGCGGGCGATATCGCCGAGGGCGACCAGGTGATCAACGTCGGCACCCGCGAAGGCTGGGCCGATACCGAAGACATCTGATCCGGCCCGCGCCGGCAAACCCGGCGCGGCCTGCCCCATCCCTGTCCCATTTCCCGCTTTGTGAAACAATGCCGGCATGCCCGCCGCCACGGCGCGGGCGGGCCGGCTGTCCGCATTGCATTGCGGCCTTCGTTTTCGTTACGACCAGATCGAGCCCCCATGACTCCACTTTCCCCGCAAGCCCGTGCCACGCTGCTCGCCGAACTGCCCGGCTGGACCACCGTCCCGGACCGCGACGCGATCTTCAAGCGCTTTACCTTCCACGACTTCAACGCCGCCTTCGGTTTCATGACGCGCGTGGCGATCCAGGCCGAGAAGGCCGACCACCACCCGGAATGGTTCAACGTCTACAACCGGGTCGACATCACGCTGTCCACCCACGATGCCAACGGCCTGACCCAGCGCGACATCGACCTGGCCCACTTCATCGAGCGCGCCGCCGACGCGGTGACGAACTGACCCGGCAGGCCGCGGCGGCGGCTGTAGGCTAACCGTAAGGAAGCAGGGGGCGGCGCCTAGTACAATCTGCGGCAGGCCCGCACCGCCGTGTGCGCCGTGCGGCCTTTCCCTGCAAGCCATGCCCAACGTCCCTTCCGAGCTGCCGCCATGCGTATCCTGCTGATCGAGGACGACCGCCAGATTGCCAGCGGCGTCGAAGCCGGCCTGTCCCGCGCCGGCCACCAGGTGCGCGTCGTCCACGACGGCGTCTATGCCACCGAACATCTGCTGCGCGAGCAGCACGACCTGGTCATCCTCGACCTGGGCCTGCCCGGCATCGACGGCATGACGCTGCTGGCGCGCTACCGCGCCCGCAACCGCACCACCCCGGTCATCATCCTGACCGCGCGCGACGAGCTGGAAGACAAGCTCTCGGGCCTGAACGCCGGCGCCGACGACTACCTGATCAAACCCTTCGCCCTGCCCGAGCTGGAAGCGCGCGTGCGCGTGCTGCTGCGCCGCAGCCAGCATGGCGAGGCCGCGCCCGAGCGCGACGTGCGCCTGGGCCGGCTGCGGCTGTCCGGCAACGACCGCCGCATGTTTATCGACGCCCGCCCGCTGGAGCTGTCGCCGCGCGAGTTCGCGGTGCTGGAACTGCTGCTGCAGCGCCAGGGCCGCGTGGTCAGCAAGGCCCAGCTGCAGGACCACCTGGCCACCTTTGCCCACCCCGCCGGCGAGGGCGGCGATACCGTCGGCGACACCGCGATCGAGGTCTACGTGCACCGCGTGCGCAAGAAGCTCGAGGACAGCGACGTCGAGATCGTCACCGTGCGCGGCTTCGGCTACCTGCTGCAGATCCGCGCCGGACAATGAAACCGCACCGGCCGCACCGGTCACCCTGGCCGCCCCGGCTAACCGCCATGCGGCCCCGTCCTTCGGCCTAGCCGGCAATGTGGCCCCGCTCGCGCACCTCTTCCCGGGTTTCCTGGCGCACCGCCTCCCGCATCGCCACGCGGAACGTGCCGCCGCCTGCTAGCCCGGCTGATCCCGCGGACCCCACCGCTGCACCAGCCGCAGCGCGCCAGGCCTCCCGTCCCGGCTCCAACATCAGCCTGCGCGTGCACCTGCTGCGCGCCCTGGCCACGCCGCTGTTCGCGCTGGTGCTGACCAGCGGCTCGCTGTCGTACTGGCTGGCGGCGCACTACACCACGCAGGTGTTCGACCGCGCGCTGTACGGGGTCGCCAACAACATCGCCCAGCAGATCCGCATCGCCGGCCCGCGGCTGGAGCAGGACATCCCGATGATCGCGCAGACGCTGGTCGAGGCCGAGGGCACCGACCGCATCTACTGGCGCATCCACGGCCCCGACGGGCTGATCGGCGGCATGGATACCTGGCTGGGCTACGGCACCGGCCAGACCACGCTGCACGACGCGCGCCTGTTCTACGCGTGGTTCAGCGGCCGCCAGGTGCGCGCGGTGCGGCTGCCGGTGATGCTGCCCAGCGCCGCGGTCGACGAGCTTGGCACCAGCGAGGCCGGCAAGCCCGCGCGCGGGCCCATCGTGGTGGAAGTGGCGGAACTGCTGGACCGGCGCGAGACCGCCGCCAACGAGATCCTGCTGTCAGTGTCGGTGCCGCTGATCCTGCTGCTGCTGGTCGGCAGCCTGATCCTGTCGCACGTGCTCAAGGAAGAGCTGGTGCCGCTGCAGATCCTGGCCGACAAGCTCAACCGGCAGACCGCGCGCTCGCTGGCCGCGCTCGATGAAACCCAGGTCCCGGCCGAAGTGGCGCCGCTGATCCGCGGCCTGAATGCGCTGCTGGCGCGGCTGCGCGACGCGCTCGATGCGCAGCGCAAGTTCATCGCCGATGCCGCGCACCAGCTGCGCACGCCGCTGACCGCGGTCAAGCTGCATGCCGACCGCGCGCAAAGCGCCGATTCGCTGGAAGTGGCCCGCCACGCGCTGCGCGAGGTCCAGACCGCGGCCGACCGCGCGGTGCGGCTGTCCAACCAGCTGCTGTCGCTGGCACGGGCGGAGCCCGGCTTGTCGCTGGAACGGCTCGGGCCGGTGGAACACTTCGACCTGGCCGAACTGGCCTTTGAAACCGGCGCCGAGTGGGTGCCGCAGGCGCTGGCGCGCCGCATCGACCTGGGCTTCGAGATCCTGCCCGGCCCCACTTTCACCGGCAGCGCGCCGGCCGTGGTGCGCGGCAACCGGCTGCTGATGCGCGAAGCGCTGTCCAACCTGATCGACAATGCGGTGAAGTACGTGCCCGCGGGCGGGCGCATCACGGTGCGCGCCGGCGGCGAGGCCATGGGCCACCGCGGCATGGCGGTGGTGATGGTGGAAGACAACGGCCCCGGCATCGCGCCGCAGCGGCGCGAGGAAGTGTTCAAGCGCTTTTTCCGCGGCGACCGTTCCCCTGAGCCGGGCGGCGGCCGCGCCGACCAGGCGGGCGGCGCCGGCCTGGGGCTGGCCATCGTGCATGAAATCGTGACCCTGCACCACGGCACCATCCGCATCGAGGACGTGCCGCCCGGTCCTGGCGCGGCGGCACCAGCACCCGTCACGGACGGCACGGCGCAGCGGCGTCCGGTGATGCGCTTCGTGATCCGGATTCCCTGCGAGCCCGCAGGGTCGGTGGCCTGAGCCCGCATCGCGCGGGCGGCGGACCGGTCGGCCTTACTTCGCCTTTTTCTTCTTTTCCTTCGGCGCCAGCATGGTGCCGCGGCATTGCGGGCTGCCGCAGCGGCACTCGAATTCCTTCTTCAGCTTGGCGGTATAGCGCGCGTCGATCACCAGGCCGTAGTCATAGAACAGCTCCTCGCCCTGGGCAATGTCGCGCAGCGCGTGGATAAAGACGCGGCCCTTCTTTTCGCGCGCCTCGCAGTTGGGCTCGCAGGCGTGGTTGATCCAGCGCGCGCGGTTGCCGCCGTACTTGGCGTCGATGACGCTGCCGTCGTCCAGGCTGAAGTAGAAGGTGTGGTTGGGATCGCTGGGATCGTGCGGATGGCGCTCCAGCGCCTTCTTCCACGAAATGTGCTCGCCCTTGTACTCGATCACGCGCTCGCCCTCGGCAATCGGGGCAATGGCATAGACGCCCTTGCCGTGCACGCCTGACTGGCGCACCTCGATCCGGTCGCTCGCCGTTTTCTTGCTGCCCTCGCCCGCTGCCTTGCGCTTTGCCTTGTCCGCCATTTGCCTGTCCGTGCTCTCGCCTGTTGTGCCTGGGTGGCCGGGGCCGGCCGCCCGGCGCGATCGGGGATGATACCGGGGCGGCCGCGACACGTATACGTGGCAACACTTTCCGGCGTGGCCGTCAGCCGCCCCGCTGTCGCCCGAACGGCGTATACGCCACCCCGGTATACGGCTCGCCTCGTTTACTTCACCTATGTGGATAACCCCGCCCCGACCTGTGGACAAGCACGCGGATTGGGTGTGGGCTGCCTGGGGCTGGCATGGGGATGCCTCGGGCATAAGTCGGAGGGCTCGGGCGCCGGCCTCATCCTTCGGGCGGAGTCATCCACCTCGGCCAACATTCGATGCGACCACTTCTCGTTTACGTAAACCCTTGAAGGCAAAGACGTTTACGTGGTTTTCCACAGCCGGCGCGGGTGTTTACCTACTACTACTATTTGTATACATGAAAGAAAAAGGTAAACCGAAAGAACGAGCCCCGGCCCGGGGCCTCGTCCGAAAGTCGAAAGGCGTAAACGGCAGGTTTGCGAGAGACTTTCTGATTTGCCCGTTCGGGCTGGACGTATACCGGCGAGGTATACCGGGGGAGAGGCTGGCGGCGCACGCGTATACGCGCCAGCTGCCAAATGCGGCGACAGGATTCCATGCACGTGCCGAATACTCCGGAGCCGTGCCCTGCGCACCGCTGCTTGAAACATGCACCATAGTGCAGATCAAGATCTGGCAACCCGTAGAGCCGCCACCAGTCGATTTGGCGCTGGAACCCCTGCCAGCCCCCATGAACGCCTTGTGACGCCGCCAGCGGCCCTGTGGTGGCCCGTGGCGAGGGTATACGGTGCCGGCCAGAGCACAGCCATCCTGCCCGCCGTAGCGCTGCCATTTGCCGTTTACGCCGGCATTTCGCTCTGGACTGCCCGCGCCCGGCTGCGTCGATTTGCCGCCAGCCCCGCGCTGGCGCGGCCTCGCGGAAACTGCCAGGTAACAATCTGTTCCCGGTGCGCCTTGTCCGACACGGTATCATGTGGCCCGCGGCGTCTTTGCCGGAGCGGTGCCAGCCTGGCCGCCCGGGACGGGACGCCTGTGTTTTATCAACTCGATACGGAGTGAAGCATGACGAAAACCGAACTGATCGACGCTATCGCAGCCGGGGTGGACGGTCTGACCAAGGCCAAGGCGGAACAGGCACTGAACGTGACCCTGTCGGCCATCATGGACGCAGTGGCCAAGGGCGACACGCTGAGCCTCATCGGCTTTGGCACGTTCAGCAAGGGCGAGCGTGGCGAGCGCATGGCGCGCAACCCGCGTACCGGTGAAGAAATCAAGGTCGAAGCCGCCAAGACCGTGAAGTTCAAGGCTGGCCAGAAGTTCAAGGACGCTGTCAACCAGTGATCCTGACGGGCTGCACTGCAGAGCCCGGCATTGCCTGACCCCGCCATGCCGCCGCCCCGGTGCCCGAGGGCGCAGGCGTGCGCCAGGCGGGGGACGTTATCCACAGTCGTGAACTGAATATCCTGCAGCATCCGCCGCATCGCCCGCCGCGCACCTGGGCGATGGCGCGCCAAGTCTTCCAACAGGCGTCCAGCCTTGGCCAGTACTCGCCAAGCCGGGCGCCGTGCCATGTGGGGCCAACATGTTTGCCCGTCCGCAGCGCCGCAGATCTCCACAGCGTTATGCACAACGCTTTCCACAGCGGATTCCACAGCGTTCTCCACAGCCGCGCGCCCCGCTGTGCCCCCCGCTGTGCCACACACTGCGCGCCGCCTGCGCGGCCGCGCTCCTGGCGCTGCTGAGCGCCTGCACCACGGTCATCGAGCCGGCCCGGCCACAGGCGCAGGCGCTGCCTGACAGCGAGCGGCCGGTGACGCGCCCGGGCGCCACGCCGCGCGAGCGCATCGTCGAGATCGCCACGCAGGAATGGGTCCGCTGGGGCAGCCAGGTGGTGCGGCTGGGCCGCGACGACACCTCTTGCGTGACCTACAGCCCGGTGCCGGCGCCGGAATTGCCGTCCGAGCTGCCGGCGTCGCCTGCCGACACCGCCGCGCCCGCCGTGGCCACCACCGATACCGAATCCAAGACCAACGGCAACCCGCCGCCCGCCCCGAGCTGCCTGTCTTTCCCGGACGGCACCGGCATGGAAGCCACGCCGCTGGGCTGCACGCTGGCGCGCCGCTACTGGGGCATCGTCGGCGAAGCGCCCGGCTGCAGCCAGGTCACGCAAGGCGCCTGGGCGTGGTCGGCGGTCTTTGTGTCATGGGTGCTGCGCAAGGCGGGCCTGGACGAGCGCCAGTTCCTGACCGGCCAGTCGCATTCGATGTACGTGGTCGACGCCCGCGACGGCATCCTGCCGCGCCCCGCCTTCCGCATCGAGCCGGTGCCGGCGATGCCCCGCCCGGGCGACATCATCTGCGCCGGCCGCGGGCGTGACCGCTATCTCGAGGACATCGCCGAGATCGGTTTCGGCACCACGCCGATGCATTGCGACATCGTGGTCGCGGTGGATCCGGCCGCGCGCGTGGTGCGTGCCATCGGCGGCAACGTGCAGCAATCGGTGTCGATGGAGGAGATCGAGCTGGGGGATTCGGGCCGGCTCGACGGCGTCACCAACTCGCACATGCCCTGGCTGCTGGTGATGCGCAACGAGCTGCAGTAGGCGATCTATCAATGCGATTTATCAGTAATCGTGATTTTTGATCCGCCTGATAATTCGCGTAAATAGCCCGCCTCAATCGAACAGCTCCAGCTGTGCGGTATCCCGGTCGCTAGTACCCACCCCCACCCCCAGCAGGCGCACCGGCAAACCGCGGCGCGCATGGCCTTCGGCCAGCAGCCGCGCATAGACGGTTCGATCCGGGGCGTAGCCGCGGCATTCCACCGTGGTCTGCCGGAAGTCCGAGAAACGCAGCTTTACCGTCAGCTTGTCGATGGTGTCGTGTGCCTGGGCGCGGGCGATGCGCGCCTCGAGCATCGCCACCAGCGGTTCTAGTTCCGCCAGGCAGGCCTGCAGGTCGGGCAGGTCGTCGGCGTAGGTCTCTTCGACGCTGATCGACTTGCGCTCGCGCTCGGGCGTGACCGCGCGCTCGTCGACGCCGCGGCACAGCTTGTACAGCCGCGCCCCGAACACGCCGAACTCGCGGTGCAGGCGGTCCGGCGACCATGGCCGCAGGTCGCCGCAGGTCTCGGCGCCCAGCCGGCGCAGCCTGGCCGCGGTGACCTTGCCCACGCCATGGATGCGCTCCACCGGCAGCGCGGCGACAAAGGCGTCGACCGCCGCCGGCCTGACCACGAACAGGCCGTCGGGCTTGTTCCAGTCGCTGGCGATCTTGGCGACGAACTTGCTGGGACCGACGCCCGCCGACACCGTGACCCCGACTTCTTCGCGCACGCGCTGGCGGATCTCTTCGGCGATGCGGGTGGCGCTGCCGGCATGGCGCGTGCACAGGCTGACGTCGAGGTAGGCCTCGTCCAGCGACAGCGGCTCGACCAGCGCGGTGTATTCGCGGTAGATCGCGAAGATGCGGCGCGAGACCTCACGGTACTTGTCCATCGCGGGCGGCACGATCAGCAGCTCGGGGCAGCGCCTGAGCGCCTGCGCCGACGCCATCGCCGAGCGCACGCCGTAGGCGCGCGCCTCGTAATTGCAGGTCGCGATCACCCCGCGCCGGTCAGGCGAGCCGCCCACGGCCATCGGCCGGCCGCGCAGCGACGGGTCGTCGCGCATTTCGACCGAGGCGTAGAAGCAGTCGCAGTCGCAATGGATGATCTTGCGCTGGACCGCGGGGCTGGCGTCAGGCGGGGCGGACATGGGGCCGGGCTTTGGGGTCGGCTAGGCGGTTTTTATCCGTTTGATGAATGATCGATACGGATTTTCAGCTCGTCTCATTGATAGCCTGGATGCCTGGCGGCTTCTGCCGCGTACTCATCCACAACCCTTCGGCCGCATACAAGGCCAGCGACAGCCAGATCAGCGCATAGCCCACCTGCTTCTGCGCCGGAAACGGCTCGTGCCACAGCCATACGCCCAGCAGCAGCTGCAGCGTAGGGCCGGTGTACTGCAGCAGGCCCAGCAGCGACAGCGGGATGCGCCGCGCGCCGGCGGCAAAGAACAGCAGCGGCACCGCCGTCACCGGCCCGGCCAGCAGCAGCAGCCACTGCGTACCCGGCGCTGCGTGGGTGAAGCTGTCCTGGCCGGTGGCGAACAGCCAGGCCAGCGCCGCGGCGGCCAGCGGGAACAGCAGCAGCGTTTCCAGCGACAGCCCTTCCAGCGCGCCCAGCGCACCGGTCTTGCGCAGCAGCCCGTAGCCGCCAAAGCTGGCGGCCAGGCCCAGCGCAATCCACGGCAGCTGCCCCGCCGCCACCGTCAGCCAGGCCACGCCCGCAGCGGCCACCGCGATCGACAGCCATTGCACCCGGCGCAGGCGCTCATGCAGGAACACCACGCCCAGCAGCACGCTGAACAGCGGGTTGATGAAATAACCCAGGCTGGCATCGACCACGCGGTTGGCCGACACCGCCCAGATATAGAGGAACCAGTTCGCGCACAGCAGCGCCGCGCTGGCGGCAAACGACAGCAACAGGCGCCGGTCCCGCGCCACCTGGGCGAGCCACGCCCACTGGCGGCGCCAGGCCAGGATCAGCCCCAGGAAGACCAGCGACCACACCATCCGGTGCAGCAGGATCTCCACCGGCGCGATGCCGGGGAGCGACTTGATGTAGAGCGGGAGCAGCCCCCAGATGATGTACGCCAGCAGGGCGTAGAGAATGCCGAGTTGCATAGGGTTTTCCGGTAGATGCCGGCGATTCTACCGGGGCCGCGCCATCCCCGCCGGCGCGCGCCGCGAGCGGCCGCGAAACAAAAAACCCCATGCTCCCGGAGGACCATGGGGTTTGCAGCGGACCCGGTTGCCCGGGCGCCACGCGGCTTACAGCTTGCGCGCGAAGCTGAACTGGGCGTAGCCCTGCTCGGCCACGTTGAACCAGGCCGCCTGGTTGTTGCGGAACACGCGCCAGTCGTCGTAGATCTTCTTGAACGACGGGTTCTTCGCGGTTTCGTCGGCGTAGGACTCCTGGGTCGCCTTGAAGCACGCCTCCATGATCTCCTTGGAGAACGGACGCAGCTTGACGCCGTTTTCCAGCAGTCGCGCCAGCGCCTGCGGGTTGACCGTGTCGTACTTGGCCATCATGTTGGTGTGCGCCTCGATGGTGGCGGTTTCCAGTGCGCGCTTGTACAGCGCCGGCAGCTTCTCGAACTCGCTGGCCGAGGCGTAGAACGACAGCTGCGCGCTGCCTTCCCACCAGCCCGGGTAGTAGTAGAACGGGGCCACCTTGTAGAAGCCGAGCTTCTCGTCATCGTACGGGCCCACCCACTCGGCCGCGTCGATGGTGCCTTTTTCCAGCGCGGGGTAGATGTCGCCGCCGGCAATCTGCTGCGGCACCACGCCCAGGCGCGACAGCACCACGCCGGCAAACCCGGCGATGCGGTACTTCAGGCCCTGCAGGTCGGCCACGGTCTTGATTTCCTTGCGGAACCAGCCGCCCATCTGCGCATTGGTGTTGCCGCCCAGGAAGTTGACGACGTTGTATTCCTTGAAGAACTCGCGCATCAGCTTCATGCCGTTGCCCTGCAGCATCCAGGCGTTCTGCTGGCGCGCGGTCAGGCCGAACGGCACGGTGGTGTCGAAGCACAGCGTCGGGTTCTTGCCGAAGTAGTAGTAGCCGGCGGTGTGGCCGATCTGCACGGTGTTGTTCTGCACCGCGTCCAGCACCTGCAGGCCCGGCACGATTTCACCGGCGGCGAAGACCTTGATATTGAACTTGCCGTCGGTCAGTTCGCGCACGCGGGCCGACAGCGTCTCGGCGCCGCCGAAGATGGTGTCGAGCGACTTGGGGAAGCTCGAGGCCAGGCGCCATTCCACGGCGGGATTGCTGCCCACCACGGCCGGCGCTGCCGGGCCGCTGGCGGCGGCAGGCGCTGCCTTCTCTTCACCCTTGCCGCACGCGGCCAGTGCCCCGGTGGCAGCCACGGCCGACGCTTTCAACAGAAAGGAACGACGTTCCATCTCCACTTCTCCTCTTATAGATATTGATTCGGATGCGGGCGCACGCCTTGCATGAGGCCGCGCGCCGGACCGTGACGCACCGGCCACCGGGGTACGGCGGCCTGCGCAGCGCTGTGCCTGTGGCGAACGGGCACGGCGGCGTGCCCTGCAGGGCCGGCGCTGCAACCGCGCGCACGGCCGAGGGCTGTCTTACCCGAAAGACAAGCCAGCCGATTATAGCGGTGGCCCTTTCGGCACGGGGCCCCGCGCAAGTGCGGGTTTTCGCTAGTCGATTGCGTCATTTCGGCTGTTTTTCGCAATGTGAGACGCCGCACGGTGTGATGGATTTTGTAACCCGGCTTGCGGTCAAATGGTTCCGGCTGATAAAAAACAGTCCCGCTCCGCAGCCCTGCCTGCCGGATATGGCTGTTGCCGCTGGATTGCCGTACCCGCTGCCGTACCCCTTTGCGTACCCCTTTGCCGTACCAATTGCCTGCCTGCTCTCGTCGATTCCCCGTGATGCCGCCCGGCTCCCGCGCTTGCGCAGGCCGCCGCGTGCCGCTGCGCCGCCTCGGCTTCGCCGTGCTGGCCGCCTGGGGGCTGGCGGCGTGCGCGCAGACCGGGGATCCGGCGGCGGGCGCTGCGGACCCGGCCAACGCCTTGCAGCCGCCGCGCATCGCGCTGCGGCCGCCGGTGCCGGCAACGGTCACTGCGGCCGTGGTGGCGCCATCCCTGCCGGCGGTGGCGGCGAATGTTGAAACGGCATCGCCGCCGCCGGCCCCCGCCGATGACCCGCTCGCCGCGCTGATCGCCGGCGATGCGGCGCCCGCCGCAAGCGTCACCGTACCCGCGCCAGCGGACACCAGCGTCGCCGCAACCCAGCCGCCGGCCGACCCTGACTTCGTCGGTCCGCCCGAACCACCGGCCCCGCCGCCGCCGCCGCTGGTGCTGTTCCCGCCCAGGCTGGGCGAGTTCCAGGCCGAGGCACCCGCCGCCCCGGCCCAGGGCGCCGCCGCGGATGCCGGCACCCCGTCGGACGCACCGCCGGTCCTGCATTCCCAGTTGCCCGCCGATGATCCGGCGGTCGACTCCGTGTGGCGCCTGAGCTACAGCGGCCGCGCCGCGGTCGAGGATCGCCCGTCCACCATGCGTGCCTGCCCGGGCGGGGCGCTGTCCACCGGCATCGGCAGCGGGCTGGCCTGCCGCAGCACGGGCGAGGTCAAGATCCGCGAGTCGGTGCTGGACCTCGACGGCGGCGCGCAGGTGATGCTGATCGCGCAGGCGCGCGGCACGGACGCCACCACCGTCAATGGCCGCCCGGCGGCGATCGACCCCTATGCCCTGGTGCCGCAGTTCTATACCGCCGTCAGCGGCCTGGCGGTGCTCGACGGCGCCACCATGTGGGCCGGCCGGCGCGACAACGCGCCATTCCTGATGTCCTCCGGCCTGCTGCCGCCGAATTCCACGGCGATGCGCTTTGGCGTGGACAACGCCAGGGTGATCGGCGATATCGGCCTGAACTACCAGTACACCGCGCGCGCCGACCAGAACGGCCAGAACCTGCCCAGCTACCACTCGCTGCGCACCGCACCGATCCCCACCAATGAACAGGGTTCGGTCCAGCTTGGCTTCACGCGCGTGGAAGCCCAGCCGCTGGTGGAGGACCCGGGCGGGGCGTGGTGGGCTTCGGCGCTGCACGAGCAGAAAGGCGTGCTGTTCGGCACCAACCGGCTGGGGGTGCAGTTCGGTTCGGGATCGCGCAACGCCATGACCGGCTATACCGGCATGGGACCGTCGCTGTCGCGCACGCGCGTGGCCGACTCGATCGAATGGAAGAGCCGCTGGGGGCTGAGCGGCGCGGTGGAGCAAAGCCTGCAGTTCGACCGTTCGCCGGTCGGCACGCTGCAGTGGACCACCACGCGCCTGCGTCCGGCGTACGTCGCCAGCAGCCAGTTCCGGCTGAACTTCGAGGTGTCGCACGACCAGATCTCGTCCGGCTTCGGCGTCAGCGGCCAGCGCACCGCGCTGACCGTGGCGCCTACGCTGACGCTGGGCAAGTCCGCCGGCAATGCCAACCTGCGCGCCTTCTACACCTACAGCCGTGCCAGCGATGTCGACGGCATCGGCTACACCGCGCCGGCCGACGCCTGGGCCTCGCAGCCGAGCGGGTCGATCTTCGGCGTGCAGCTCAATCGGCGCTGGTAGTTGCAGCGGTAGTTGCGGCGGAAGTTGCGCCGGAAGTTGCGCCGGTCAGGGGACTGGCCGGCGCAAGTGCCACGGCGGCGGGTTTGCGAAACAGCCAGTGGAACACCAGCGTGGCCGCCAGCCCGCCGCCGATCTGTGCCAGCACGAAGCCCGGCACGTCCTGCGGCCGGATCCCGGTGAAGGTATCGGTCAGCGCGCAGGCCACGGTCAGCGCGGGATTGGCGAACGACGTCGACGACGTGAACCAGTACCCCGCGGTGATGTAGCCCGCCACCACGAACGGCACCAGTTGCGGCCGGCTGCGCAGTGTGCCGATGCCCACGCCGACCAGGCCGAAGGTGGCGACGAACTCGCTCCACCACATCGACGCGCCGGTGCGGCTCTGCGCCGACCACGCCAGGGCCGGCTCGCCGAACATGGCATGCGCCGCCAGCACGCCGCAGACGCCGCCCGCCAGCTGCACCAGCACATAGCGCAGCGCATCGCGCGGCGCCAGCGTGCCCTGCACCAGCGCCGACAGGCTCACCACCGGATTGAAATGCCCGCCCGAGACCGGCCCCAGCGACACCAGCAAGGCCACCAGCCCGGCGCCGGTGGCGAGCGCATTCGCCAGCAGCGCGAGCGCGGTATCGCCGGCGGCGAGGCGCTCGGCACGAATGCCGGAGCCAACCACGATTGCCACCAGCAGCGCGGTGCCGAGCCCTTCCGCCACCAGGCGGCGCGCCAGCGTACTCATCGCTGCGCTGCGCCGGCGCAGCGGCGCGAAGCATGGGCGGCAAGGCATGCCCGTGGACCAGTGCCAGGGAGTGCGGCGGAAACGATGGGGAAAGCGTGCAGCAACAAGATGGACAACGTCGCCTGAGACGACGCCTCGAACGGTGGCAGGTCGTTGCCACGAGCGTGGCAACGCCGCGGCGCAGCGGCTGCGCGCGGTCGCGACAGTGTTCCGCCGCGGCCCCGGCGCGTCAATGCGCGCGGGCGTTGTTGTGTGCTGACGCCGGGTTTCGAATCGCGCCGTTGCGGGCAATGCAGCGCCCTTCAGCGCCATTCAGCGCCCTTCAGCGCAACAGGAACGCAATATCCTCGACCACGATATTCGCCACCGGGATACCCTTGCGGCGCTGGAACAGGATGTGCTGCTGCACGCGGCTGCGCTGCTCGGCAAATACGGCGGGATCGATCGGGGTGCCCATGCGCATGTAGTGCTGCACCAGCAGCTTGTAGGCGCGATGGCGCACCTGCATGGCTTCGGTTTCGGCGCGCAGGCGCTTGATCTCGGCCGGGCTGCGGTCGATGGCCTGGTGCAGTTCTTCCACCGTGCGCGCGTGCAGCTCGCGGTAGACGTCGCGCTCGGCTTCCATCTGGTGCAGCTCGTCGCGCAGCGCGCGGATCTTGTTCTGCAGCTTCAGGGTCTGCGACACCGCCTGCTGCATCCGCCCTGCTGCGCCCAGCGCCTGGCTGGCCGCGGCCATGGTGCTCTTCCACAAGCCGCGCTCGCTGGCCGCGCCCTGCGGTGGCCAGCGCTTGTCCGTCCCGATCAATGTGTCCATCCAACCCCCCGGTAAGAAGTATCGGCCCGGGCCGGGTATCTGCATTATCGGAGCGGCTTGGCCGGCCTGGCCCGCGCCGCCTGGCGGCGGTGCGTCAGGGCATCGTAGAGAGACATGGATCGGCTGCCAAGTAGAAGATTTTTACTTCTGGATTGGGTGTTGCGCGCCGTGCAACACGACGGTCGCGTGCCGTCAGCGGCTGGGCAGCATGCGATGAGACTTGGCATAGGCGCGCAGCACATCGTTGATGCGCGTCTGCCAGCCATCACCGGTGGCCTTGAAGGCTTCGACCACATCGCGATCGCAACGCATGTTCAGCGTGACCTTGCGCTGGCCCTCCGGCAATGCAGGGCGGCCGCGCGGCCGCAACAGCGCCTGCGCCGCCTTGTCGCCGACCAGCCGGGGCAGTACTTCGCGCGCCGGCCGCATGCGCGCGAGCTCGGCATCGGTCAGCGGCGGGTTGTCGCGATCGGCCTGCGCTGCGCGCGTCAGTGCCTTGTCTTCGGCGTCAGTCGGGATATGAACCTTGCGTTTCGTAGACATACTTCAATACCTCGCGGCGGTTGGCTTTGCGCAGGCTGATGACGCGCATCGTCTCGCCTCGCATCGTGTAGACCATCACAAACACACGGTTGCCGATCGGCCCGGTAGCGATCACCCGCCCTTCACCATATGCAAACCGCAGATCGTCCCGGATCAGCGCCCCTTCCATCTCGAACGCTTCGGCCAATGCGAGCGATACGCCATGCTTGATCTGGTTGGCCAGGTCCTTGACCGGATCGAACACAAGCAGCATCGATTTATTGTATAGACGTTAAATTGAACGGGCAAGGGATTTTTGCCAATACAGTAATTCCCCGGCTACGGCAGGCGAGGTCTTCCTGCCGGCGACGAGAGCGTCAAGATGTGCGGGCACGCGCAAGGCAACCTTGACCTTGGACAGGCGTGTCGAGCAGTTCGGAGGAATGCGACGTGAGTGGGACGCAAATGTGTCGCGGCCCGGGAGGGGAAGGCATGGCCGGCACGCAAAACTGGCGCCCAATGCAAAAAGCCCGGCTGCAAGAGCCGGGCTTTTTGTGTTCTGGTGGCCTGGGACGGAATCGAACCGCCGACACAAGGATTTTCAATCCTCTGCTCTACCGACTGAGCTACCGGGCCAAAGAAGCGAAACTATAACTGGACTTTTTGGGCCAGTCAAGCGTCATCTAGGGCACTGCTTCAGTGTTCGGCCGGCTCCGGCTTGTTGCGGCCCAGTTCGACGCCGAGCTGCTTGAGCTTGCGGTACAGGTGGGTACGCTCCAGCCCGGTTTTCTCTGCCACGCGGGTCATGCTGCCGTGTTCGCGCAGCAGGTGGTACTCGAAATAGGCGCGCTCGAACAGGTCGCGCGCTTCGCGCAGCGGCATGTCGAACGAGAACTGCATCTCGGCCTCGGGCACGCGCGCCGGGCTGCCATTGGGGGCGGCATCGGCGGTGGCTTCGGGCGCGGCGGTGGTGGTGCCGGGTTCGGCCGAGGGCGCGGTGGCTGCGGCGGGTGCGGCAGCGGCGCTGCTGCGCGGGCGTTCGATGCCGTGCGCGAGGCCCTGCTCCACCGCGGACAGCAGCTTTTGCAGCGCGATCGGCTTTTCCAGGAAATTGAGCGCGCCGATCTTGGTAGCCTCGACCGCGGTGTCGATGGTGGCGTGGCCCGACATCATGATCACGGGCATGGTCAGCTGTCCCTGCGCGGACCACTCCTTGAGCAGCGTCACGCCATCGGTATCGGGCATCCAGATATCGAGCAGCACGAGATCGGGCGTGCCCGCCGCACGGTAATCGCGCGCCTGTTGCGCGTTTTCCGCGAGTTCGACCACATGGCCTTCGTCGCTGAGGATCTCCGAGAGCAGCTCCCGGATTCCCATTTCGTCATCGACTACGAGGATGGTTGCCATACTTCCCCTCTTAACCCCACCGCAGCGTTCCGGGACCGGACGCCAATGTTGACTATGCCAGTTTAACGAACAGGATCGAGATCTGCGCACCGACGATCTCGGCACCTTCCATGCGATTGCGCAGTTCGATGCGCGCGCCGTGTTCGTCAATGATCTTCTTTACCATCGCGAGCCCGAGACCCGTGCCCTTGGCTTTCGTGGTCACATAAGGCTCGAACGCACGGCTCAGGATGCGTGGTGCAAAACCGGGACCATTGTCCGCAATGGTGAGCTTGACGGCCTGCCGGTTCTCGCCGGCAGAATCTTTGTATTCTACAGTCTCGGTGTGCAGAGTGATATGGGGCGCGGCCCTACCGGCCGCGACGTTCTCCGCGGCCGCGTCCTGCGCGTTCTGCAGCAGGTTGTGGATGACCTGGCGCAGCTGCGTGGGATCGCCCTTGATCTCGGGCAGCGCGCTGCCCAGCGTCGGATGGATCACCGGGTGCTCGTGCACCGCCGGATCGTCGATGCCATACAGATGCAGCACCTCGGACACCAGGCTGTTGAGCTGCAGCGACTGCAGCACCGCGGGGGGCGTGCGCGCGTAGTCGCGGAAATCATCGACCATGCGCTTCATCGCGGCCACCTGGTTGACGATGGTGGCGGCGCCACGCTTTAGCACATCGGCATCGGTGCCCTCGAGCTTGGGCGAGAGCTTCATCTGCAGGCGCTCGGCCGAGAGCTGGATCGGCGTGAGCGGGTTCTTGATCTCGTGCGCCAGGCGCCGTGCCACCTCGCCCCACGCCACCGAGCGTTGAGCGGAAATCACATCGGAAATATCGTCGAACACGATCACATAGCCGGGCTCGTCACGCTCGCCGCCGGGCAGGCGCGCGCCGCGCACCAGCAGCGTCAGCGGCTGCTCCTCGCCCTGCGGCAGTTCGATCTGCTTCTGCCAGTGCTCGGCGCCGCCCAGCACCTCGCTGGTGTTCTGGTCCGAGAAGGCCTGGCGCACGATCTCGCCGAACGGCCCCATGCCGGGGATCTGTTCCATCGGCAGGCCCATCACCGCGCCGAACGGCTGGCGGAAGATGCGCTCGGCGCCGGGGTTGGCGGTGATCAGCACGAAGCGGCGGTCGAATACCAGCACGCCCGCGGTTAGGTTCTGCAGCACGCTTTCGAGGTAGGCCTTCGACTGCTCCAGCGCGGCGCGGTTTTCTTCCACCGCCAGCCGCGCCTCGGCCAGCTGGCGCGTCATCTGGTTGAACTGCTGCGTGAGCATGCCCAGTTCGTCGCGGCTCTTCAGCTCGCGCTTGGGCGACAGATCGCCCTCGGCCACTTCCTTGGTCCCCTGCAGCAGCATCAGCAGCGGCCGCGCCAGCTGGCCCCCGAGCAACAGCGCCAGCATCACGGCGATAAACACCGCCAGGAACAGCGTCAGCGTCAGCGTGCCGATATACATCTTGCGCAGGCCGGTGCGGCCCAGCGCCTTCTCCTGGTACTCCTGGTAGGCGCGCTGGACCTCGTCGGCATTGCGCGCGAGCACGGCCGGCACCGGGTGCAGCACCTGCAGGTAGCGTTCTTCGCGCACGGTCTCGCCGACCAGGCCGAAACCGCTCGACGGCGAGTCCTCCGGGCTGCGTTCCACCGACAGGCCGGAACCGGCCCAGCGCGGCGATCGGGCCAGTGCGCGCGGGGCGCTGGCTGCGCTGACCGAATCCTGTGCCGGCCCGGGCGCCGCGCCCAGCGGGATGATTACGCGCAAGCGGTACAGGTGGCTGCTGTCGATGCGCTCGGGCGCCTGGCCGACGTCGCTCGACGGATCGGTGCCGCCTTCCACCGCGGCATAGCCGCCGGCCAGCCGCGCCTGTTCCGCGAGCACGCCGGAAGGCAGGTCCGGCACCAGCGAGGCATAGTTGCTGGAAGCCGACGCCAGCACGCGGCCGCTGCCGGTAAAGATGGCGGCTTCCTGCACGCCGTACTGCTCGCGCAGCCGGTTCAGCTGCAATGAGGTGGCCACGCCGGAAGCCCCGGCCAGCTGCTCGGACATCAGGCGTGCCTTGACCTGCAGGTCGGCCAGCGAGCTGTCGATGGTGGAGCGCCCCAGGTTCAGTCCGGCCTCGAGCGCGGTTTCCACGCGCACGTCGAACCAGGACTCGATGCTGCGCGAGACAAACTGCAGCGACACCAGGTAGATCAGCACGCCAGGCAGCACGCCCACCACGCCGAAGAACACCGCCAGCTTGGTCATCAGCCGCGTGCCGAACTTGCCGCGGCGATAGCGCAGCCACAACGTGACCGCGAGCGCGCCCACGGTCAGCACCAGCAGCGCGCCGATCACCAGGTTCACCTTGAACAGCAGCGTGAAATAGCGATCGAAGAATTCGGTGTTGGCCGAGGCGCCGGCGAGCAGGCCCACCAGAACCAGTGCCAGGAACACGATGACGCCGGCCACGACGCGGTACAGCACGCGCCGGAACCGGCTGTCCCACAACGGGTTGCTCATGGCTGGCCCGGAGCCGGCTGCGCCAGCATCGCCGGCGACAACGCGTACGACACGGCTTGCAGGTACAGGCCGCGCCCTTCCATCGGACCGCGCTCATTGGCCGCAGCCGGCGCCGAGGCCGCGGCCGGGGCAGGCATGGCGGGTGAAGCCGGCAACGCAGGCAATGCCGGTGGCACGGCCGGCGGCGCGGCCGGCGGCTGCGGCGGCTGCGGGGGCTGCGGCGGTGGCGCGGGCGGCGCGCTCAGGTCGGTCGGCACGGTGTAGTTGAAACGCCGCCAGTCGGACGCCAGGTTCCAGTCGCGCGTGTTGACGGCGTTGATCTGGAACGGCTTGGGCAACTGCGACAGGTCCAGCCGCATGCGCACTTCGGCGCTGTAGGTTTCGCCGGGCTTGACCGCGTTGCGCTCGAACACGCGCCAGCCGCGCACGCGCTGGATAAACTGCAGCGCGCTCTTCAGGCGCGTGAACGGCAGCTGCAAACCGCCGGTGGAGATGCGGTACTGGCGCGTCAGCGGCTGGTATGACAGGCGCACGCTGCGGGTGGTGTTGACCGGCTTGTCGTCGAACCAGTACCAGCGTGAGCGCGAGAGCTGGAAGTCGACCGCGAAATAGAGCGAGATGCCCTTGTGCAGCGCGTCTTCCAGCGCGGGCGGCAGGTCGAAGTCAAAGCTGGCGGCAAGCTCGAAGCCGCCGTCCTGGTATTCGATGCGGGCTTCGGTGGCCTCGATGACCTGCGCCTGCGCGGCGCGGGGCAGCCACAGGGTGGCAGCCAACGCCAGCGCCAGCGCCAGTGCCCAGCGCGCCAGCCGGCCGAGCGGCTCGGGCACGGAGGCTACGCCGGTGCCGGCGCGGCGGTCCACATCAACGCGAAAGCCTGACAGGCGCGGCGTGCTCGGCATCGGATCAGATCAGGCGCGTTTCTGGAAGCGGGCGTAGTAGAAGCCATCGTGATCGGATGGCAGGCTGGTACCGTCGGTGCGGCCGGTGTTGTCAGGAGAGGCCTTGTCACCGTCCGCGCCCGCGGCATGCGTTGCATGGGTGCCGGGCAGCAGCTGTCCCGGCGCCTGCAATCGTATCGCATCTGCCAGTTGCTCACCAAACCAGCGCGCCTGCTCCTCGCCCTCCGTTGGGAAAATAGAACAGGTGACATAGACCAGGATGCCGCCCGGCTTGAGCAGCGGCCACAGCTGCGAGACGATGCGGCGCTGCTCGGTGATGAGCCTGGCGATATCGGTGTCGCGGCGCAGCCAGCGGATGTCAGGGTGGCGCCGCACGATGCCCGAGGCCGAGCACGGCACGTCGGCCAGGATGCGGTCGAAGGGCTGGCCGTCCCACCAGTCGGCGGGCCGGCTGGCATCGCCGATCACGATCTTCGCCGACTTGCCCAGGCGCGCCAGGTTCTCGCCGATGCGGGTGGCGCGCTGCGCGTCGCTTTCGACCGCGGTCACTTCGATATCGGCCAGCTCCAGCAGGTGCCCGGTCTTGCCGCCGGGCGCCGCGCAGGCATCGAGCACGCGCATGCCATCGGCCACCTCGAGCAGCGGCGCGGCCAGCTGCGCGCCGGCGTCCTGCACCGAGACCACGCCTTCGGCAAAGCCCGGCAGCTGCGTCACCGGCACCGCGCGCACCAGGCGCACGGCCTGCGGACCGACCACGTGCCCGGCCAGGCCGGCGTTGGCGAGGTCGGTCTGGTACTGCTGCACCGACACGCGCGCGGTGTTGACGCGCACCGTCATCGGCGGGCGCACGTTGGCGCTGGCGGCCAGCGCCATCCACTGGTCGGGGTAGGCCTCGCGCAGCATGCGCAGCCACCACGGCGGCAGGTTCCAGCGCGCCTGCTCGTCGCGGTTGACCTCGGCCAGCAGCGCCTTGCGCTCGCGCAGGAAGCGCCGCAGCACGGCGTTGACCAGCCCGCGCGCATGCGCAGTCTTGGGTTCGGAGGCGGCCGCGCTGACGGCCTGGTCGACCACCGTGAAAGTGCTGTAGCCCGGGCGGTTGGCGTCGGCATCGTGGCGCGCCGGGTCGGCGCCGTCATGGCGGTCGCGCGGCCCCGGCGCATGTTCCAGCAGCAGCGCCAGCGCCACCGCCAGCAGCGAATCGACCTGCGCACCCGGCGGGCGCGTCACCAGCCTGGTCACCAGCGCACGCGCGGTGCCGAACTGGCGCATGGTGCGGTAGGCGATGTCCTGCAGCGCGCCGCGGGTGGCGGCATCGCGCACGCGGTCCAGCCGCAGCTGCGCGGCGGCGTCCTCGATCGCCTGGGGCAAGGCGGTGCCTTCGCTGACGGCGCGCACCGCGGTGGCGGCGCCAAGCATCTGGAAGGCAAGCGAATCGGGAGGCAGGCGCATATCGGTCAGGCGGCGGGTCAGGCAGCGGGTCAGGCGGTGAATCGGGAAGGCGTGGGGCGCGGGCCAAAAAAAGCCCGCCGGTCCACGCGGAACAGCGGGCAGTTTACCCTGTGCCGGGGCCGCGCCCCGGATTTCCGACGGCTCAGGCCGGGTAGGTGCCGGTCTGTGCCATCTGCATCAGGCGCGCGATGCGTTCGTCGGTGGCCGGATGGGTCGAGAACAGGTTGGCGATGCCGCCGCCGGACAGCGGGTTCATGATCATCATCTGCGCCGTCGCCGGGTGTTCCTCGGCTGCCTGGAACGGGATGCCCTGCGCGTAGCGGTGGATCTTGTCCAGCGCGCTGGCCAGCGCCTGCGGGTCGCCGCTGATCTCGGCGCCGCCGCGGTCGGCTTCGAATTCGCGCGCGCGCGAGATCGCCATCTGGATCAGCGAGGCCGCCAGCGGCGCCAGGATGGCCACGGCGATGCTGGCGATGGGGTTGGTGCGGTTGCCGTTCTCGTCGCGCCCGCCGAAGAACATCGCCATATTGGCCAGCGCCGAGATCGCACCGGCCATGGTCGCGGCGATGGTCGAGGTCAGGATGTCGCGGTGGCGCACGTGCGCCAGCTCATGCGCCATCACGCCGCGCAACTCGCGCTCGGACAGCACCCGCAGGATGCCGGTGGTGGCCGCCACCGCGGCGTGCTCCGGGTTGCGGCCGGTGGCGAAGGCGTTGGGGGCGTCTTCATTGATCAGGTAGACGCGCGGCATCGGCAGGCCGGCGCGCTGCGCCAGGTCCTGCACCATGCCGTAGAACTGCGGCGCGCTGCCGGCATCGACTTCCTGCGCGTTGTACATGCGCAGGACCATCTTGTCGGAGAACCAGTAGGAGAAGAAGTTCATGCCCAGCGCAAGCAGTAGCGCCATCATCATGCCGCTGCGCCCGCCGATCATGCCGCCGATGACGATGAACAGCGCCGTGATGGCCGCCATCAGCATGAAGGTCTTGACCCAGTTGAACATTGCGGTGAGCTCCGTGTAATCGCAAATCCGGTGACGCGCCGGGGAAAAAGCAGGCGCGATGCCCGTTAGATAGGGGCCGATCGCGGAAAATTCAACGGCTGTTCAACGGTATCGGCAAGTGGCGCGGGCACCTGCCGGGTAGGGCGCTGTCCCCGGCACTTCAAGCGCCATGTGCGGCAAAGGGCTGCCCGCAAACGGGTTGCCCGCAAACGCGTTGCCCGATTACGCCGCCGCGGCGCCGTTGCCAGGCACCACGCAGCGCGTTCCCGGCGGCAGCGGCAGGCCTTGCAGGAACTGCTGCGCCGGCTGCCGGCGGCCACCCGGCTTCTGCAGCTCGGTGACCTGCAGCGCGCTGCCTTCGCCGCATGCGATCAGCACGCCGGCGGCGTCGGCCGCCAGCACCGTGCCGGGCGGGTGCGGCAGGCTGCTGGCCGCCGCCAGCGGCACTGCGTTCCAGCACTTGATCACGGTGTCGCCCACCTGCACCGTCGCGCCCGGGAACGGGTTGAAGGCGCGCACCTGGTTGGCCAGCGCGGCCGCCGGGCGGCGCAGGTCCAGCGGCGCTTCGTCCTTGGCGATCTTCTCGGCGTAGGTGACGCCCTGCTCCGGTTGCGGCGTCGCCGCCAGCGGCCGGCCGGCGTCCAGTTCATGCAGCGCGTCCACGATCATGCGCGCGCCGAGCGCGGCCAGGGTGTCGTGCAGCGTGCCGGTGGTGTCGTCGGCGCCGATCGGCACCGCTTCGCGCGTGAGCATGTCGCCCGTGTCCAGGCCTTCGTCCATCTGCATCAGCGTGATGCCGGTCTCGGCGTCGCCTGCCTCGATGGCGCGGTGGATCGGCGCCGCGCCGCGCCAGCGCGGCAGCAGCGAGCCGTGGATATTCAGGCAGCCCAGCCGCGGCAGCGTCAGCACCTCGGCCGGCAGGATCAGGCCATAGGCCGCCACCACCATCACGTCCGGCGCAATGCCGGCAAGCGTTTCGATGGCCGCGGCGGCGTCTTCCGGATACTTGCCCTGGCGGCGCAGCGAACGCGGCTGCAGCACCGGCGCCAGGCCGTGGGCGACGGCGAACTGCTTCACCGGGCTGGCCTGCAGCTGCATGCCGCGGCCGGCGGGCCGGTCGGGCTGGGTCAGCACCGCGACCAGCGGAAATCCGGCGGCGTGGATGGCTTCCAGCGCAACGCGCGCAAACTCGGGCGTGCCGGCAAAGGCGACACGCAAGGGGCTGGCTTGGGACATGGCAGGTTCCGTGGCCTGAAAATGGCACCGGCCGCTATAGCGGCCGGTATCGTGGTTCTTCGGAAGTCATAAAGATAACAGACCGCGCGCGCATGCCGCACGCGGGTGGCCGGATTCCGGCGGGCTGTTACATCTTTATGGCCGCGGCGGCGGCTTACATGCGGGTGCGTTCGCGCTTCTGCAGCTTGCTCTTGATGCGGTTGAGCTTGAGCGGCGACAGGTACTCGACAAAGACCTTGCCGCGCAGATGGTCGATCTCATGCTGGATGCAGACCGCCAGCAGGTCGTCGGCATCGAGCTCGAAGCTTTCGCCCTTTTCGTTGAGCGCGCGCACGCGCACGCGGTCGGGGCGCTCGACGCGGTCATAGACCTCGGGCACCGACAGGCAGCCCTCTTCCCACACCTTGCGGTTGTCGCTGGCCCAGACGACCTCCGGGTTGATGAAGACCTGGAGCTGGTCGCGCGTTTCCGAGACGTCGATCACCACCACTTGCTCGTGCACGTTGACCTGGGTCGCGGCCAGGCCGATGCCGGGCGCTTCGTACATGGTTTCCGCCATGTCCTTGACCAGCTGGCGGATGCGGTCGTCCACCGCGGCCACGGGTTTGGCGACGGTGTGCAGGCGGGGATCGGGGTAGGTCAGGATGTCGAGTTTTGCCATGATGCTGGGGCGCAACGCCGGCTGCTGCCGGCAACCGGGCCGCGTTGCGGCGGCGGATGTTTACATGCAGAATCGGGGCGCAAGTACAAAAATTCAAGGCGCGCCGCAACAGGCACGCTCTCCCGGGTCAATCCGGCCGAACCACCGGCCGGTCAGGAAAATGCGCGATCTTACCAAAGAACACCAGGCGGCGTCGGGCCGCAGGCTGCACGCGTTCATCCCCAGATTTGCCAATTCGTTATTGAGTGCCGCGGCCTTCACCGCCGCGGCCGCGCTGCCGGCCGTGGCGGCGGACCTGACGATTACGCCGGCGCAGCAGGCCGAAGCCCAGCGCACCGCCCGGCACGGCATTCCCGTGGCCGACCTTGCCGCCAACGCGCCATCGCAATATACGGTGCGCGGCGGCGACACGCTGTGGGGCATCTCGGGCCGCTTCCTGCGCCAGCCGTGGCGCTGGCCCGAGCTGTGGGGCATGAACCGGCAGCAGATCCGCAATCCGCACCTGATCTACCCGGGGCAGATCCTGTATCTGATCCAGCGCGACGGGCGTGCCTGGCTGTCGACCGCGCCGGGCGGCGGCGACACCGTGCGGCTGTCGCCGCAGATGCGCAGCGGCGCCACTGACAGCGCCGCCATCCTGAGCATCCCCGCCGCCGATATCGAGCCCTTCCTGATCCGGCCGCTGGTGGTCGACCAGAACACGCTGGACACCTCGGCGCGCATCGTCGCGGTGTCGGAATCGCGCGTCATCCTGGGCCGCGACGACACCGGCTACGCGCGCGGCATTCCCGCTGACGCTCCACCGGGCAGCGACTGGCAGGCCTACCGCCCGCTCACGCCGGTGCGCGATCCGGTGACGCAGGCCGTGCTCGGCTACGAGGCCGAATATGAAGGCAATGTGCGCCTGGCACGCGGTGCGCAGGGCCCGGACGCGGTCTCGACCATGCAGGTCACGCAGGCCAGGCAGGAAATGGGCGTCGGCACGCTGCTGATGCCGCAGCCCGCGCGCGAAGCCTTGCGCTACGTGCCGCACGCGCCCGATGCGCAGCTCGACGGCCGCGTCGCCAAGGTCTATGGCGGGGTGGAGTTCGGTGGCGCCCGGCAGGTGGTGGTGCTCAACCTCGGCAGCCAGGCCGGGGTGGAGCCGGGCCACGTGCTGGCCCTGTCGCGCACCGGCGAAACCGTGGCCGACAAGACCGACAGCAACCGCGCCATCCGGCTGCCGGACGAGCGCTACGGGCTGGCCTTTGTCTTCCGCGTGTTTCCCGGCGTGTCGTATGCGCTGGTCACCGACGCTTCCAACGTGATCGCGGTCGGCGACCGGGCCACCTCGCCGCGCTGAGCCCGCCTTGGTGACGTCCCCGGCGGCGCCCGCCTGCGCCGCGCGTCCTGGCCATGCCGGCGTCGGCGGGCCAGCCGCCATCCGCAATGCCGACGACCTCAAGGCATGGCTGCAGCTGGCCTGCGCCCCCGGCGTCGGCCCGGTCGCGGTGCGCCTGCTGCTGGCGGCATTCGGGATGCCGCAGCAGGTGCTGGCGCAGAGCGTGACGGCGCTGTCCGCCGTGGTCCCGGTCAAGCTGGCCCGCGCGGTGCTGGCTAAGCCTGGTGCCGGGCTGCCGGCGCTGGTCGAGCGCACGCTGGCGTGGCTCGGCACACCCGGCAACCACCTGCTCACGCTGGCCGACGACGCCTACCCTGCCCGCCTGTTCGACCTGCACGATCCGCCGCCGCTGCTATATATCAAAGGCGATCCCGCGCTGCTGGCCCGCCCGGCGGTGGCCATCGTCGGCGCGCGCAAGGCCACCGAGCAGGGCAAGCGCGATGCGCAGGCTTTCGGGCGCGAGCTGTCCGAGTCGGGCCTGACGGTGATCTCCGGCCTGGCGCTGGGGATCGACGCCGCAGCGCATGCCGGCGGGCTGCTTGGCTGCGGCGGCACCATCGCGGTCACGGGTACGGGGGCCGACCGGGTCTATCCGCCCGACAACCTTGGCCTGGCCCATGAGGTCGCCGGGCGCGGCGCGGTGGTCACCGAATTTCCGCTCGGCATGCAGGGCATGCCGGCCAACTTCCCGCGCCGCAACCGCATCATCGCGGCGCTCGCGCATGGGGTGCTGGTGGTCGAGGCCGCGGCGCGCTCGGGCTCGCTCATCACCGCGCGGCTGGCCGCGGAACTCGGGCGCGAGGTGTTCGCGGTGCCGGGGTCGATCCACGCGCCGCTGTCACAGGGTTGCCACCTGCTGATCCGCCAGGGCGCCAAGCTGGTGGAGCGCACCGAGGACGTGCTCGAAGAAATCAACCTGGGGCCGGCGGCGCCGGGCATTGGCCGGCCGACGCTGCCCGGGCCGGCTTCACCGCCACCTTCGGACCAGTCTGAATTTGCCGACCCCGCCGACCCGCTGCTGGCCGCCCTCGGCTACGATCCGGTTACGCTGGATGCGCTGTGCGAGCGCAGCGGCCAGTCACCGGACGCCGCCGCGGCACGCCTGCTGCAACTGGAACTGGCCGGGCATGCCGAGCGTCTACCGGGAAACCTGTTCCGACGCCTTGCTTGAAAGCCACGCCCCGGCCGCTTCCGGGCCGCTCGTGCAATACCGATACAATCGCCGGCTGTCCGTGTGTCGCGGGCAGCTCATGTTTCCGATGCCATGACAGTTTACTTTCCTGAACGTGATGCCAGCGCCATTGCCAAGTGCCTGGCGGCACGGCCGCAGGCCCGCCTGGTGGCCTGCCTGTGCGCGCAGTGGTGCGGCACGTGCAGGGATTACCTGGTGGCGCTGACGGCGCTGGCCGCGCGCCACCCTGATGATTGCTTTGTCTGGATCGATATCGAGACCCATGCGGATGCGCTGGGCGATATCGATATCGAGAATTTCCCGACGGTGCTGGTGCAGCCGGCGGCAGGCGGGACGCCGCAGTTCTATGGCACCCTGCTGCCGCATATCGAGGTGCTCGAGCGCATGCTCACCCGCGGTGCGGCGATGCCGGCGCCCGCGGAAGCTGTGCCACAGGTGCTGGACTGGTTGCTTGGCGGGGGGCGCGGCGGCGGCTAGCTGGCGCCCTGGTGGCGCGTGCGACGGCAGGCGGGCCGCCATAAGGCTGGCTTGCACCGCCGTCGAAACCGCGCTTATTATTGGCGCCTCATAGCCCCCCGGCGTTCCGATTACTTCGTTTGCAGTGCAATTAGCGGGTTGCCGGATGCAGCCCGCAAGGACCCTTCCCATGTCAAAAGCCCTCATCATCGCGGAAAAACCGTCGGTCGCGGCGGATATCGCCCGTGCCCTCGGGGGGTTTACCAAGCACGACGAGTATTTCGAGAGCGATGACTACGTGCTGTCCTCCGCCGTCGGCCACCTGGTCGAGATCGCCGCGCCGGACGAATACGAGGTCAAGCGCGGCAAGTGGAGCTTCGCCAACCTGCCGGTGATCCCGCCGCATTTCGACCTGCGCCCGATCGCCAAGACCGAGTCGCGCCTGAAGGTGCTGAACCGGCTGATCAAGCGCAAGGACGTCACCGCGCTGATCAACGCCTGCGACGCGGGGCGCGAAGGGGAACTGATTTTCCGCCTGATCGCGCAGCAGGCCAAGGCCAAGCAGCCGGTGCGCCGGCTGTGGCTGCAATCGATGACGCCGCAGGCGATCCGCGACGGCTTTGCCGCCCTGCGCGAAGACGAAGACATGCTGCCGCTGGCCGATGCCGCGCGCTGCCGCTCCGAGGCCGACTGGCTGGTCGGCATCAACGGCACCCGCGCCATGACCGCCTTCAACAGCAAGGGCGGCGGCTTCTTCCTGACCACCGTGGGCCGCGTGCAGACGCCGACGCTGTCGATCGTGGTGGAGCGCGAAGAGAAGATCAAGCACTTCGTGCCGCGCGACTACTGGGAAGTGCGCGCCGAGTTCATCGCCGCCGCCGGCCTGTACGAAGGCCGCTGGTTCGATCCCAAGTTCAAGAAAAACGAGTTCGACCCCGAGGCGCGCGAGTCGCGCCTGTGGAGCGAGGCCGAGGCCAAGAGCATCGTCGCCGCGTGCCGCGACAAGCCCGGCATCGTTTCCGAGGAATCCAGGCCGTCGACGCAGCAGTCGCCGGCGCTGTTCGACCTGACCACGCTGCAGCGCGAGGCCAACTCGCGCTTCGGCTTCTCGGCCAAGAACACGCTGGGCCTGGCGCAGGCGCTGTATGAAAAGCACAAGGTCCTGACCTACCCGCGTACCGACGCGCGCGCGCTGCCCGAGGACTACCTGGACACGGTCAAGCAGACCATGGACATGCTCGCCGACAGCTCGCCCAACTACCTGCCGCACGCGAAGAAAATCCTGGCGCAGGGCTGGGTCAAGCCGAACAAGAAGATCTTCGACAACAGCAAGATCAGCGACCACTTCGCCATTATCCCGACGCTGCAGGCGCCCAAGAACCTGTCGGAGCCGGAGCAGAAGCTGTACGACCTGGTGGTGCGCCGCTTCCTGGCGGTGTTCTTCCCCGCGGCCGAGTTCCAGGTCACCACCCGCATCACGGAAGTCGCCGGCCACCACTTCAAGACCGAAGGCAAGGTGCTGGTCAACCCGGGCTGGCTGGTGATCTACGGCCGCGAAGCGCAGGGTGACAAGGATGCCGCCAACCTGGTGCCGGTGGCCAGGGACGAGAAAGTCAAGACCGACAAGGTCGAGGGCGTCGGCCTGACCACCAAGCCGCCCGCGCGCTACAACGAAGCCACGCTGCTGTCGGCGATGGAAGGCGCCGGCAAGCTGGTCGACGACGACGCGCTGCGCGAGGCCATGGCCGGCAAGGGCCTGGGCACGCCGGCCACGCGCGCCGCCATCATCGAAGGCTTGCTGACCGAGAAATACCTGGTGCGCGAAGGCCGCGAGCTGATCCCCACCGCCAAGGCGTTCCAGCTGATGACGCTGCTGCGCGGCCTGGGCGTGCAGGAACTGACGCAGGCGGAACTGACCGGCGAGTGGGAGCACAAGCTTTCGCAGATCGAGCGCGGCCGCCTCAAGCGCGACGAGTTCATGCGCGAGATCGCGCAGATGACGCAGCAGATCGTCAAGCGCGCCAAGGAATACGACAGCGACACCATCCCCGGCGACTACGCCACGCTGGACACCCCCTGCCCGCAGTGCGGCGGCCAGGTCAAGGAGAACTACCGCCGCTTTGCCTGCACCGCGTGCGAGTTCTCGATCAGCAAGATCCCGGGCGGCCGCCAGTTCGAGATCGACGAAGTCGAGGAACTGCTGCTGAAGAAAGAGATCGGTCCGCTGCAGGGTTTCCGCAGCAAGATGGGCCGCCCGTTCGCCGCCATCCTCAAGCTGGGCAAGGACGACGAAGGCCATTACAAGATGGAATTCGACTTCGGCCAGAACGATGACGACAACGACGGCGAGCCGGTCGACTTCAGCGGCCAGCAGCCGGTGGGCACCTGCCCGAAGTGCGGCGGCTCGGTGTTCGAGCACGGCATGAAGTACGTCTGCGAGAACAGCACGATCAGCCCCAAGAGCTGCGACTTCACCACCGGCAAGATCATCCTGCAGCAGGAAATCAGCCGCGAGCAGATCGGCAAGCTGCTCAACGAAGGCAAGACCGACCTGCTAACCGGCTTCAAGTCGTCGCGCACGGGCCGCAACTTCAAGGCCTTCCTGGTCAAGCAGCCGGACGGCAAGATCGGCTTCGAGTTCGAGGTGCGCGAGCCCAAGGCCGGCGCCAAGACGGCCGCCAAGGCTCCGGCCAGGGCGGCATCGCGCGGCACGGCGGAAGCCGAAGCGGCGCCCGTGACCAAGACCGCCGCCAAGACTGCCACCAAGACTGCGGCCAAGACCGCCGCTGCCAAGGCGCCGGCGAAGAAGGCCGCGGCGAAGAAGGCACCCGCCAAGACCGCGGCGGCAAAGAAGACGCGCGCGGCAGCCGCCGGCGAGTAAGCGCAGCCGCCCATGCAAAACGCCCGGCATTGCCGGGCGTTTTGCTTTTTGCGTGCGCACCGCGCGCGCGGCCGTTCAGGTGCGCATGGCGTGGGTGCCCAGGCTGACGGGGGGCTGCACTTCCTTGCCTCGCACCTGCCCTTCTTCCAGCAGGAAGTCGATAAAGGCGCGCACCTTGGTGGGCAGAAACTTGCGGCTGGGATAGACCACGCTGACATCGCGCCGGGGCAACTGGTACTGCGGCAGCACGTGCACCAGCCGGCCCGATTCGATATTGGGCCGCGCCAGGTAAGACGACAGCATGGCCACGCCCATGTCGGCCAGCGCGGCCTGGTGCGCCAGCTCGGCGTTGCTGCACAGCAGCCCCGGGCGGATCGGCACCGTCACCTCGCCTTCGGGCCCCAGCAGCGTCCATTCGTGCTCGGCGCTGGGCAGGCGCATGGCGATGCAGCGATGGTGGCTCAGCTCATGGGCATGGCGGATCGGGGCATGCGCGGCGACATAGCCGGGCGAGGCGCACAGGATCACCTCGGCCGACAGCAGCGGGCGCGCCACCAGATGCGACCCCAGTCCCAGGTCGGACAGCATCACGGCGACGTCGCGGCCTTCTTCGACGATATCGACATTGCGGTCCGACAGGATCACGTCGAACACCACGTCCGGGTAAAGCTGCTGGAAGCGCGACAGCAGCTCGGGCAGCAGGTGCAGGCCGAACATCACCGGCGTCACCAGGCGCAGCGTGCCGGACAGCGACTGGCTGCGCGCCGTGACCACGCTTTCGGCTTCCTCCACGTCTTCGAGGATCTGCTGGCAGCGCTGCAGATAGGTCTCGCCGGCATCGGTCAGCGACAGGCTGCGCGTGGTCCGGTTGAGCAGGCGCGTGCCGAGGTGGCTTTCCAGGTCGGCCACGTAGCGCGTGACCACAGCGTTGGACATTTCCAGCTGCTGCGCTGCACGCGCGAAGCTGCCGAGTTCCACCACTTTGGAAAACACACGCATCGACTGCAGGCGATCCATGACATAGTCTCCCGTTTTTACGCTGAATTCTTACGCAATCAGCCTATTTTATTGTCCGAATCAAAACTAATCATTGTGGATCCTGATATTTATTGATATGAGGGAAATGCCTAATATCTAGCCATCGGATGCCGCAATGCAACATGCCCTTCCCCTGAAGGTGCCGGATCAGGCATCCACGCTACAAGAAAGGCCTGAATCATGAAAACCAATCGTTACGCCCTGATCGCTGTCGCCACCGTCGCTGCCGCCCTGTCCGCTGCGCCGGCCTTTGCCAAGAACGGCAAGTTCGATGTCTTCACCGACGGCGCCAAGGTGGCCAGCTTCGATGTCTACGCCGACGGCGCCCGCGCCGGCAAGTTCGACCCGTACACGGACGGTGCCAAGGCCGGCAAGTTCGACGCCTTCACCGACGGCGCCCGAACCGGCAAGTTCGACACCTTCTCGGAAGGCGCGAAGTACGACACCACCACCGATCGCGCGCCGCTCTGAGCCAGCGCGGTCCCGCCCGCTTGAACCTGGTCTCCACAGGTCTTTAGGAGAGCGCCCAGCGTCTCTCCCGCTTTATTGGAGAAGAAGCCCGCACCGGTTCCGGTGCGGGCTTCTTTGTTTCTGGCGCCGGCGCGTCCGTGCCGAAGCGCAAACGATTATGCCAGACGCCGCAAAGCAGCAAAGGCGCGGCCGTGGCCCGGACAAAAGAAAAACGGGCCATGTCGGCCCGTTTTGCTGACCCCGCTGCGACTTAATCGTCGTAGTGGTGGCGATGATGGTGCTTGTGCTTCTTGCGCTTGTAATGGCTCTTGTTGTAATAGCGGCGGTCATCGTCGTACGAGTTGCTGCGCGAGATATTGCCGCCCAGCGCCGCGCCCGCGCCGCCACCCAGGCCGGCGCCGATCAGACCGCCGGTGCGCCCGCCCATGGCGTTGCCGGCCGCGGTGCCGGCACCACCGCCGAGCGCGCCGCCGATGATGGCGCCGGTGCGCTCGCGGCGGTTGGACGTGACCGCGCCACCGGCGCCGCCGCCCACCGCACCGCCGATCACGGCGCCGGTGCTGCCGCCCAGCGCGCCGCCGACTGCGGCACCGGCGACCCCGCCCAGTGCGCCGCCGAGGGCGTTGTTCATGTCGCCCGCGACGGCCGGCAGCGCGCAGGCCGCCAGGGCAAGGGCAACGGTCAGGTTGCGAATGGGATGGCGAGTCATATCTTTTTTCCTCTAATTGCCACGATGTGTCGCAAGTGTAGATAAGGTGCCGCAGCCTTGCTGTAACCACCTGTAAAGCCCTGTAACCCCCTGCAGAAACGGTATCGCGGGATTACAAAGGCGCGGTGAAAATACAACACTTAATAAAAAGACAGGCGACCATGTGATCGCCTGTCTGCATTGTCTGCCGCCGCCCGAAGCGGCGGCGATGCTCAGCGTGCGCCTAGCAGCACTTGCCCTGCCCGCCGCCGTAGCGCGCTTCCTGGCGCTCGCGGAAGAACTCTTCGTAGCTCATCGGCGCGCGGTCGGGGTGCGTGCTTTCCATGTGCGCCACATAGGTCTGGTAGTCGGGCAGCCCGACCATCAGCCGCAGCGACTGCCCGAGGTAACGCCCCATGGTGCCTAGTTGTTCCAGCATGGCGGGCTCCTTGTCTAGTTCAGCGTCAGGACTGTGCCGAAGCGGCGCCCGGCAGCGGCTCGAACGGCGTTTCCTGGTCGGTCGGGCGGTTCACGGCGCGGGCCTGCAGCGCCGTCTTGAAGCCGTAGAACACGATCGACAGCACCACCACCATGAACAGCGCGCACAGGCCGGCATCCAGGTAGTCGTTGAAGACGATGCGGTGCATCTGCTCCATCGACTTGGCCGGCGCCAGCACCTTGCCTTCGGCGATGGCGGCGCTGAACTTGGCGGCATGGGTCAGGAAGCTGACCTTGGGGTCTGCATGGAACAGCTTCTGCCAGCCGGCGGTCAGCGTGCAGATCAGCAGCCACACGGTCGGTACCAGCGTGACCCAGGCGTACTGGCCGCGCTTCATCTTGACCAGCACGCAGGTGCCCAGCACCAGCGCCACCGCGGCCAGCATCTGGTTGGAGATGCCGAACAGCGGCCACAGCGTGTTGATGCCGCCCAGCGGATCGACCACGCCCTGGTACAGGAAGTAGCCCCAGGCCGCCACGGTCAGCGCGGTGGCGATCAGGTTGGCGGGCAGCGAGTCGGTGCGCTTCATCGACGGCACGAAGCTGCCCAGCAGGTCCTGCAGCATGAAGCGGCCGGCGCGGGTGCCGGCGTCGACGGCGGTCAGGATGAACAGCGCCTCGAACAGGATGGCGAAGTGGTACCAGAACGCCATCATGGCCTGCCCGCCGACCACCTGGTGCAGGATATGGGCGATGCCCACCGCCAGCGTCGGCGCGCCGCCGGCGCGCGAGATGATGGTGTTCTCGCCGACGTCCTTGGCGGTCTGCACCAGCACGTCGGGCGTGATCACGAAGCCCCAGGTCGACACCGCCTGCGCCACCGCCTCGGGCGTGGTGCCGATCACCGCGGCGGGGCTGTTCATGGCGAAGTACACGCCGGGCTCGATCACCGCGGCGGCCACCAGCGCCATGATCGCGACGAAGGACTCGGCCAGCATCGCACCGTAGCCGATGAAGCGCGCGTGGGTCTCGTTCTCCAGCAGCTTGGGCGTGGTGCCGGACGAGATCAGCGCGTGGAAGCCCGACACCGCGCCGCAGGCGATGGTGATGAACAGGAACGGGAACAGGTTGCCCGACCACACCGGTCCGCCGCCCTCGGCGAACTGCGTGAAGGCCGGCATCTTCAGCTCCGGCGCGACGATCAGGATGCCCACCGCGAGCGCGATGATGGTGCCGATCTTCAGGAAGGTCGACAGGTAATCGCGCGGCGCCAGCAGCAGCCACACCGGCAGCACCGCGGCGACAAAGCCGTAGATGATCAGCATCCAGGTCAGCGCCTTGCCGTCGTAGGTGAACAGCGGCGCCAGCACGGCGCTTTCATGCACGTACTGCCCGCCGATGATGGCCAGCATCAGCAGCACGAAGCCGATCACCGAGACCTCGCCGATGCGGCCCGGGCGGATGTAGCGCGTGTAGATGCCCATGAAGAGGGCGATGGGGATGGTCACCGCCACGGTGAACGTGCCCCACGGCGAGTCCGCCAGCGCCTTCACCACGATCAGCGCCAGCACCGCCAGGATGATGATCATGATCATGAAGCAGCCGAACAGCGCGATCATGCCCGGCACCGTGCCCATCTCGGACTTGACCAGGTCGCCCAGCGAGCGGCCGTCGCGGCGCGTGGAGATGAACAGGATCATGAAGTCCTGTACCGCGCCGGCGAACACCACGCCGGCCAGCAGCCACAGCATGCCGGGCATATAGCCCATCTGCGCGGCCAGCACCGGGCCCACCAGCGGACCGGCGCCGGCAATGGCGGCGAAGTGGTGGCCGAACAGCACCGCCTTGTTGGTCGGCACGTAGTCCAGGCCATCGTTATGGCGCCACGCGGGCGTCATCCGCCTGGGATCGAGCTGCATCACCTTGTCGGCGATAAAGCGGCTGTAGTAGCGGTAGGCGATCAGGTAGATGCAGAGCGCGGCAACCACGATCCACAGCGCGCTGACGGCTTCGCCGCGCGCGAGCGCGACGGTGCCGAAGGCAAACGCGCCAAGGACGGCGACGGCCAGCCACACCAGGTGTTCTCCGATGCGATTCATAGTGAAGGGTCTCCTCAGACCGGGATTTGGAAAGCCTGCGGCGGCGAAGGACTGGCAACTGGCAACGGGCGGGTCGGCGGCGGGCGCGCCTGGGGCGGGCAGCGAGGGCAATCCGGCGGTGAGGGGTCTCCTGGGGTGCTGGAATTGAGGCTGCCGCGCGCCCGGTTCGTGTCGTTTCCGGATCTCGTCTTGCAGGCAGGCGATGCACCAACCGGGTAGGCGGTGCACCAACTGCGTGGACCCGCGCCGCATGTTGGGGCGGCTTGCGCGTCCGGCGTGTAGTATTGACAGCCGCCAAACCCCGCACAAGCGCGTAACTACGCAGCAGTTCTGCGTAGTACTACGCAAGTCGACGGTGGTATGCCGCCTGCGCGGCATCGGTGTTTACCCCCGATCCCCGGTCTCGTATGAAACTCCGCCAGAAAATCCTGTTGCTCGCCGTGGCGCCACTCGCGGTGGCGATGCTCGCCATTGCGCTGGCGGTGCGCTTCCAGGCCACCCAGCTGGCGCAGCATGAGCGCGCGCTGGTCGAGGCCGCCTACCTGCAGAGCAAGGAGACCGAGCTGCGCCACTACGTGGAACTGGCGCAGAGCGCGATCGCGCCGCTGGTGCGCTCCGGCCGCAACGACGCCGCCACGCGCCAGGCGGCGATGGAAGCGCTGGCGCGGCTGGACTACGGCCCCGACGGCTACTTCTTCCTGTACGACCTGCAGGGCCGCAACCTGATGCATCCGCGCCAGCCCGAGCTGGTCGGCCAGGATCTGTGGACGCTGCGCGACCCGCAGGGCGCGCCCACCATCCAGCAGCTGATCGCCGCGGCGAAGGGCGGCGGCGGCGCGGTGCGCTACCAGTGGCGCAAGCCCTCGTCGCAGCAGCTGGCGCCCAAGCTCGGCTATGTGGTGGCGGTGCCCGAATGGGGCTGGATGCTGGGTACCGGCATCTACCTGGATGACGTCGAGAGCACGCTGCGCCAGCTCGACGCGCGCGCCGAGACCGACATCCGCGAGACCATGGCGTGGATCGGCGTGATCGCCGGCATCAGCATCCTGCTGGTGGCGGCCAGCGGCCTGGCGCTGAACGTCAGCGAACACCGCGAGGCCGACGCCAAGCTGCGCCAGCTGGCGCAGCGCGTGGTGCAGTCGCAGGAAGAAGAGCGCGCGCGGCTGTCGCGCGAGCTGCACGACGGCATCAGCCAGTTGCTGGTCTCGGTCAAGCTGGTGCTGGAAACCGCCGCCAACCGGCTGCGCCTGGCCCCGTCCGAAGGCGCGGCGGTGGCGCCGGTGCTGGGCATGGCGCTGAACCGGCTCGACACCGTCTTCAATGAAGTGCGGCGGGTGGCGCGCAACCTGCGCCCGGCGCTGCTCGATGACCTGGGGCTGTTCGCCGCGCTCCAGCACCTGGCGCGCGAGATGCAGGGCGGCAGCGGCCTGGAGATCGCGGTCACGCAAAGCGGCACCGCGCGCGAACTGCCCGACGAGCAGGCCACGGCGCTGTTCCGCATCGCCCAGGAAGCGCTGACCAACGTCGAGCGCCATGCCGGTGCCCGGCGCGTTTCCGTGTCGCTCGCGTTCGATGCCGATGCCACGCGCCTGGTGGTGCGCGACGATGGCCACGGCTTCGACGTCGCGCGCATGCAGGCCGACCCGCAGCGCGGCATCGGCCTGCGCAACCTGCGCGAGCGCATCGCCGCGCTGTGCGGGCAGTTCGACATCGTTTCCGGCCTGGGCGGCACCCAGATCATCGCCTCGCTGCCGCCGGCCGGCCCCGCGGCCGCCGCGCGCCGGGCCATTTCCGCAGGACCCTCGCAGTCATGACCCATTTTCTTGCCGAAGACAGCGCAGCCGGCGAAGCGCCCGCGCGCGTGCTGCTGATCGACGACCACGCGCTGGTGCGCGACGGCATGCGCATGCACCTGGCGCTGCAGCCCGGACTGCGCGTGGTCGGCGAAGCCGATGACGGCGAAGCCGCGCTGGCGTGGCTGGACCGCGCCGGCGCGGCCGACATGCCGGACCTGGTGATCACCGATATCGGCATGCGCGGCATGGGCGGCATTGCGCTGGCGGCGGCGCTGCACGACCGCTATCCGGAACTCGCGGTGCTGATCGTGTCGATGCACGACAACCTGGAATACGTGCGCCAGGCCGTGCGCGCCGGCGCGCGCGGCTATGTGCTCAAGGACGCCCCGGCCGACGAGCTGATCGCAGCGATCCAGTCAGTGCTGGCCGGGCGCGTGTTCTACAGCGCCCGCATCGCCCGCGGCATCGCCGAGCAAAGCCCCGCGGCCGGCCCGCTCGACGCGCTGACGCCGCGCGAGCGCGATATCCTGCGCGGCATCGGGCGCGGCCTGGCCAACAAGGAGATCGCGGCGCAGCTGGGGGTGTCGGTGCGCACCGTCGAGACCCATCGGCTCAACCTGAAGCGCAAGCTGGGGATCGAGGGGCGGGCGGGGTTGGTGAAGTATGCGGTGGAGACGCTGGGGGATAGCGAGGCGGGGTGAGGAACACTCCGAAGCAAGCGAAGAGAGCGGTTTTGGGTGCCCCCAAACCGCCCGGACTTGCCTGAGCAAGGTGTTCTCCCTCTCCCCTCACGGGGAGAGGGCCGGGGTGAGGGGCGGTTTGACTAGGAACCACATCAAGCAAGGCCAACGGTGTTAACCCACGGACCTCAGCCTTTGACCCGCCTGCCCTCACTCCCTGCCCCTCTCCCGCTGCGCGGGAGAGGGAAGCAAACCGGCGCGATGCCGGCTGCTTCTGAAGCGCTGGCCCGAGGATCAACCCTCCAGCCGCTTGCCCAGTGCCTCGCGCGTTGCCGCCAGCGCCTGCGGCAGGTGGTGCTTCAGCTGCGTGAACAGCTCGTCATGCAGCGCCAGTTCCTTCTGCCAGGCGTCGCGGTCGATCGAGGTCACCTGCTCGAACTGCGCCGGCGAGAATTCCACGCCGTTCCAGTTCAGGTCCTGGTACCGCGGCGAGGTGCCGAACACGTGCTCGGCGCCCTGCCCCTTGCCTTCGACGCGGTCGATCATCCACGACAGCACGCGCATGTTCTCGCCGAAGCCCGGCCACACGAAGTTGCCGTCGGCGTCCTTGCGGAACCAGTTGACGCAGTAGATCTTCGGCAGCTTCGCGCCCGCGGCTTCGAGCTTCTTGCCCAGCTCGAGCCAGTGGCCGAAGTAGTCGCTCATGTTGTAGCCGCAGAACGGCAGCATCGCGAACGGGTCGCGGCGCACCACGCCTTGCTGGCCGGCGGCCGCGGCCGTGGTTTCCGAGCCCATGGTGGCGGCCATGTAGACGCCTTCGGTCCAGTCGCGCGCCTCGGTCACCAGCGGCACGGTGGTCGAGCGGCGGCCGCCGAAGATGAACGCATCAATGGGTACGCCGGCCGGGTTGTCCCAGTTGTCGTCGATCGACGGGCATTGCGATGCCGGCGCGGTGAAGCGCGCATTCGGGTGCGCGGCCTTGGCGCCGGTCGCCTTGGCGATTTCGGGGGTCCAGTCCTTGCCCTGCCAGTCGATCAGGTGCGCCGGCGCTTCCTTGGTCATGCCCTCCCACCACACGTCGCCGTCGTCGGTCAGCGCCACGTTGGTGAAGATGACGTTTTCCTTCAGCGTCGCCATCGCGTTGTAGTTGGTCTTCTCGCTGGTGCCCGGCGCCACGCCGAAGTAGCCGGCTTCCGGGTTGATCGCGTACAGGCGGCCGTCCTGGCCCGGCTTGATCCAGGCGATGTCGTCGCCGATGGTGGTGACCTTCCAGCCCTCGAAGCCCTTGGGCGGGATCAGCATGGCGAAGTTGGTCTTGCCGCAGGCCGACGGGAAGGCGGCGGCGACATGGTATTTCCTGCCCTCGGGCGAGGTCACGCCGAGGATCAGCATGTGCTCGGCGAGCCAGCCTTCGTCGCGGCCCATGGTCGAGGCAATACGCAGCGCGAAGCACTTCTTGCCCAGCAGCGCATTGCCGCCGTAGCCCGAGCCGAACGACCAGATCTCGCGCGTTTCCGGGAAATGGACGATGTACTTGGTGGGGTTGCACGGCCACGCCACGTCTTTCTCGCCGGCGGCCAGCGGCTTGCCCACGGTGTGCACGCACGGCACGAAGGCGCCGTCGCTGCCCAGCACTTCATAGACGGCCTTGCCCATGCGGGTCATGATGCGCATGTTGACCGCCACGTACGGCGAATCCGACAGTTCCACGCCGATATGGGCGATCGGCGAACCCAGCGGCCCCATCGAGAACGGCACTACATACAGGGTGCGGCCGCGCATGCAGCCGTCGAACAGGCCGGCCAGGGTCTGGCGCATCTCGGCCGGCGGGGTCCAGTTGTTGGTCGGGCCGGCATCTTCCTGCTTTTCGGAGCAGATGAAGGTACGGTCTTCGACGCGGGCCACGTCCGACGGGTCCGACAGGGCCAGGAAGGAATTCTTGCGCTTGGCCGGGTTCAGCCGCTTCATGGTGCCGGCGGCGACCATCTGCTCGCACAGGCGGTCATATTCTTCCTGCGAGCCGTCGCACCAGTAGATATTGTCGGGCTTGGTCAGCGCGGCGATTTCCGCGACCCAGGCAATCAGCTTGGGGTGCTTGACCCAGGCCGGCGCATTGACGGCTGCCGTACCTTGCATCGTGGGGTGGTTCATACTGCAGACTCCAGATTTGTAAAGGGAAGGAAGGAATCCTTGCAAAGCCTGGCCGGCGGGTCGTCATGCGTGCCGGGGGCCGGAACCGTCACTGCCGCGGGTTGCTGCCGGGGCCGCATCGGGAGCGTCACATCCCGTTACAACTCCGCGGCGGCCCGGTTTGCGCAAAAGGTCGCGGCGGTCGCTGCGGCTGCGCTACAGTGGCGCTTCGCCCGCGCAGGGAGGCCTGCACATGCCGGCCGGGCTTTTTCCGGAGGCAGCCGCGTGACGGGAGCAACGCTCGACCGACAATCCGCGGCGGCACCGGAGCGGGCAAGGATACCACTGGCGCACCCCCCTGTTTTTTGCTGCGCAACAATTGCCGGCGCCGGCGGGCGCGGGATTTGCACCCGCGGCGCCAGGGCTGCGGCACGCCGGTGCGGGGTTCGCAAACGTTTCACAACAATACTGTTGGCCGGCACGCGCCACTGTGGGCGCGCGCACCAACTGGCACAACGTCCCGAAGATAACCAGGGTTGCCGATGAAGATTGCCGTACTCGACGATTACCAGGATGCCGTGCGCAAGCTGCCTTGCTTCAGCCTGCTGGAGGGGCACGACGTCAAGGTGTTCAACAACACCGTCAAGGGCGTGGGCCAGCTGGCGGCGCGCCTGTCGGACGTGGAAGCCGTGGTGCTGATCCGCGAACGCACCCGCATCACCCGCCAACTGCTGGAAAAACTGCCCAAACTGAAGCTGATCAGCCAGACCGGCCGGGTCGGCGCCGGGCCCGGCAGCCATATCGACCTGGATGCCGCCACCGACCGCGGCGTGGCGGTGCTCGAAGGCGTCGGCTCGCCGGTGGCGCCGGCCGAGCTGACCTGGGCGCTGATCATGGCCGCGCAGCGCCGCATTCCGCAGTACGTGGCCAGCCTGAAGCACGGCGCATGGCAGCAGTCGGGGCTGAAATCGACCACGATGCCGCCGAATTTCGGCCTGGGCCAGGTGCTGCGCGGCCAGACGCTGGGGATCTGGGGCTACGGCAAGATCGGCCGGCTGCTGGCCGGCTATGGCCGCGCCTTCGGCATGAACGTGCTGGTCTGGGGCCGCGAGGCGTCGCAGCAGGGCGCGCGCGCCGACGGGCTGGAGGTGGCGGCCTCCAGGGAGCAACTGTTCGCCGACAGCGACGTGCTGTCGCTGCACCTGCGGCTGAACGACGACACCCGCGGCATCGTCAAGCAGGCCGACCTGACCGCCATGAAGCCGACCGCGCTGTTCGTCAATACCAGCCGCGCCGAGCTGCTGGAAGAAAACGCGCTGGTCGCCGCGCTCAACCGGGGCCGCCCGGGCATGGCCGCGGTCGACGTGTTCGAATCCGAGCCGATCCTGCAGGGCCACGCGCTGCTGCGCATGGAAAACTGCATCTGCACGCCGCACCTGGGCTATGTGGAACGCGACAGCTACGAGCTGTATTTCCGCACGGCGTTCCAGAACATCCTGGACGTGCTGGCCGGCAAGCATGACTGCATCGTCAACCCGAAGGCGCTGGCGCCGGTGCTGACGCGCTGAGGCGCTGGTTTTCTCTCCTTTCCCGCAAGCGGGCGAGGGTAGCCTTGTTCGGACGGTGTTGGCTGCGGCTGGCGCCTGCCTATCTCCCCGCCAACGCGAATTTTCCGAACCCGCTACACTCGGGTCTTCCCCAGCCGCCGGCCGCAATGGCCTGGCGGCAGACCGACAAAACAACAAGGCGCGCTTCGCGCCAGTCCCTCTCCCAAGGCCGGCATGGACCCCAGGCTCGTGACGCTCTGCGTCGGCAATTTCGTCATCGGCACCGGTGCGATGATCGTGACCGGCATGTTGAATGACATAGCCGGCGATTTCGGCCTGGGCGCGGCCAGCGCCGGGCAACTGATCTCGGTGTTCGCGCTGGCCACCTGCGTGGGCGCGCCGCTGTTCGCCACGCTGGGCTCGCGCATCGATCGCCGGCTGCTGCTGGCCGGCTCGCTGCTGGTCTACGGGGTGATGCACCTGGCCGCGGCGCTGGCGCCCAGCTTTGCCGCGCTGATGGCGATCCGCTTCCTGACCGCGATCGGCGCCGCCATCTATACGCCGCAGACCGCGGCCACGCTGCCGCTGCTGGTCAATGCGCAGACCCGCGGGCGCGCCATCAGCTTTGTGTTCCTGGGCTGGAGCATTGCCAGCGTGGTGGGGGTGCCGCTGGGCACGTGGATTTCCAGCACGCTGGGCTGGCGCGTCAGCATGGCGCTGGTGGGAGCGATGGCGCTGCTGGTGTCGGCGGCGGTGTGGCGCGCGCTGCCGCGCGGGCTGATGGTGCCGCCGGCCGGGCGCGAGGCCTGGGTCGCCGTGCTGCGCCACAAGCCGGTGATGCTGGTGGTGCTGACCACCATGATCTCGTCGGCCGGCATGTTCACGCTGTTTACCTATATTGCCCCGCTGATGCGCGACGTCTATGGCATCAGCGGCGGCGCGCTCAGCCTGATGTTCCTGGCCTATGGCGCCTGCGGGGTGTTCGGCAACGCCATGGCGGCGTCGCGCATGGACCGGGTCACGCCCAGCCGGATCGTGCAGGTGACGCTGCTGACGTCGATCACGGCGATGGTGCTGTGGCCGCTGGCGGGGCTGGGCAGCGTGGCGCTGGTGGCGCTGTTCATGCTGTGGGGCGTGGGCGGGTTTGCCACCAACAGCGCGCAGCAGGCGCGGCTGGTGCTGCTGGCGCCGTAGCGGGCCGCGGTGTCGATCTCGCTGAATTCCTCGTCGATCTACCTGGGCCAGGCCGCCGGCGCCATGGCGGGCGCGGCCATCTATACGCTGGCCGGCCCCGACACGCTGCACTGGGGCGCGGCGGCGCTGATGCTGGCGGCGCTGGCGGTGTCGCAGCGCGCGCGGCTGCTGGGCTGCCGCTGGCAGCCGCCGCAAGCGGCGCAGCAGCTCTGATTCCCTTCTGAAACGGGCGCCGCGGCCCCGCGCCGGCGCCTTGTGAGGAACCGCACCAAGCCTTTGTCCACAGCCTTATCCGCCCCGTTATCCTCAGGGATATCCGCAGCTTATCCACATCCCTATCCACAACCACGAAGCGGGGGCGCACGTGAGCGATTCGAGACCTTGGCCGGGCCTTGCGCGTGTGCTGGCGGTCAGCCTGGGAAAGGCCATCCCGCTGGTGGTGGCGGGGGCGGGCACCGAGGCGGTGGTGCTGTCCGGCATCCGCAAGCATCCGGTCAGCACGCTACTGCACCCGCTGCGGGTCCAGGTGCAGCCGCTCGGGCTGGCCGGCGACGAGCAGGGTGACCTGACCGTGCACGGCGGGCTCGACAAGGCGGTCTACGCCTACCCGTCGGAGCACTACGCCTGGTGGAACGCCCGCCGCCGCGCCTGCGCCCAGCCCGAGTCCGGCCCGCCGCTGCCCTACGGCGCGATGGGCGAAAACCTGACGCTCGAGGGTTTGCTCGAGTCCGCGCTATGGATCGGCGACCTGGTGCGGGTCGGCACCGCGCTGCTGCGCGTGGAAGCCCCGCGCCAGCCCTGCTACAAGTTCAACGCCGCGCTGGGCTACCGCCATGCGGTGCGCGACATGGTGCAGAGCGGCTATTCCGGGGTCTACCTGAGCGTGGTGCTCAAGGGCGAGGTGCGCGCCGGCGATGCCGTGATTGTGCAGGCCGGACCACGGGAATTGTCGGTCGACAGCGTCAATCAGTGGCGCCGCGATGGCCGGCGGCAGCTTTTCTGATAATGTTTGTCTAACCATACAAGCGCCCCGCTACACACATCCCCGGCCTCCCCTGTGGCCCGGACGGCGTTTGCCGGCGCCGGGCATTACCAGATCCTTGCACCTCTGTAACGGACTGTAATACGCGGCGCTGGCTCCGGCGGGCGAAGCGCGGTACTAGTAGAGTCTTTGCGCGACACGCACCGGCAACATCTGCTGACAACATGCCGGGCGGTACACGGGGAGTGGCGCTGAAGACGCGGGGCAGAGGGTCCACACAATATGAAATCTGACAGGATCGACCAGCCCAAGGGCTTCGTCGACAGCAACTGGAGGGCGGTCGCCGGGACCGGGCGCGGCCGCGTGTCGCCGTGGCTGGCGGTGTTGGTGGTGCTGGCGCTTGCCGGCCTGGGCTGGTTCGCATGGCGCACCTGGCTTGCCCCCAAGCCGGCGCCGAAGCCGCCGGCGGCGGCGGTGGTGGCCACCGCGCCGGTGCAGCAGGGCGACGTGCCGCTGCAGGTCTCGGCCAACGGCAATGTCACGGCGCTGTCGACCGTGGAGGTGCGGCCGCAGGTGTCCAGCACCGTGCGCACCGTCCATATCAAGGAAGGCCAGACCGTCAAGCCCGGCGACCTGCTGTTCTCGCTCGATACCCGCATGGACGAGGCCAACCTGGCCAAGGCCCAGGCGCAACTGCTGCGCGACCAGGCCGACCTGGCCGACGCCCGCCGCACGCTGGCGCGCAGCCAGGAGCTGCTGCAGCGCAATTTCATCTCGAAGAGCGCGGTCGATACCGCGCAGGCCAGGGTCGACGGCTTTGCCGCCACCGTGCGCGCCGACCAGGCCGCGATCGAGGCCAGCCGCGTGGCGGTCAGCTACGGCGCGATCCGCGCCACCATCAGCGGCCGCACCGGCGTGATCAACGCCTTCCCCGGCTCGCTGGTGCTGCCCAACAGCACCCAGCCGATGGTCACCATCGCCCAGGTGCAGCCGATCGCCGTCACCTTCAGCCTGCCCGAACGCCAGCTGGCCGCGCTGCGCGAGGCGCTGCGCGCGGGCCCGGTGCAGGTCACCGCGCAGCCCAACGACGGCAACAAGGCGCCGGTGACCGGCCGCATCAGCTTTGTCGATAACACCGTCGACCCGCAGTACGGCACCATCCGCGTCAAGGCGCAATTCGACAATGAAGAACAGCGGCTGTGGCCGGGCACCTATGCCACCGTCAGCGCCGTGGTGCAGACGTTGAAGGGCGCGCTGACGGTGCCGCCGCAGGCGGTGGTGACCGGCCCGGAAGGCCGTTTCGTCTATGTGGTGCAGCCCGACAGCAAGGTCGCGCGCGTGCCGGTGCGGGTGGTGACCACCACCGCCGCCGCCGCCGTGGTCGAGGGCGTGCAGTCCGGCGCCCGCGTGGTGGTGGAAGGCACGCAGAACCTGCGCCCCGGCGCGCTGGTGCGCGAGGCCGCGGCCCGCGGCGCCTCCGGCGCCGACGCCGCCCGCCCTGCCGCCGCGGGGCACTGAGCCATGACGCTCTCGGAACTCTGCATCCGCCGTCCGGTGATGACGGTGCTGCTGTGCCTGGCCGTGATCGTCACCGGCATCGTGCTGTACCCGACCATCCCGATCGCCGCGCTGCCCAGCTTCAACTCGCCGGTGATCCAGGTCACCGCGACGCTGCCGGGCGCGAGCCCGGAAACCATGGCGGCATCGGTGGCGACGCAGCTGGAAAAGCAGTTCGCGACCATCCCCGGCGTGTCGGTGATCAGCTCGTCGAACACGCTCGGCAATTCCAGCATCACGATCGAATTCAACAGCGACCGCAATATCGACGACGCAGCCGTTGACGTGCAGGCGGCGCTGTTCCGCGCGCAGCGTTCGCTGCCGATCGAGATGACCACGCCGCCGTCGTACCGCAAGGTCAACCCGGCCGACGCGCCGGTGCTGCTGCTGGCGATCAACTCGCCGGCGATGAGCCTGGCCGACCTGAACGCGTTCGGCGACAACCTGATCTCGCCCACGCTGGCGACGCTGCCGGGCGTGGCGCAGGTGCAGATCTTCGGCCAGAAGCGCTTTGCGGTGCGCGTGCGCGCGCATCCGGATGCGCTGGCCGCGCGCGGCCTGACGCTGGACGAGCTGGCCACCGCGCTGAACCGCGCCAATGCCAACACGCCGGTGGGCACGCTCGACAGCGCACGCCAGACCCTGACCATCCAGGCCAACCGGCAGCTCACCAGTGCCGACGCCTTCCGCAATATCATCGTCGCCAGCCAGCCCAACGGCGCGCTGGTGCGGCTGTCGGACGTGGCCGAGGTCGAGGACAGCGTCGAGACCATCAAGACCGGCAGCTGGCTCAACAACGAGCGCTCGATCGTGCTGGCCGTGCTGCGCCAGCCCGACGCCAACACCGTCGCCGTGGTCGACGCCATCCATGCCGCCCTGCCCCGGCTGATCCAGCAGATGCCCGGCTCGATCAACGTGTCGGTGGTCAACGACCGCTCGCGCTCGATCCGCGAATCGATCCATGACGTGCAGTTCACGCTGGCGCTGACGGTGGCGCTGGTGGTGCTGGTGATCTTCCTGTTCCTGCGCCGCGCCGCGGCCACGCTGATCCCGACCGTGTCGCTGCCGATCTCGCTGATCGGCACGGTGGCGCTGATGAAGGCGTTCGGCTACAGCCTGGACAACGTCTCGCTGCTGGCGATCACGCTGGCGGTGGGGCTGGTGGTCGACGATGCCATCGTCATGCTCGAGAACATCGTGCGCCATATCGAGGAAGGCGTGCCGCCGCTCAAGGCCGCGCTGGTGGGATCGCGCGAGATGGGTTTCACCATCCTGTCGATCTCGATCTCGCTGGTGGCGGTGTTTATCCCGATCTTCTTCATGCCGGGCGTGATCGGGCTGCTGTTCCATGAATTCGCCGCGGTGGTGTCGCTGTCGATCCTGGTGTCGGCGCTGGTGTCGCTGACGCTGATCCCGATGCTGTGCGCGCGCTTCCTGTCGGCCGAGAACGTGCCGGTGGACGAATCGCACCACGCCTATGGCGACCACCCGGTGGCGCAGCCGGCCGCGGCGCAGAAGCAGACGCTGGGCATGCGTTCGACGCAGTGGTTCGAAAACCTGTTCGAGTTCACGCTGCACCGCTACGCGCGCGGGCTGGACTGGTGCCTGGCGCACCGCCGCACCGTGCTGGGGGCGGCGGGCCTGACCTTCGTGCTGACCGCGGTGCTGTTCGTGGCCATCCCCAAGGGCTTCTTCCCGGAAGAAGACATCGGCCAGATCCGCGTCAACGCCGAAGGGCCGCAGGACATCTCGTTCGATGCCATGTCCGAGCGCCTGCGCGACGCGGCCGAGCGCATGCGCGCCAACCCGGCGGTCAAGAGCATCGTGGTGGCGATCGGCGGCGGGCCGTCGCCGGCCATCAACACCGGGCGCATGTTCGTCGAACTGAAGCCGCGCGGCGAGCGCGGGGCCATGCCCAGGGTGATCGAGTCATTGCGGCGCGACGTCGCCGGCGTGCCGGGCCTGGCGGTGTACTTCGCGCCGGTGCAGAACCTGCAGCTGGGCGGGCGCCAGAGCAAGAGCCGCTACCAGTACACGCTGCAGAGCGTGAAGGCCGGGCAGCTGCAGGACGCCTCCGACCAGCTGATGGCGAAGATGCGCGCCGACAGCCTGTTCCGCGACGTCACCAGCGACTCGCAGCAGTCGGGTCTGGAAGCGCACCTGACCATCGACCGCGACAAGGCCAATGCACTGGGCGTGCAGATGCAGGACGTGCGCACCGCGCTGTACTCGGCCTTCGGCGAGCGCCAGGTGTCGACCATCTACACGCCGATCGACAACTACTACGTGATCCTGCAGGCGGCCGATGCCGACCGCACCGACGAAAGCGCGTTCGCCAAGCTTTATGTGCGCAGCAAGACCGGGCAGATGGTGCCGGTCTCGGCCTTCGCCACCACCGAGCGCCGGGTCGGCCCGATCGCGGTCAACCACCAGGGGCAGCTGCCGTCGGTGACGGTGTCGTTCAACCTGGCCCCGGGCGCGGCGCTGGGCGACGCCTCGGCGCGCATCGACCGCTACAAGCAGGAGATCGCGATGCCCAGCTCGATCTTCACCAGCTGGGGCGGCGACGCGGCCGTGTTCCAGTCGTCGCAGGCGACGCAGATCGTGCTGCTGGTCGCGGCGATCGCGGTGATCTACACGCTGCTGGGGGTGCTGTACGAAAGCTACATCCACCCGCTGACCATCCTGGCGGGTCTGCCGTCCGCGGCGGTCGGCGCGTTGCTGACGCTGTTCATCTTCAACGTCGAGCTGTCGCTGATCGCGGTGATCGGCGTGCTGATGCTGATCGGCATCGTCAAGAAGAACGCGATCATGATGATCGACTTCGCGCTGGCGGCGCAGCGCGAACAAGGCATGACCCCGGCCAGAGCGATCCGGCAGGCGTGCCTGCTGCGCTTCCGGCCGATCATGATGACCACCTTCGCCGCGGTGATGGGCGCGCTGCCGCTGGCGCTGGGCCTGGGCGCCGGCGCCGAGCTGCGCCAGCCGCTGGGTTTGGCGGTGGTGGGCGGGCTGCTGTTCTCGCAGGTGATCACGCTGTTCATCACGCCGGTGATCTACCTGGCGCTGGACCGCTTCTCCGGCACCGGGCCGCTGCAGATCGACGCGGAAGGCAACCGGCTGCCGCACAAGGCGCCCGGGGAGACGGTGCGGCAGCATTGAGGGCGGGCGCCGGCGCCGCCAGCTATTCGCCCGGTTCCGCGAGGATGTCGGCAGGCACGTCGAGCGCCTGCGCCAGCCTGCGCAGCGCTGCCGCGCTGCCGGCACGCGTGCGGTTCTCGATCTGGCTGAGATACGGCTTGCTCAGGCCCGCGGCCCGGGCCAGCGCATCCTGCGTCAGCCGCCGGTAGTTGCGCCACGCCTTGACCGGGTGGTCGCCGGCCAGTTCGGCGTCGAGCACGGCGGCCGGCACGCGCCAGCCGTCGTCCTGTTCCACCGCGGCGTCAAACAGGGTGACGTCGTCGCTGGCTTCGATCAGGTGCTGGACGCGTTCCCAGACCTCGATGGGGACCACGGCAAATTCGCGGCGGCCGTCGCGCTGGATGAATTGGATGTCGGTCATTGGTAGGCACTCCCTCGCGGACAGACCGCCACCACGAGGATGACAAGTCGGCCGTCTTCAATCTGGTACAGCACGCGCCAATCTCCAACCCGCAGCCGGTAGCCGGGCCGTCCGGCGAGCCGGCTCGCGTTCGGATTGGGAGCGTACGGATTGCTGGCAAGCATGTCGAGCTTCGCCCGGATGGTTGCCGCGACATTCCGTGGCATCGCCTTCAAGGCCTGCGCCGCCTGCTTGGTAAATTCGATGGCATGCATGCATGGTAGTGCGTTGCTAACTTCGATGCAAACAAAGTTTGCTAAACAGACGGCTTCCGACCCGGACGCGTCCCGCTCAGCCAGCAACATGCCATCCATGTGGTAGCGGCACCACATCCTATGCGTGAAGCGCATTCCGATGGGGCCGGCACGGAAGGGCCTGTCCGGGAGCAACCGGGGCCGATGTGGGCGAGAATCTGGTCGACGTGCGCCGGCGCCGGCCACGGCAACGAGATAAAGGAAACCGCGTGATGCCATTGCGCTTGTGCGCCGCCGCCATGCTGGCCGCGGCGGCTGCTTTGCTCACCGCCGGCTGTGCCGCGCCGCGGCCAGCGCCCGCGACGGTCAGCGCCGCCTTCGCCGGCAAGCCGTACGTGCTGCTGGGCGAGGTGCACGACAACGCCGCCGGCCAGCAGCAGCGGCTCGACGCGCTGACCCGCGCGGTCGCGCAAGGCTGGCGCCCGGCCATCGCCATGGAGCAGTTCGACCGCGAGCGCCAGGCCGATATCGACCGCGCCAGGCGCGAGCGCCCGCGCGACGCCGACTACCTGATCGCACAGGCCGGCGGCGGCGCGTGGCAGTGGCCGCTGTACCGGCCGGTGGTGGCGCTGGCGCTGCGGTACGACCTGCCGCTGGTCGCGGCGAACCTGTCGCGCGCCGACGCGGGCAAGATCGTGCGCGGCGGGCTGGACCGGCTGTTTTCCGCGGACGAGCGGCAGCGGCTGGGACTGACCGGCGCGTTGCCACCGGACCTGGTCGCGGCGCAGACCGCGGTGCTCGACCGCGGCCACTGCGGCAATTTCCCCAAGGCGATGCTGCCCGGCATGCTGGCGGCACAGGCCGCGCGCGACGCGGTGATGGCGCAGGCGTTGCGGCCTTATGCCGCGCGCGGCGCGGTGCTGATCGCGGGGAATGGGCATGTGCGGCGCGATATCGGCGTGCCGCGCTGGCTGGCCGGCGATGCCGGCATGGTGGTCAGCGTGGGCTATGTGGAAAGCGCGCCGGCTGATGGCGAGTTCGACCTGGCGGTGGTGGTGCCGGCGGTCGAGCGCAAGGATCTTTGCTTGCAGGCGAAGCCGGGGGGGTGAGGGGTTTTTTTGGGGCGGTTGCCATGGACGCGCCGGCCCTCTCCCCCGCCCCTACCCAGTAACCTTCGCTAAGTCTTGATCTTGTTAGTGTCACCAAAAAAGACCACCGTCATTCCCGCGAAAGCGGGAACCCAGTGACTTTGAGAAGCGCTTGCGCTTCAAAGACACTGGGTCCCCGCCTACGCGGGGACGACGTGTCGGTTACGAGGAGCAATTCGGCATGGGCCAGCGCCTCCACGAAGTCCCGCCCGCCCACACGCCAACCTGCCACCATCCACGTAAACCCCGACCCCATCTCCCCCCATTTGACAGCCTTTTGACAGTTTCCCCCGCCTAGAATCCGCCCCAAGGCCGGAACTTCCGGCCCGACGTTCAGCAAAAGTCCAAGAACAGTCCCGGCCAGCCCTCGCCGCGCCGGACAGGAGACAAGCCCGGTGCCCGCGCGATTGCGCGCGCGCCCGGCCCGCATCCCGTCCCGCAACGCCAGGCTCGCCGGAACGCCCGGGTCGGATCGCGGCAGCCGTGCAGGCAAGCGATCACCGGTATTACCAAGGAGACCGCCATGCGCCGTACCTATTTCCGCTTCGCCCATGCCGTGATGGCATCCGCCACCCTTGCCGCCGCTGCCGTGGCCGCGCCTGCGTTCGCGATGGACAACGTCAAGGTCATGATCGGCGCCAATCCCGGCGGCGGCTTCGACCAGACCGGCCGCTCGCTGGGCGCCGCGATGATTGCCGCGGGCCAGGCCAAGGCCGCTTCGTACGACAACAAGGGCGGCGCCGGCGGCACCATCGCGCTGACCCAGTTCGTCAACACCGACAAGGGCAATCCCAATGCGCTGATGGTGGTGGGCGCGGTGATGGTCGGCGCGATCGAGACCAACAAGCCGCCGGTCACGCTGAAGAACGCTACCCCGATCGCGCGCCTGTTCGCCGACACCATGGTCATCACCGTGCCGGCCAGCTCGCCGATCAAGTCGGTCAAGGACCTGACCACGCAGCTGAAGGCCAACCCGGGCAGCGTCAGCTGGGGCGGCGGCTCCAAGGGCTCGATCGACCATATCCTGGCCGGACTGGTCGCCAAGGAAAGCGGCGTCGACCCGAAGAAGGTCAACTACGTGCCGTTCCAGGGCGGCGGCGAAGCCTCGGCCTCGATCATGGGCGGTCACGTGACGGTGGGCATCGCCGGCGTGTCGGAGTTCCTGCCGTTTATCAAGAGCGGCAAGATGCGCGCGCTGGCGGTCACCTCCAAGGACCGTGTCGCCGATATCCCGACGCTGAAGGAGCAAGGCGTCAACGTCGAGATCTATAACTGGCGCGGCGTGTACGGCGCGCCGGGCACCACGCCGGAACAGCGCAAGGCCATGATCGATGCGGTGGTCAAGGCCACCGAGAGCAAGGCCTGGAAGGAGACGCTGCAGAAGAACGACTGGACCCCGTTCCTGCTGACCGGCGACGAGTTCGGCAAGTTCGTCGACAGCGAATCGGTCCGCCTGGGCGGCACGCTGCGCGAACTGGGCGTGGCCAAGTAACACGGCTGGCGCGCCGGCTTCGGCCCCCGCAATACGGCCTTAACGCACCCTCTAGCTTTACCTGTCGTGCCTGCCGACGCCGCCGGTGATCCCGGCGGCCGGAAACACGGCGCGGGGCCCGGTGTCCACCTGCGATACCGAAGACAACAACATTGTCACCGGGCCCCGCCGCCGCGCGGGCAGCATCCGCCAGCGTCGCGCATGCCAGCCCCCGCGGCTGGGCGACCATGGCCAAGGAGTCTCCATGAAACCCTCGCACCTCGCCATCGGCATTGCCGTGCTGGCGCTCTCGCTGTTCTTCTTCCTCGGGCTGTCCGGTATTTCGGGCGACGAGGGCTATGCCGGCCTGTCGCCGCGCTTCGTGCCCACGCTGGTGGCGGTCGGCCTGGCCGTATGCGGCGCGCTGCTGACCTGGCAGGGCGTGCGCGGCGGTTTCCGCAACATGCCGGAAGAGGATGCCGAGCTGCCCAACGCGCCGCACAACTTCGGCGGCTTCCTGTGGGTCGCCGCGGGCCTGGTGCTGAACATGGCGCTGATCGGCACGCTCGGCTTCGTGCTGGCATCGACGCTGCTGATGGTGTGCGTGGCGCGCGGCTACGGCAGCCGCCGCATCGTGCGCGACGCGATCATCGGGCTGTGCATCACGGTGCCGATGTGGGCGCTGTTCGAATTCCTGCTCGGCATCAACCTGCCGCTGCTGCCCATCGCCGGCTTCTGAGCCCGCCCGTCCCGCAAGGAGTCTTCGCATGGATACCCTGAACCAGCTGATGCACGGCTTTGCCGTCGCGATCACGCCGATCAACCTGATGTGGGCCCTGGTGGGCTGCTTCCTCGGCACCGCCATCGGCGTGCTGCCCGGCATCGGCCCCGCGCTGACGGTGGCGATGCTGCTGCCGCTGACCGCCAAGGTCGAGCCCACCGCCGCGCTGATCATGTTTGCCGGCATCTACTACGGCGCGATGTACGGCGGCTCGACCACCTCGATCCTGATGAACACGCCGGGCGAGTCTTCCACCATGGTCACCGCCATGGAAGGCAACCTGATGGCCAAGAACGGCCGCGCCGGCCCGGCGCTGGCGACCGCGGCAATCGGCTCGTTTGTGGCCGGCACCATCGCCACCGTGATGCTGTCGCTGTTCGCGCCGGTGGCGGCCGACGTGGCGCTGCAGTTCGGACCGGGCGAGTACTTCATGATCATGCTGCTGGCCTTCACCACGGTCTCGGCGGTGCTGGGCTCGTCGCTGCTGCGCGGCATGACCGCGCTGTTCCTGGGGCTGGGCATCGGCCTGATCGGCATGGACTCGCTGTCGGGACAGACGCGCTATTCGATGAACGTGCAGGAGCTGTACGACGGCATCGATATCGTGGTGGTCGCGGTGGGCCTGTTCGCGGTGGGCGAGGCGCTGTTCAACGCGTTCTTCCCGCAGCCGCCCAGCACCTACAACAAGCTCAGCTCGACCCATATGAACCGGTCGGACTGGAAGCGCTCGCTGCCGGCGTGGATCCGCGGCACCTTCATCGGCTTTCCGTTCGGGCTGATCCCGGCGGGCGGCGCCGAGATCCCGACCTTCCTGTCGTACGCGACCGAGAAGAAGCTGTCGGACCACAAGGAAGAGTTCGGCAAGGTCGGCGCGATCGAAGGCGTGGCCGGCCCCGAGGCCGCCAACAACTCGGCCGTGACCGCGACGCTGGCGCCGCTGCTGACGCTGGGCATCCCCACTTCCAACACCACCGCGATCCTGCTGGCGGCGTTCCAGAACTACAACCTGCAGCCGGGCCCGATGCTGTTCCAGACCTCGGGCGACCTGGTCTGGGGCCTGCTGGCGTCGCTGTATATCGGCAACGTCATGCTGCTGGTGCTGAACCTGCCGGCGATCGGCCTGTGGGTGCGCATGCTGCGCGTGCCCACGCCGCTGCTGTACGGCGGCATCCTGATCTTCGCCGGCCTGGGCGCGTACGGCATCCGCCAGTCGTGGTTCGACCTGCTGCTGCTGTTCGTGGTCGGGCTGCTGGGCATGGTGATGCGCCGCTTCGACTTCCCCACCGCGCCGGTGATCGTCGGCATGATCCTCGGGCCGATGGCGGAGAAGCAGCTGCGCAATGCGCTGTCGATCGGCCAGGGCGACTGGAGCCTGTTCCTGCGCCAGCCGATCTCGGCCTCGATCCTGGCGCTGACCGTGGCGGTGGTGGTGATCCCGCGCCTGCTGCGCTGGCACGCCGCGCGCGGCAGCGCGCATGCGCAGGCTGACAACGCCGCGTAATCCGCGTTAGCATGCGGTAGTCTCTCCCGGGGCCCGGCGCCAGCGCGCGCGGGCCTCTTGCTTTTCCTCCGTCAAAAACAACAAGCGCCGGCGCCCGCGCCAGGCCGCTGCCTCATGTCTCTTGCCGCCAACCGCTGGCCGGCCGCGGTGCCCACGCTGGCACTGGGGCTGGCCGCCGCCCTGCTCTGCACCCTGCTCAATACCCCGCTGCCGTGGATGATCGGCCCGCTGCTGGCCGTGGCCGCCGCGCGCATGTGGGGCGCCGACCTGCGCGCGCCGGCGCAGGCGCGCAATGCCGGCCAATGGGTCATCGGCGCCTCGCTCGGGCTGTATTTCACGCCGGACGTGGTGGCGCGGCTGGTGGAATACCTGCCGTACATCGTCGCCGGCTCGCTGTTCGCGCTGGCGCTGGGCGTGGGCGGCGCGCTGCTGCTGCGGCGGACCACCGGGGTCGCGTTCAAGACCGCGTTTTTCTCCACCGCGATCGGCGGCGCCTCGGAGATGGCCAACCTGGCCGAGCGCAACGGCGCGCGCATCGACCAGGTCGCGGCGGCGCATTCGCTGCGCGTGCTGATGGTGGTGGTGACGGTGCCGGCGATCTTCCAGTACGGCGGCATCCATGGGCTCGATCCGTATATCCCAGGACCGCGCGTGGTCAGCGCGCCCGGGCTGGTGGCGCTGGTGGCGATCACGCTGGGGGTGGCGCTGCTGGTGAAGCGGCTGAACATGCCCAACCCGTTCGTGATCGGCACGCTGCTGGCCGCGGCGGTGCTGACCGCGTGCGGGATCGAGCTGTCGGCCATCCCCACCTGGATGAGCCGGGCCGGCCAGCTGCTGATCGGGGTGTCGCTGGGGGTGCGCTTCTCGCGCGAGTTCCTGCACACCGCGCCGCGCTTCCTGTCGGGCGTGGCGCTGTACACCGTGCTGGCGCTGGTGGTGTCGGCGCTGTTCGGGTGGGGGCTGTCGGCGCTGTCGGGCGCGCACCCGGCCACGGTGATCCTGGGCACGACGCCGGGCGGCATCGCCGAGATGTGCATCACCGCCAAGGTGCTGGAGGTGGGGGTGCCGCTGGTGACCGCCTTCCACGTGATCCGGATGGCGTTCGTGGTGCTGGCCACCGGGCCCCTGTATCATTGCCTCAAACATCGCGTCGCGCCGGAGGAGACGGAATAGCGGTCCGCCACAGGACCGCCATTCGACCACCATTCGACCGCCATGGCGCGGCCAGCCAGAACAAGGAGCCTCATGCCCGAAGCCCTGACCCTTGCCGACATCGACGCCACGCTCGAGCGCGTGCTGGCGCCGTGGGTGCGCCAGCTCGGCCTGCGCGCCGAAGCGGTCGATGCCCAGGGCGTGACGCTGCGCCTCCCTTTCAGCGAATCGTTCCGCCATGCGGGCGGCGTGGTCTGCGGCCAGGTGCTGATGTCCGCCGCCGATACCGCCATGATCATCGCCGTGGCCAGCGCGCTGGGCGAGTTCCGGCCGATGACCACGGTGACGCTGACCACCAACTTCATGCGCCCGGTGATCGACGGCGACGTGCTGGTGCGCGCCAACGTGCTGCGGCTGGGCAAGACCGTGGTGTTCGGCGAGATCGAGCTGACCGGCACCGACGGCAAGCTGGCGGTGCAGGCCACCACCACCTACGCGCTGCTCTGACGCGCGCCAGATCCCATGCCTTGCGGCCACGCCCATCCCTTCGACCAGGTCGTCTTTGCCGGCGGCGGCAACCGCTGCTGGTGGCAGGCGGGCTGGTGGGACACGGTCGCGCCCGAACTGCAGCTGCGCCCGCGCGTGATCGCCGCGATCTCGGCCGGCGCGGCCACTGCCTGCATGGTCTATGCGCACGACTCGCACCAGACCATGGACTACTACCGCGCGGTGCTGGCCAGCAACCGCCGCAACGCCTACTGGGGCAACCTGCTGCGCAACGAGCGCGTGTTCCCGCACTACGGCATCTACCGCACCGCGCTGCTGAGCATCTTTGCCGACGGGCGCCTCGCGCAGCTGCAGCAGGCGCCCGAGATCCGCATCGGCGTGGCGCATATCCCGCGCTGGAGCGGTCCGCGCCTGGCGGTGGCCGCGGGCCTGCTGGCCTACAACATCGACAAGCACGTGCTCAAGACGCTGCACCCGCGGCTGGGGCGCAAGCTGGGCTTCCGCCCCGAGTTCGTGCGCGCGCAGGACTGCGCCTCGGCCGACCAGCTGGCCGACCTGCTGCTGCAGTCGGCGTCGACGCCACCGTTCACGCCGGTGCTGCGCCGCGACGGCCGCCCGGTGCTGGACGGCGGGCTGGTCGACAACGTGCCGGTCGACGCGCTCGATGCCGCGCCCGGCAATGTGCTGGTGCTGGTCACGCGGCTGTACCCGCGCCCGCGCCGTTTCGTGCTCGAACAAGGCGGCCAGCGCCGCCTGTACCTGCAGCCTTCGCAGCGCGTGCCGATCTCGAGCTGGGACTACACCCGGCCCGATGCCATGACGCACGCCTATGAACTGGGCCGCCGCGACGGGGAAACTTTCCTGCGCGAGTGGCCGTCGATCCTGAATACCGAACTGCGGCCCGCTGCCTAGTTTCCGTTGTGCCGGCGCTGGCCTGATGATTGTCGATGCGGCCCGCGTGCCGCGACAGGAGGCATGGATGAGCAAGCGCCAGACAACCGTATCCACCCCGCAGCAGGCCAGCGCGCCGCGGCGCGCGCGCGAGGTCAGCGCGGCGCCACCGGTGCAGCAGGTGCCGCGCGCGCGCCGCGGCCGCGCCCGGCGCCAGGACAAGCTGCGCGAGGCCGACCTGGTGGTGATCGGCGGCGGCTCGGCCGGCGTGGCCTGCGCACGGCGCGCGGCGGCGCACGGCGCGCGCGTGATCCTGGTCGAGCGCGACGCCATCGGCGGCACCTGCGTCAACCGCGGCTGCGTGCCCAAGAAGATGCTGTCGTACGGCGCCTCGTGGTCGGCCATCCTGTCGGGGTGCCTGTCGCATACCGGCGGGCACGAGGACTGGCGCGATGCCATCGTGCGCGTCAACGCCGAGGTCGCGCGGCTGAACGTGGGCTACACCCAGCGCCTGACCGAGTCCGGCGTCGAAGTGCTGCAGGGCGAGGCGCGGGTCACCGGCGCCGAGGAAGTCTGCATCGGCGACGAGACCATCCATGCGCACCGCATCCTGATCGCCACCGGCGCGCGCCCGCGCACGCTCGACGTGCCCGGCGGCGACCTGGCCGCCAGCTCCGACGACGTCTTCACCTGGCAGAGCCTGCCCGCGTCGGTCGCCGTCATCGGCGGCGGCTATATCGGCGTGGAGCAGGCCTCGATCCTGTCGCGCTATGGCGTCAAGGTCGACCTGATCGTCGCCGGCGACCGGCTGCTGCCGCATTTCGACCACGACATCGGCGCCGCGCTGGCCGACGCGCTGACCGCGCGCGGCGTGCGGCTGCACCTGAACGCGCGCGTGCACCTGCTGAGCCAGGCCAACGGCGCGGTCGAAGTCTGCTACCAGCCTACCAACGACCCGGGCCGCGCCGGCCAGACCGAGTCCGTGCGCGCGCAGGCGGCGCTGGCGGCGATCGGGCGCATCTCCAATGTGCAGGGCCTGGGTCTGGAAGCGCTGGGCGTGGCCTTCGGCGAGCGCGGCGGCATCCGCGTCGACCGCCAGTTCCGCAGCAACGTGCGCAGCATCTATGCGCTGGGCGATGCTATCGACGGCCTGCACCTGACCCCGGTGGCGACCGCGCAGGGCCGCTGGCTGGCCGACCGCCTGTTCGGGCGGCGCGGCGAACGCGCGGATTTCGATTTCGTCCCCACCGCGGTGTTCTGCGAGCCCGCCATCGGCGCGGTGGGGCTGACCGAGGCCCAGGCCATCGAGGCGGCCGGCAAGCCCGAGCGCATCCGTACCGTGATCAAGCGCTTTGTCTCGCTGGAGCATCGCTTTGCCGGCACGCCGCACCAGTCGGTGTTCAAGCTGGTGCTCAACGCGCGCAGCGGGCGCGTGCTGGGCGCGCACCTGATGGACAACGCCGCGCCGGAGATCGTGCAGACGCTGGCGGTGGCGTTGAGGCTGGGGGTGCGCGAGTCGCACTTGCAGACGACGGTGCAGGTGCATCCCACGGTGGCGGAAGAATTGTTCGGGTAGCGCGTTTCGCCACGCGCCCGGTTTTCTCACCTCTCCCGCTTGCGGGAGAGTAGCCCGCACGCTGGCCATGCCGACTTGCTCACAGTCACCGACACGTCGTCCCCGCGTAGGCGGGGACCCAGTGTCTTTGAAGCGCAAGTGCTTCTCAAAGTCGCTGGGTTCCCGCTTTCGCGGGAATGCCGGTGGCCTTTGATTTGTTGGTGGCACTGACTACCCGCCAACCGGCAACCTCAACACCGCCCGCACCCCGGTGCCCTGCGCCCCCTCCCCCAACTCCACCGTCCCCCCGAACCGCGCCGCCATCTCCCGCGAAATCGCCAGCCCCAGCCCCGAGCCGGGCTGCGCATTCCCCACCCGCCGGTAGAACCGCGCAAAGACCTTCTCGCGTTCTTCAGCCGGGATGCCGGGCCCATCGTCCTCGACCACCAGGCAGGCGTGATCGCCCGCACGCGTCGCCGACAGCGTGATGCGGCTGCCGCGCGGCGAGTACTGGATCGCGTTGTGGACCAGGTTGGCGAGCGCCTCGCGCAGCAGCGCGGGATCGGCGCGCACCGGCAGCGCCAGCCCCGGCACCGGCTCCCAGCCGAAGTCCTGCTGCTTGCCGCGTGCCAGCGGCAGGTAGTCCAGCGCCACCTGCTCGGCGACGGTGACGGCGTCGATCAGGTCGAGGCCTTCGCCGGCCTCGCCGGGCTGCGCGGCGTCGCCGTGGTGCTGGCGTACCCGCGCCAGCGCCAGCAGCTGGTTGGTCAGCCGCGCGGCCTGCTCCAGCTGGGTGACGATGCCGCCCACGGCTTCGCCGGCGGCCGCGCGCGCGGCTTCGGGGTCGGGGGCGGGGGCGTTGAGCTGGCGCTGGGCGTACTCGGCCTGGGTCTTGAGGATGGCCAGCGGCGTGCGCAGCTGGTGCGCGGCATCGGCGATGAACTGCGCCTGCGACTGCGCCATCGCGGCCGAGCGCGACACATGCAGGTTGACCGCATCGACCAGCGGGCGCACCTCGGCGGGCACGCGCTCGAACGCGAGCGGGGTCAGGTCCTCGGGCGAGCGCGCCTCGACGTCGTCGCGCACGCGCGCCAGCGGGCGCAGCACGTAGCTGACGCCAAGCACCAGGATGGCGGCGCTCAGCACGATCAGCAGCAGGTCGCGCGCCAGCGCGCTGCGCCACACCGAGCCGATCAATGCGCTGCGCGGCTCGGCGGTTTCGGCCACCTGGATGATCACGCGCATGCGCGCGTCGGGCCGGTACACCGGCCGCGCCATCGCGGCAATGCGCACCGCCTCGCCCCGGTATTCGGCGTCGTAGAAGCGCGGCTGGTTGTTGACCAGCGGGCCGCGCGGCAGCGGCAGGTCGTTGTAGCCGGTCACGGTCTCGACCTGGCCGGCGCGCTCGGTCGAGACGCGGTAGAACACATGGGTCTGCGCCGCGGTCTCGAAGATCTCCATGGCGGCGTCGGGCAGCGTCAGCTGGACGTTGTCGCCGGCCATGCCGATGGCATTGTCGATGGCTCGGATCGAGCCGTAGAGCGAGCGGTCGTAGGCGGTGTTGGCGGCGTCGCGCAGGGTGCCGTAGGTCAGCCAGGTGTCGATCGCCATCATCGCGGCGAGTGCAGGCAGCAGCAGCAACAGCAGTTGCCGGCGCAGGCTGCCGCGGCGCCACAGCAGCACCGGGTGCCGCATCTCAGCCCTTCGCCTCCGGCTCCAGCAGGTAGCCGAAGCCGCGCAGCGTGACGATGGTGACCCCGTGCCCGGCCAGCTTCTTGCGCAGCCGGTAGACCAGCACCTCGATCGCATCGGGCGAGACGTCGGCGTCGAGCGAGAACACCTTGTCGAGCAGCTGCGCCTTGGTCAGCGGCTGGCCGCTGCGGGCCAGCAGTGCGCCCAGCAGGGTCGATTCGCGCGGCGTCAGCGCCAGCGGCGCGCCGCCCAGCGTGAAGCTGCGGGTCTCGCCGTCGAATACCAGCGTGCCGCACTGCAGGCGCGGATGCGCGCGCCCGCGGCTGCGGCGGATCAGCGCCAGCAGCCGGGCTTCCAGCTCGGCGATGGCAAAGGGCTTGGGCAGGTAGTCGTCGGCGCCCAGGTTCAGGCCGCGCACGCGCTCGTCCAGCGTGTCCTGCGCGGTCAGGATCAGCACCGGGGTGCGGTCGTCGCGCGCGCGCATCGACTTGAGCACGGCCAGCCCGTCCTTGCCGGGCAGGCGCAGGTCGAGCAGCACGGCGTCGTATTCCTCGGCCTGCAAGCGTGCCTCGGCCTGCAGGCCGTCGGCGACGTGCTCGATCACAAAGCCGCCCTGCTCCAGCGCGCGGGCCACCCAGCGTGCCAGTTCGACTTCATCCTCCACCAGCAGGATGCGCATGCCGGTCTCCTCCTGTGCCGGTTCGGTCCATGTTCGGTCGCAGCCGCGCAAAACGCCCGGAAAAACCGGGGGCCGCACCGATGGAGCGCGCCCGCCGCGGGCGCCTATAATACCCTCGCCCCGCCGGTCCCGGCGCGCGCAACGCTTCCACCGGCAGATCCCTCCGTCCCGCATCGTGTCCCCGCGTCCGTCCCAGCCGTGCCAGTCCGCTTGTGCCGCGCCCGCCTCGGCGCAACGCCGCCGCCTGCTGGGCGCCGCCGCGTTGTCGGCGGCATGGCCGCTGCATGCCCAGTCCAGGCCGCCGGCACCGCCGCCGGGGTATCCGTCCGGGTATGACGCGACCATTGCCGGCGCGCTGCGCGAAGGCATGGTCACGGTGTACGCGTCGACCGACCTGGACGTGGCACGGCCGCTGATCACGGCATTCGAGGCGCGCTATCCCGGCATCCGCGTGCACTACCAGGACCTCAACACGGTCGAGCTCAACCAGCGCTTCCTGGCCGAGACCGCGGCGCTGTCCGGTCAGCCCCCTGGCCCCGGAGCAGCTTTTGCCGACGTGCTGTGGAGCACCGCCATGGACCTGCAGATCAAGCTGGTCAACGACGGCCATGCGCAGCGCTACGCCTCGCCCGAGCGCGCCGGCCTGCCGGGCTGGGCGGTGTGGCGCGACGAGGCCTGGGGCACCACCTTCGAGCCCGCGGTGATCGTCTACAACCGCCACCACCTGGCCGGCATGCGCCCGCCGCGCAGCCGCAGCGGCCTGGCGCGGCTGCTGCAGGAGCATGCGCCGCGCTGGCACGGCAAGGTGGTGACCTATGACGTGGAGCGTTCGGGGGTGGGCTACCTGCTGGCGCAGCAGGACGCGCGCATGGGCAGCGAGTTCTGGTACCTGGCGCAGGCGCTGGGCCGGGCCGGGGTGCAGCTGTCGGCATCGACCGCGGAGATGATCGAACGCATCGCCAGCGGCGAGCTGGTGATGGGCTACAACCTGCTGGGGTCCTATGCCTTGTCGCTGATGCAGCGCGGCGCGGCCATCGATGTGATCGCGCCGAGCGACTACACGCTGGTGATGTCGCGCGTGGCCTTTATCGCGCGGCGTGCGCCGCGGCCCAATGCGGCGCGGCTGTGGCTGGACTACCTGCTGTCGCGCGAGGGCCAGGCGCTGCTGGCCAAGTCGACCTCGCAGCTCTATACCATCCGCACCGATACCGACAGCGTGCATACGGCCGCGGCGCTGTCGGAGCGGCTCGGCTACGCGCTCAAGCCGATCAGCGTCGGCCCGGGCCTGCTGGCGGCGCAGGACGGCATGCGCAAGCGCGCGTTCCTGGCGCGCTGGCGCGAGGCCATGCGCGGCTAGCGCCGGTCATAGCCCCGGCGGGGCTCAGGGCACCAGGTCGGGGGTATCGAGGCCGCCGTCCTGCACCCCGGCGCAGACCTGCCGGCATAGCGTGGACAGTTCCTGGTCCAGCTCGGCCATCGGCCGCGGCACGTAGCCGTGGCGCAGCGCCGGGGAAAACTTCAGGGTGTCGATGAAGGCGTCGGACAGGCGCTCGGCGTTGGCGTCGAGGTCGAAGTCCTGCGGCGAGAACAGCCAGTGCGCCAGCACCCCGCCCACCGCGGCGTGGAAGGCGTTGACGGCGAGGTCCAGGTCCAGGTCGGCGGGCAGCTGGCCGCGCTCCAGCGCCAGGCGCAGGTGCTCGCGCATCTTGACCAGCCCTTCCTGGTGCGACTGGCGCTGGCGCTCGAAGATGGCGCCGTTGTCCTGCACCATTTCGCACTTGTGGAAGATGATCTCGAAGACCCGGCGCCAGCGCGGGTTGACCACGGTCTGGCGCATCACATAGGCGCAGATGTCGCGGATGCCGCCGAGCGGGTCTTCCTGGCGCGCCAGCCGTTCCGGCTCGCACAGCGCCTCGACCGGCAGGTGGACACGGTCGCACATGGCGGCGAACACGTCGCTCTTGTTCTTGAAGTGCCAGTAGATCGCGCCGCGGGTGACCCCCGCCGCCTCGGCAATGTCGGCCAGCGACGGGCGTGCCACGCCGCGGGCGTGGAACACGGCTTCGGCCGCGTCGAGTATCCGGTGGCGCGTTTCAAGCGCCTCTTCCTTGGTGCGTCTGACCATGATTGTCTCTGGTGCCGGCGGCATGACGCGATGAAGCCGCCATGGCCAGCCTTGTTGGTTCTCCCCGGGGTGCGGACGCTGGGCTGCCGCACGGGCCGGCGCTCGCGCCGGCGGGTCGTTGTCGTCACATGTCAATGGGGTTGCAGCTTGCGAGCCGACACGACGGCGCGCATCCTAACCCGAGCCGGCGGTTCGCGCCGTGATCCCGGGCGGGTGGAACGCATTTCGTACCGATCCGCTCTCTGGAGCGGCATGGTCTTGCGCCTTGTCGTGCCTTTGCGCGCAGGTTGTGCGCCGAAAGGCCCTCCCGCAACATCAACTTAACATACATGCTTGAATGTATATATAATACGCGCTTGCCCGGCATTCGGCCAGCCGCCCACTGTGACCTACCCAGCACGGCGGGCAATCCTGCCGCAGGCCAGCCGGTCAATTTATCCAGTCGTTACATAAAAGCCACCGTTCGTCGCAATCGTCACCGCGACGCCGCGATTTGTGGCTAGCATCACGCTTTTGTCCGCCGCAAACCACGCGGCGCGCTGTGTCGTTTCCGTTTGTCTGATGACAGTTCGGGGCAATGCGGCAAATCTCAAATTGCCATCATGGGGTTATCGATGAGGAAGTCCCAACGTATCCGTTGCGTTGCTGCCTATGCACTAGCGGCGCTGTCAGCCGTGGCGCTTGTTGCCTGCGGCGACAAGAAGGCCGAAGGCGGCGCCCCGCCGCCGCCCGAAGTGGGCGTGGTCACCGTGACGCCGTCGCCGGTCGCCGTCGTCAATGAACTGCCGGGCCGCCTCGAAGGCGTGCGCACGGCCGAAGTGCGCGCGCGCGTCGAAGGCATCGTGCTGTCGCGCAACTACACCGAAGGCGGCGAAGTGAAGGCCGGCCAGGTCATGTTCCGCATCGATCCCGCCCCCTACCAGGCCGAGCTGGCCTCGGCCCAGGCCGCGCTGCAGCGTGCCGAGGCCAACGCCGTGTCGGCGCGGCTGAAGGCCGACCGCTACAAGCCGCTGGTGGCCGTCAATGCGGTCAGCAAGCAGGAGTACGACGACGCCGTCGCCGCCGCCGGCCAGGCCAATGCCGACGTGGCCTCGGCCAAGGCCGCGGTGCGCACCGCCCAGATCAACCTGGGCTACACCACCGTGACCGCACCGATCAGCGGCCGCGCCGGCCGCGCGCTGGTGACCGAGGGCGCGCTGGTGGGCAAGGGCGAGGCCACCAAGCTGGCGCTGGTGGAACAGGTCGACCCGATGTGGGTCACCTTTACCCAGCCCGCCTCCGAGGTCACGCGCCTGCGCCGCGCGATCGAGTCCGGCGCGGTCAAGGGCATGAACGGCGGCGCCAAGGTGCACCTGTTCGTCGAGGACGGGCGCGAGTATGCGCAGACCGGCAAGCTGCTGTTCTCCGACATGACGGTCGACCCGACCACCGGCGCGATCACGCTGCGCGCGCAGTTCCCCAACCCGAACCGCGAGCTGCTGTCGGGCACCTTCGTGCGCGTGAAGATCGAGCAGGGCGTCGACGAGAACGCCCTGACCGTGCCGCAGCGCGCGCTGATCCGCGGCGCCCAGGGCGCCACCGTGATGGTGGTCGGCGCCGACGGCAACGTCGCGGCGGTGCCGGTCAAGGCGCCGCAGGCGATCGGCGACCGCTGGATCGTCACCGAAGGCCTGAAGGGCGGCGAGAAGGTGATCGTCGAGGGCCTGCAGAAGGTCAAGGTGGGCGCGCCGGCCAAGGCCGTGCCGTTCGTGCAGGCCGGCGCCTCGGCACCGGCCGCGACCCCGGCCGCGGCTTCCGCCGCTCCCGCCTCGGCGCCCAAGGCCGAAGCGAAGCAGGAAGCCAGCGCCGAGGGCAAGCAAGGCTGAACACCGCCGGGCCGCGACGGCTGACGCCAGCCGCGGCACACAGGGCTAGACAAAGAGGGAGCCAGTCTTATGGCCAAGTTTTTTATCGACCGGCCGGTGTTCGCGTGGGTGCTCGCGCTGATCATCGTGCTGGGCGGCATATTGTCGATCCTGCAGTTGCCGATCGCGCAATATCCGAACATCGCCCCGCCGACGATCTCGGTCACCGCCACCTATCCGGGTGCGTCGGCCAAGACGCTGGAGGATTCCGTCACTTCGGTGATCGAGCAGGAGCTTAACGGCGCCCCCAACCTGCTCTACTACAGCTCCACCAGCGAGTCGTCTGGCCTGGCCAGCATCACCATCGCCTTTGCGCCGGGCTCGAACGTCGACCTGAACTCGGTCGAGGTGCAGAACCGCCTGAAGCGCGTGGAAGCGCGCCTGCCGGCGGAAGTGCGCCAGCAGGGCGTGCGCGTCGACAAGGCCGGGAACAACTACATGATGTTCCTGACCGTGTCGTCCAAGTCCGGCACGGCCAGCGCGATCCAGCTCGGCAACTACGTCTCGGCGCAGGTGATCGACTCGATCCGCCGCGTGCCCGGCGTCGGCCAGGCCGACCTGTTCGGCACCGAGTACGCGATGCGGATCTGGCTGGACCCGGCCAAGCTGACCGGCTACAACCTGACCCCGACCGACGTCACCGCCGCGGTGGGCGAGCAGAACATCCAGGTCGCCGTGGGCGAGCTGGGCGGCACGCCGTCGCCCAAGGGCACCGAGCTCAACGCCACCGTCACCACCGAAAGCCGGCTGACCACGCCGGAGCAGTTCGGCAACATCCTGCTGCGCACCAACCCCGACGGGTCGTCGGTGCGCATCAAGGACGTCGGCCGCGTGGAACTGGGCGGCGCCGACTACTCGACCCAGGCCCGCACCAACGGCAAGCCGTCGGCCGCCATCGCCATCAAGCTGGCCCCGACCGGCAATGCGCTGGCCACCGCCACCGCGGTGCGCGCCAAGATGGAAGAGCTGGCCAAGAACTTCCCGGCGGACTACGAGTACTCGGTGCCGTACGACACTTCGGCCTTCGTCAAGATCTCGATCGAGGAAGTGATCAAGACCCTGCTCGAAGCCGTGGTGCTGGTGTTCCTGGTGATGTACCTGTTCCTGCAGAACTTCCGCGCGACCATCATCCCGACGCTGGTGGTGCCGATCGCGCTGCTGGGTACGTTCGGCGCGCTGCTGGCATTCGGCTTCTCGATCAACGTGCTGACCATGTTCGGCATGGTGCTGGCCATCGGTATCCTGGTGGACGATGCCATCGTGGTGGTCGAGAACGTCGAGCGCATCATGAGCGAGGAAGGACTCTCGCCACGCGAAGCGACGCGCAAGGCCATGGGCCAGATCACCGGCGCCATCGTCGGCATCACGCTGGTGCTGACCGCGGTGTTCATCCCGATGGCGTTCTTCTCGGGCTCGGTGGGCAACATCTACCGCCAGTTCTCGCTGTCGCTGATCGCCTCGATGGCGTTCTCGGCGCTGCTGGCGCTGACGCTGACCCCGGCGCTGTGCGCGACGCTGCTCAAGCCGGTCGAGGCCGGCCACCACCATGAGAAGAAGGGCTTCTTCGGCTGGTTCAACCGCACCTTCGCCACGGCGTCGACCGGGTACCAGGGCGTGGTCGCGCGCATCCTCAAGCGCAGCGGCCGCTACCTGATCATCTACGCGGTCATCATCGCCGGCGTGGTGGTGCTGTTCCAGCGCCTGCCGTCGTCGTTCCTGCCCGATGAAGACCAGGGCTACATGATCACCGTGGTGCAGCTGCCCAACGGCGCGACGCAAGACCGTACCATCGGCGTGCTCAAGCAGATCGAGGACTACTACCTGCAGAAGGAAAGCAAGGTGGTGGACCAGATGATCACGGTGGCGGGCTTCTCGTTCTTCGGCCGCGGCCAGAACGGCGGTATCGCGTTCGTGCGCCTGAAGGACTGGAAGGAGCGCACCGGCGACGGCGAGACCGCGCAGGACCTGGTCGGCCGTGCCTTCGGCGCGCTGTCGTTCATCAAGGACGCGATCATCTTCCCGCTCAACCCGCCGGCGATTTCCGAGCTGGGCAACTCCTCGGGCTTCGACTTCCGCCTGCAGGACCGCACCGGCCAGGGCCACGCCAAGCTGATGGAAGCGCGCAACATGATGCTCGGCATGGCCGCGCAGAGCCCGGTGCTGATGGGCGTGCGCCCGGAAGGCCAGGAAGACGCGCCGCAGCTGCAGATCGACATCGACCGCGAGAAGGCCAAGGCGCTGGGCGTCACGGTGGCGAGCATCAACTCGACGCTGTCGATCGCGTTCGGCTCCAACTACGTCAACGACTTCATCTATGAAGGCCGCGTGCGCAAGGTGATCGTGCAGGCCGAGGGCGCCGACCGCCGGCTGCCCGACGACCTGACCAAGCTGCGCGTGCGCAACAGCAACGGCGACATGGTGGCGTTCGCGGCGTTCGCGACCTCCAAGTGGGTGATGGGCTCGCCGCGCCTGGAGCGCTACAACGGCATGCCGGCGGTCAAGCTGGCGGGCCAGGCCGCGCCGGGCCGCAGTACCGGTGAAGCCATGCGCGTGATGGAAGAGAACTTCGCCAAGCTGCCGCCGGGCTTCGGCTTCGAGTGGTCCGGACAGTCGTACGAAGAACGCCTGGCCGGCTCGCAGGAACCGATCCTGTACACGCTGTCGCTGATCATCGTGTTCCTGTGCCTGGCCGCGCTGTACGAGAGCTGGTCGATCCCGTTCTCGGTGCTGCTGGTGGTGCCGCTGGGCGTGCTCGGCGCGCTGCTGGGCGTGACGCTGCGCGGCATGCCCAACGACGTGTACTTCAAGGTGGGCCTGATCGCGACCATCGGCCTGTCGGCGAAGAACGCCATCCTGATCGTGGAATTCGCCAAGGACCTGCAGGCGCAGGGCAAGGGCCTGATCGAGGCCACGCTGGAAGCGGTGCACCTGCGCTTCCGCCCGATCCTGATGACGTCGATGGCGTTCATCCTGGGCGTGCTGCCGCTGGCGATCGCCAGCGGCGCGGGCTCGGGCAGCCAGCGCGCCATCGGTACCGGCGTGATGGGCGGGATGATCACGGCCACGGTGCTGGCGATCTTCCTGGTGCCGGTGTTCTTCGTCGTGGTGCGCAAGCGCTTCAAGGGCAGTGCTCGCCAGCGCATGCTGGACCAGAAGTGGCACGACCCCCAAGAGGAAATCTGAACATGACCAAGACTCTGACCACACTGCTGCTGGTGGCCGGCGTTCTGACGGGGTGCACGCTGGCCCCCCACTATGACCGCCCTGCCCCGCCGGTGGCAGACAGCTTCCCGACGGCGCCCGACGGCTACGCCACCGCCGAGGTGAAGAGCGGCGAGACGCGCCGCGCCGCCGACATCGGCTGGCGCGAGTTCTTCCGCGACCCGCGCCTGCAGGCGCTGATCGCGACCTCGCTGGAAAACAACCGCGACCTGCGCACCGCGGCGCTGCGCATCGAGGAAGCGCGCGCGCTGTACCAGGTGCAGCGCGCCGACCTGCTGCCCACGGTCAACGCCAATGCCGGCTACACCCGCGCCCGCACCACCGCTGCCCAGTCGGCAACGGTGCTCGGCCAGCCCGGCGTCACCGAGGTCTACGAAGCGGGCCTGGGCATCTCGTCGTACGAGCTCGATTTCTTCGGGCGCGTGCGCAGCCTGTCCAATGCCGCGCTGGCGCAGTACTTCGCCACCGAAGAGGCGCGCCGCTCGGCGCAGATCTCGCTGGTCTCGGAAGTGGCCAAGGCCTACCTGGCCGAACGCGCCTACGCCGAGCAGTACGAGCTGGCGCGCGACACCCTGAAGGCGCGCGAAAGCACCTACGGGCTGGCCAAGCAGCGCTTCGAGGCCGGCGCCACCTCGGCGCTGGACCTGCGCGACAACGAGTCGCTGGTGGCGCAGGCACGCGTGGCCGCGGCGCAGCTGGCACGCCAGCGCGCGCAGGCGCACAACGCGCTCGAAGTGCTGGTGGGCAAGCCCATCGGCACCATCGAGAACCTGCCCGAGCCGATGCGCCTGTCGGACGAGCGCATCATCAGCGATATTCCGGCGGGGCTGCCGTCGGACCTGCTCGAGCAGCGTCCCGATATCCGCCAGGCCGAGCAGCAGCTGCTGTCGGCCAACGCCAATATCGGCGCGGCGCGCGCGGCGTTCTTTCCGCGCATCACGCTGACCGCCAGCGGCGGCAGCATCAGCCCGACCTTCTCCGGGCTGTTCGATGCCGGCACGCGCGCCTGGTCGTTCGCGCCGCAGCTGGTGCTGCCGATCTTCGACTTCGGCCGCAACCTGTCCAACCTGGACCTGGCCAACGTGCGCAAGAACATCCAGGTCGCCAACTACGAGAAGACCATCCAGACGGCCTTCGCGGAAGTGGCGGATGCGCTGGTGGCGCGCGGCACGCTGGAAGACCAGGTCACCGGCCAGCAACAGGTGCGCGACGCCGAGGCCGCGCGCTACGAGCTGTCGCGGCTGCGCTTCCGCAGCGGCGTGGCCAGCTACCTGGACGAGCTCGACGCGCAGCGCCAGCTGTTCACCGCGGAACAGGCGCTGGTGCAGGCTCGGCAGCTGCGGCTGAACAATGCGATCGATCTGTACCGGTCGCTGGGCGGCGGGTTGCAGGAGAGCAGCGCGGTGGCACAGCAGGCGCCGGCTGGGCAAGGCGTGGTAACGCAGTAGCGCAGCATCGCTTGCCGAGGGTTTGCTCCCCTCTCCCGCTTGCGGGAGAGGGGCCGGGGGTGAGGGCCGGGCGCTGGCAATTGCGACGGCCTGTACTTCGTCGACGCTCCCCGCCCTCACCCCAACCCTCTCCCGCAAGCGGGAGAGGGAGTACACAATCGGTAGTTGGAGGGATAAGAGCCAGTGGTTTCGCCACTGGTTTTTTCGCCCCTCAAAACTTATACGAAGCCGCCAAAAAGAACACCAGCGGATTCGGCTCCAGCTTCGTCTTCGAGGTCGACAGCACGGTCCCGTTGGCCGCCTTGATCGTCATCGTCGACGTGGTCTTCAGCGGGATATACGTCACCGCCGCCGTCAGCCCCCAATGCTCGTCGAAGTTATACGTGCCGCCGACATTGAATACCGGCGCCCACGACGACGACGCATCGGCGCTGACCGAAGTCGGCCCCGGAATGCCCGCCCCCGCCGCCAGGATCGCGCCGAGGTTGTTGTTGACCGAGCTGGCGAAGGCCGGATTGACTTCGATGTTGGTAAAGAAGTTGTACGAGACCCCGACCCCCAGGAACGGCCGGAAGCGCGTGCCGGGCTCGAGGAAGTGGTACTGCACCATCGCCGCCGGGCTCCACTGGCGCGCCTTGGTGACGATCGGGTTCAGCGACGGGTCGCCCAGGCTCTGGCGGCCGAGCGCGCCGGCCGGGCCGGGCGGGATCAGCTCGCCGTGGCCATAGAGCTTGAACTCGGGCGGGATGCCGCCCACCGCGGTAATCGCGATATGGTCGGTGACGAAGTGGCTGAAGGTCAGCCCCAGCGTATCGGCGTTGGACGACGAGATGCTGCTGCCCGGCGCGGTGAAGCTCGACGGCAGCCCGAGCGGGTAGTTGATCGGCACGTCCAGCAGCGAGGTGGTGAGCGGGTCGCTCTGGCCATGGGTCTGGATATGGAACCAGCCGGCCGATACCACGTTGTCGCCCTTCTTCTGGGCGTGGGCAGGCAGGGCGAGGCTGGCCAGCGCGGCCAGCCCCAGCGCAAGCGTCAGGCGCAAGGTCTTCATGTTGTGTCCCCGGTCAGTGAAGTCACTGGTGATGCATTGGTGGAAGCGCCGGGGCTGCGATGGCCCCGGGCCGGCTTTATTGCACGAATGCGCCGACGGTGAAGTACGGGCCGCTGTCGCGCTGCTCCAGGAAGCCGAACACGCCGCCGGTGAACATCAGCTTGCCGGTCGGCGCCGAACCGGCGGGCGCCTCGCGGCGCGAGGTGCGCACCACGCCCGGCACCTGCTGCGAGAAGTCCAGCCGGTACGGAATCGCCAGCGACGCATCGGACGGCCGGAACGGATCCATCATGGTCGCGGCGGCGCCCACCAGCGCGGTCACGCGGTAGTTGAAGTTGCTGTCGACGCCGACGTATTCGCCATTGACCGTGCCCTCGGTGACCGCCACGGCGGGCGCCATCATGCCGATGCCGATCTCGTCGTCGGCCCCCAGCGGGCCGTTGGCGAGCGAGTCATTGGCATAGCCGACGCGGATCATGATCGGCACCAGCTGGCCGCGCAGCTTGCCCACGATCAGGTAGGCCTTGCCGAGCGTGCTGCCCAGCGTGGGCGGCTGGCTCTCGGCCTTGTAGTTGGTCGACAGCAGCGCGCCGCTCGCCTGCGGCACGAAGTTGTTGCCCTTGCGCTCGCAGGTGTTGGTGGCGTTGTCGCACACGGTGAACGAGCCGTCGGCGGCGAGCGCCATGCGGTAGTCCTGCGCCACCAGCTGGAACTGCTTGGACGGCACCTCGTGGAAGCCGGTGCCGTGGTATTGCCCGGCGATCTTCGACAGGTCGGTCTCGGTCTGCGCGAAGCCGATGAACTGGAAGTACGGGAAGGTGGTGTCGGGCACCGCCCCGGCGCCGAGCACGCCGTTGAACTGGATGCGCGCGCCGGGGATGGTGCCGCCCGCCACGCCTTCGCCGACGAAGAGCTTGGCCGGGCGGTTCGGGTCGAGGCTGGCGCCGCTCAGCTCGAACGCGCACTGGTTCAGCTTCTCGGTGGGCAGGCCGGTCTCGGCCTTGAGCGAGCCGCGCATCACGTTGAGGCCGTTGGTGGGGTCGCTGCGCGTGGGCTGCACGGTGCCGGTCTGGCGCGGCACCGACGAATCCAGGAAGGTCACCTGCCAGGTCATGCGGGTGGTGTCGATCTGCACCTTGACCAGTTCGCCGGAGCCGGTGCCGCCGGTGAAGGTGGTGTTGTAGTCGAGCGCTGCGGGGCACAGGCGCGTCTGCGCGGCGGTGGGCGTGGCCGGGGCATCGTCGCCGCCGCCGCCACCGCCACAGGCGGCAAGCAGCGCGGCGGCGGCCACGGCCAGCGTGCGCGCCGGCACGGTCGACGGGCGCGGCAGGGTCATTCGATGGGGCTGCATGGCTTTGTCTCCTTGGTTTTTTTTCTGCGCTGCGATCAGGGCGCCGCCAGCACGCCCACGCGGAAGACCGGGTTGGCGCCGCCGGTGCCTGACAGATGGCTGAACACGCGGCCGCTGGCGATCAGCGCGCCGGTGATGCCGCTGTTGTCGGTGGTGGTCACCATGCCCGCCGCGGCCTGGGTGAAGTCGAGCTGGAAGCCGCCGGTCTGGTTCATCGTCATCGGGTCGAGCAGGTCGACGCGCGCGCCCTTGACCAGCGACGCGGTGTAGGCAAAGTCGCTGCCCGAGCCGATATAGCCGCCGTCGAGCTGGCCGCTGGCAACGTTGGCTGCCGGCGCCATCAGCGCGAGCCCCGATTCGTCGTCGACATTGACCGTCAGCGGCAGCAGCGAGATCTGCGCGTAGCCGGTGCGCACCAGCAGCGGCACCAGCGCGCCGTCGAGCTTGCCCACCACCATCAGCCCCTTGGCGCGGCTGGCGTTATTGGCGGTGATGGCCTGGCCCTGGAACGACGGATAGCGGCGGCTGCCGTCGGCATTGCTGCTTTCGAACGCGCCGTCGGCGCTGCGCAGCTTCCAGTTGTTGCCGGTGCTGCGGCAGCTGCCGCTCGCGGTGGTGCAGCTGCCGTCGGCGTTGAGCGTCTCGGTCGTCTGCGCGGTGGCGGGCGTGAAGTGGCTGGAGGCGGTCAGCGCGCCGCCGGACGGTACCTGGTGGTAGCCCAGCAGGTTGTAGGTGCCGGCCACGCGGGTGAAGTCGGTCTCGGTCTGCGCGAACGCCAGCACCGGGTAGAACGGGAAGGTGGTGGCCGGGATCGTCCCCAGGCCGAGCACGCCCGGGTACGAGATGGTGGCGCCCGGAATGCCGCCGCCCACTACGCCGTTGCCGAGGAAGATCACCGGCGGTCTGGCGCTGTCGATGTTGGCCTGCGACACGCCGTCCGATGCCGTCGCGGTCTGCAGCGCCACCGCGCAGCGGTTCTGCTCGGCGGTCGGCAGCGAGGTCAGGTTGGCGAAGGTGCCGGTGAAGGTCACGCCCGCGCGCGTCGGGCTGACGCTGCCGGGCTGCTTCGGCACCGGGGACTCGATGATCTCGAGCTGATACGTGCGCGCCGCGGTATCGAAGCGCAGCTTCACCAGCTCGCCCGCGCCGGAGCCGCCGGTGAAGGTGGTGCCGTAGTCCAGCGCCGCCGGGCACAGCGACCCGGGCGGGCCGCCGATGGTGACCGGCCCCTGCGCCGGGCACGTGCCCGTGTCCGCGCATTGCGGCGGCGCCTGCGTGCCGGCGCGCGGCGCGTCGTCATCGCCGCCGCCGCCACCGCAGCCGGCCAGCGCCGCGGCAACACTCACCCCTGTCACAACCAAAGTCCTGCGCCAAAGCCTCGACATGGTCATTGCCTGTCTCCTGTTCTTGCTGGCGACCCCGGTTTTGCGGATCGTTGGTCCGGCTCTGCGTCCGGATCCTGTCGTGTGCGGCGACTGTCGCCGCGCGCGGGTTTCAGCGTCAATAGAGCGGCCGTTCCAAACAGGCGGCCGCTGTGCCGCATCAGAAGCGGTACTCCGGATTGGCCGGGTCGAACACCGCGGCCTCGAAGGTCTTGCGCACCAGCTTGTCGAACACGATCTTCTCGACCATGTTGCCGTCGGCATCCCACGCGGTTTCGACGCGGATATACGGGTGCTTCAGGTCCAGCATCAGCTGCACGCGCTTGGCGTAGTACTGCGGCGCGCCGGCAGGCAGGTCCCAGGTCAGCGCCACCATGCGCACGCCCTGCTCCTGCACGATCTCGGCCTTGCCGTATTTCTCGGACAGGCCGGCGGCGCGCAGCGACTTCGCGTCGCGCTCCAGCATCGACAGCACGTACTGGAAGCCCAGGTCGCGCACGGTATGGTTGGACTGCGAACGCGCCAGCGAACCATCCAGCGCGATCCACATCGAGGTGAAGCCCAGCACGCCGCCCAGGTGGCCGTACATCTCGTCCTTGCGGCGGGTCTCGTCATAGAGGATTTCCTGGCCCGCCTGCGCGCCGCCGGGCAGCCACTTGGCATAGAGCTGGCGCGGCGCATGGCGGTAGCGGATCTGCATCTTCGCGGGCTGCTCCTGCCACTGGCCGTTGAGCCGTTCCTGGCGCGACATCCAGTATTCGTATTCGGGATAGCGGTTCATCTCGGCGCGCGCCCATTTCAGCAGCGCATCGGGCTGCAGCGCCTGGAACACGGCCAGCACCTGCGCGTCGGGCAGGCGCGCCAGCTCGCCGCTGGCGACCTGGCGCGAGAACAGCGCCGCCTGCTGCGCCGACGGCAGGCCGTCATACGGCGTGCCCGCGGCGGTGGGGGCGCTGGCCGGCTGGGCCATGGCCGCGGGCGGCAGCGCCAGCGGCGCGGCCAGCAAGCCGATGACGGCGCCGGCAATGGCGGCAAGGCGGTGCAATTTGATCGATGGCGGGATCGGTGCTTGGATCGACACGGCAGCTTCCTCCTCAAGACAGGCACAGCGAACAAGGCCACCGCGGCGCCGGCGGGCATGCCGGACGGGCGCACGGAGGCAACGGGCCGGTACGCGCTACGCGGTACGCGGCCTCGCTGGGTGGATCGACGGTTCAGGTTGCGTGAGCGCGGCGGCGCCGTGCCGGCGGTAACCGGCCGCGGCGCGCACCGCTATGTCCTGGTGCGCATTCGCATCCAGTCATCCAGCGGGTTGCTGGGAAAGCTCACGGTGTGCTCGCGCGCGCGCACCGGCACGCTGGTCACGGCGGCGCGCTTGGTGCCCGCATTGCGCACGGTGCGTGCGCTGGTGCGGGCCTTGCCCAAGGCGGCGGCGGCCTGGCTGGCCGCGTCGCCCATGCTGGCCGCAAGCGCGGCCACGCTGGCATCCGGGTCATCGGCGGGCTGCGCCGACGCACTGCCGGCGCGCTGCCCGCTCTGCTGCTGCTGCTGTTGTTGCTCCCCCAGCTCGAACACCGACTGCAGCGCCGACAGTTCGTCCGCACCGGGCTGCGCCACGTTCAGCACGGCCTCGACCATCGCGGTGAGCTGCGCCAGCACGTGCGCGTCGCTCATCTGCCGGCCCTGCGTGAACGCGGGCAGCAGGCTGGTCAGTTCCTCGCCGGCGAGCACGCCGGCCAGCGCCTTGAGCGCGAACTGCAGCCGCCAGCCCAGCTCCTGCCGCGGCAGTGAAGGGATGGCGCGCGCGAAGGCGTCGAAGAAGCGCCCGTACACCGGGGCATAGTGCTCCAGCAGGTAGTGCTGGATAAAGGGCGAGGTATCGGAATACACGCGCCCCAGCAGCCGCAGGAACGACGGCCCGCCCACCGCAGGGTCGCGCGCCATCTGCAGCGCGGGCACGAACAGCGCGCCCATCACGTGTTCGCAGCGAATGCCGTGGCCGGGCCAGCGCGCTTCGCACGCGTCGAGCAGCGCCAGGCGCCGCGCGTTGAGCGGGTCCAGGCGCCGACTCAGCACGGCGTGCATCATGATGTCCTTGCTGCGGAAGTGGTAGTTCACCGCGGCCAGGTTGACGATGGCGCGCGACGTGACCTGCCTGAGCGAGGTGGCTTCGTAGCCGACCTCGGTGAACAGCTTTTCCGTGGCGTCGAGAATCCGGGCCTTGGTGTCTCCTGCCGAGCTTTTGCCGGTCTTCATGGGGGCGCTTCTCTCTTCTGTACCGCGATAAACCCCTGTGCAATTCGCTACGCTGTCTGCTCCCTGCTCTGGCGGCATACGGATGCTTGAAACAGCTGTACGAAGCCTATCCACGGCTTCGGGCGTTTCACAAGACCTGAATTGGAAGGGACATTCTAAAAGCGCATGTTGTGTGGGGAATCGCACCACATTGTCCGCCGCGCCATGCAGCGGGCACGCTGGCCGCATGCCTGCGCAGCCAGACAACCGCGGCGTGCCGGCAACGCGCGAATCCATCATGACGTGAGGTTTCGCGCCAGCGCGTCGGCATTCTGCGCGGTCAGCGCGAACACCGACAGCTGCGGATTCGCGCCAATGCTGGTCGGGAACACCGAGCCGTCGAACACCGACAGGTTGGCCAGCTGGTGATGGCGGCCGCGGCTGTCGACCACGCCGCCGCGCGGGTCGTCGCTCATGGCGCAGCCGCCCATCAGGTGCGCGGTAAACAGCGCGGTGCGGAACGGCTTGAGCGGCAGCCGCATGATGGCCTCGCGCGCTTCGGGCCAGCTGCGGTATTCGATGGCATCGAGGTGCGCGGGCCGCACGCGTTCGGCACCGGCGGCGAACTGCGCCTGCGCCATGCTCAGCCACGCGCGCCGCACGCCATCCCAGGCGTAGTCGTTCATCTCGTAGTCCAGCAGCGGGCTGCCGTCGGATGCCAGGCGCACGCGCCCGCCCGGGCTTTCCGGCACGAAGCCGTCGCGCAGCAGCGCCAGCATGGCGTTGGTGTGCGGCAGCTGCGCCATATCGCGGCGCAGCGCCTCGCCCACGCCGTTGACCACGCCCGCGCTGATGCCCGGGAACATTGGCGGCACCTCAAGCTTGTAGCCCATCGGCCCGGTCGCGCCGTGCTGCCACTGGAAGTGGTCGGAGGCGATCGACTGCGGCGCGCCATAATAAGGATCAATGCGCTCCGGCATTTTTGCAATGGTGATATTCACCGGATGGATAAACGTGCGCAGACCCAGCCGCTGATGCGGGTCCGGCACGCGCGAGCGCAGCAGCAACGCCGGCGTGTTGATGGCGCCGCCGGCGGCGATCACATGCCGGGCGCGCACCACCACGCCGATGCCCGTCGGGGTATAGCCGTCCGCGCCCAGCGCCTCGCCGGTGACCGAGCGCACGCGCTTGCCGTCATGGTCCAGCGTGCGCACGCGCACCCGGTGCACCAGCGTTGCCCCGCTGGCCAGCGCGGCGGGAATGGCCGAGACCAGCATCGACTGCTTGGCGTTGACCGGACAGCCGAAGCCGCAATAGCCCGAATTCCAGCAGCCCTTCACGTTGCGCGGGATCACGTGCCATTCCCAGCCCAGCGTGTCGCAGCCGCGCCTGAGCACGTCGTTGTTGGGATTGGGCGCCAGCGCCCATGGGGCGATGCCCAGGCGCGCTTCCACCTGCTGGAACCACGGCGCCATCTCGGCCTCGCTGTGGCCGGTGACGGCGTGGTGCGCGGCCCAGTGCGCCAGCGTCTGCGGCGGCGTGCGGAAGCTGGACGACCAGTTGACCGTGGTGCTGCCGCCCACCGCGCGCCCCTGCAGGATGGCGATGGCGCCGTCGGCCGTGGTGCGCGCGGCGGCCTCCTGGTACAGCTCGCGGTAGGCGCGGTTCTCGTCCATGTCGCGGAAGCTGTCCGAGGTGCGCAGCGCGCCCTCTTCCAGCAGCACCACGCGCAGGCCGGCGCGGCTGAGCGCTTCGGCGCTGATGCCGCCGCCCGCGCCGCTGCCGACGATGACGACGTCGGCATCGAGCGTGCGCGGGGTGGTGAAGGTTGCCGCGTCCAGTACCTTCCAGCCGGCGGCGATGCCGGCATCGTAGAGATTGTCGATGGCCATGTCGGGTCAGGCGTGCAGCGCCTGGTAGACGGCCGCGTTGGGGCCGGGATAGCCGCTGCCGGCCCACGCGGCCGGCAGCGCGTAGTAGCCCACGCTGACGAGCTTGACCAGCACCACCGCGCCGGCATTGAGCGTGGCCAGCCGGCTGGCGCGCCAGCGCGCCAGAAAGGCCTGCGCCTGCGCCGGGGTGGCGGCGCTCCAGTCCTGGCGGATGCCGGTCAGCGCCCAGCGCAGCGGCATGCTGGCCAGCAGGCCGAACAGCTTGCGCAGCTCGGCCTGCGCGCCCGCGCCCATCGCGGCGCAGGTGGCGTCGATATTGCGCAGCGCGTCCTGCTCAAGGGTCTGCCGGCGCGTTGGCGCGGCCTCGGCCAGTTCGGTGACGATGGCCGGCAGCAGCGCGCGGAACATCGCCACGTCGTCCGGGCGCAGGAACGCCATGCCGGCCTGCGGCGCGGGATCGGCGGACGAGCAGCCGGCCAGCGACGGCACCAGCGCGGCACACGCCAGCGCGGCGGAAAAGCCCAGGCCCACCTTGAGGAAGCCGCGCCGTGTCAGCGCGTGCAGCGCATCGGCATCGGCCACCCCGCGGTGGTGATGAGGGTTGGGGCGCATCTTGTCTCCTTGCGTCAGGCTCTTGGTTTCGGTCTGGTGTGCGGGCGGGCAGGCCCGCATTGACGCTACCCGGAGTTTGGATAAAGATCGGTGCCCGGTCTTGATCCCGCATGACAGGTGATTTGATGCCACGCGCCAACCCGTCCGATGGCGGTGCCAGTGGTACGCAAGCTGGCACCGCGCTGGGCACCGCATCGGGCACTGTCTCGCTCGCCTACCTTCGCGCCGTGCTCGACCACGGCGCGCGCCAGGGCATTGCCCCGGCCGAGCAGCTGCGCGCCGTCGGCGTGCCGCCGGAAGTGTTGCGCGAGACCGGATCGCAGACCGCCACGCGCATTCCCGGCGCGGCCTACCTGGCGCTGCTGGACTGGCTGGAGCATGCCACCGGCGATGCCGATGTCGGCCTGCGCGCCGGCGCCGCCTTCGCGCCGCGCCACTATGCCGAGATGGGCTACGTGGTGCTGACCACGCCCACCGTGCGCGACGCCATCGTGCAGGGCATCCGCTATGAAGTGCTGGCCAACGATATCGGCGCCACCCGCCTGGCCGAAACGCCGCAGGCCGCCTGCATGGCGTGGGAAGCGCGGCATGGGACGCTGTCGCGCCATGCGCACGAGCTGCACATGGCCACGTGGGTGGTGTTCGCGCGCTGGCTGATCGGCAGCCAGCATGTGGCGACGCAAGTCGAGTTTCCGCACGCCGCGCCCGCCGATACCCGGCTGCATGCCGAAGTGTTCGGCTGCCCCGTGGTCTTCAACGCCGGGCGCCATGCCATGCATATCGAACGCGCCTTGCTCGACCTGCCATCGCTGCAGGCCGATGCCGGCATGCAGGCGCAGATGACGCGCATCGCCGACTCGCAGTTGCAGCAGATCGTTCCCGCGGGCGCCGACGCGCTGGCACAGGCGCGCGCCTGCATCCGCGCGCGGCTGCCGCAGGGCGACGTGCCGATCGCCGACGTCGCCGCGCAACTTGGCCTGCCGGTGCGCACGCTGCAGCGACGGCTGCAGGCGCAGGGCATCAGTTATTCACAGCTGGTGGATAACGTGCGCCACGCGCTGGCGCGACAGTACCTGGCCGAGCCCGGCCTCAGCCTGGCGCAATGCGCGATGCGGCTCGGCTATTCCGAACAGAGCGCGTTCACCCATGCGTTCAAGCGCTGGACCGGTGAAACGCCGCATGGCTGGCGCCGCAAGGCCCGGACGCCGTAACGCGCGTTTGTTGCGCGCGCGCCTTCGTCATCGGCGAAGCCCGTAAAAAATCCTGAGGTTTCAAACGCGCGCGGCGATCCCCCGCCGCAAGGGGCGATGCCGCCTGTTGCCGTCGTTTGATGTGCGCCAGGCGCCGCTGGAAAACCACAAAAATTAGAACCATCCTTCGATTCACGGCATTGACCACCCCGGCCGCGCTTTCTACGATGACATCCATCAATGTCACAATAAACACTGTCGTAACGGTGAGGAGCGCGCATGAATGCACCCGCGGAGTTGCCGCCGCAGCTGGCAGCGCAGGCAAAGCCGGCACAGCCGACCCGGCAGCCGGCACCCCCTGCCCCCGAGCACACCGACATCGCCATCATCGGCAGCGGCTTTGCCGGCCTGGGCATGGCGATCCGGCTGCGCCAGCGCGGCGAGCACGATTTCCTGGTGTTCGAGAAGGCCGGCTCGGTCGGCGGCACCTGGCGCGACAACCACTATCCCGGCTGCGCCTGCGATGTGCAGTCGCACCTGTATTCGTTTTCCTTCGCGCCCAACCCGGACTGGTCGCGCATGTTCTCGACCCAGCCGGAGATCCGCGCCTACCTGGAACACTGCACCGACCGCTTCGGCCTGCGCCCGCACCTGCGGCTGCACCATGAACTGCGCCACGCCGCGTGGGACGAGTCCGCGCAGCTGTGGCGGCTGCAGATGGCCGACGGCAAGGAGGTGCGCGCGCGCGTGCTGGTGTCAGGCATGGGCGGTTTGAGCCGGCCTGCGTATCCCGATATCCCGGGGCTGGACACGTTCGAAGGCGAATGCTTCCACTCGCAGCACTGGAACCACGCCTATGCGCTGCGCGGCAAGCGCGTGGCGGTGATCGGCACCGGCGCCAGCGCGATCCAGTTCGTGCCGCAGATCGCGCCGCAGGTGGCGCAGTTGGACCTGTACCAGCGCACCCCGCCGTGGATCATGCCCAAGCCCGACCGCGAGGTCAGCGCCGCCGAGCGCTGGCTGTTCCGCCGCCTGCCGTTCACGCAGACGCTGGTGCGCACCGGCATCTACTGGATGCTGGAGTCGCGCGTGCTGGGCTTCGTGCTGCATCCGAAGATCATGAAGGTGGTGGAGCGCGTCGCGCGCCGCCATCTGGCACGGCAGGTGCGCGACCCCGCGCTGCGCGCGGCGCTGACGCCGGACTACACCATCGGCTGCAAGCGCGTGCTGATCTCCAACGACTACTACCCGGCGCTCACGCGCGACAACGTCGGCGTGGTCACCACCGGCATCGCCCGCGTCGAGCGCGACGCGGTGGTGCTGCGCGATGGCACGCGCCGGCCGGCCGACTGCATCATCCTCGGCACCGGCTTCCATGCGACCGACCCGCTGCCGCGCGGCGTGATCGCCGGCATCGGCGGCGTCGACCTGGTCGATGCGTGGCGCGACGGCGCGCAGGCCTACCTGGGCACCACCGTCGCGGGCTTCCCCAACCTGTTCTTCGTGGTCGGCCCCAACACCGGCCTGGGGCACAGCTCGATGGTGTTCATGATCGAGTCGCAGGTGGCGTATATCGCCGACGCGCTGCGCCAGATGCGCCGCGCAGGCGTGCAGGCGGTGGACGTGCGCGAGCCGGTGCAGCGCCGCTTCAACGACAAGCTGCAGGCCCGGCTGGGCCATGCGATCTGGTCCGCCGGCGGCTGCGCCAGCTGGTACATCGACCCGCGCAGCGGCCGCAACACCACGCTGTGGCCGGGCTTCACCTGGCAGTTCCGCCGCGCCACCGCCAGCTTCCGCATGACCGACTACGACCTGTACCCGGTGCGGCACGCGTTGCCGGACGAGAACGCGCTGCAGCCATCGGCGGACATCGCCACCGCCGCCCGCGCGTGACGCGCGCAAGCCCAGATTCCACCCAGAACCACGACACACCGGAAGGAGACCGGACATGAAGGACTTCCGCAACAAGGTTGCCGCGATCACCGGCGCCGGCTCGGGCATCGGCCGTGCGCTGGCGCTGGCGCTGGCACGCGAGGGCTGCCAGCTGGCGCTGTCGGACCGCAACGAGGCCGGGCTGGCGCAGACCGCGGCGCAGGCCATGGCCGCGGCGCCGCATGCCCGTATCACGCAGCACACCGTGGATGTGGCCGACCGCGCCGCGGTGTACGCGTGGGCCGCCGCGGCCGCTGAGGCCCACGGCCGCGTCAACCTCATCGTCAACAACGCCGGCGTGGCGCTGTCCAGCACGGTCGAGGGCATGAGCTACGACGACCTGGAATGGATCATCAGCATCAACTTCTGGGGCGTGGTGTACGGCACCAAGGCCTTCCTGCCGTACCTGAAGGCCAGCGGCGACGGCCACGTGGTCAATACCTCGAGCATCTTCGGCATCTTCGCCCAGCCCGGCATGGGCGCCTACAACGCCAGCAAGTACGCGGTGCGCGGCTTTACCGAAGCGCTGCGGCAGGAGCTGGACCTGATGGACTGCGGCGTGTCGGCCACCACCGTGCATCCCGGGGGCATCAAGACCAATATCGCGCAGGCCAGCCGCGTCTCGGCCAGCGTCAACGGCTTCCTGGTGCGCGACGCGCAGCACGGCAAGGACGAGTTCGAGAAGTTCTTCATCACCTCGCCCGACAAGGCCGCGCGCGTGATCCTGGAGGGCGTGCGGCGCAACCGCCGGCGCGTGCTGATCGGGCCCGATGCCTACGCCGCCGATGCCATGGCGCGGCTGCTGCCCGCCGCTTACCAGTCGCTGGTGGTGCGCGAGACGCGCCGCAAGCGCGATCTGGGCAACGTGGTGGCGCCCGCTTCGGTGGGCCAGGGAGAACGCCCGTGAACCGCCTGGCGATGGAAGCGGACGCGGCGCTGCTGGCGCCGCCCGGCGCGCTCACGCGCTGGTTCGGGCAGGGCCGCGTGGGCCTGTTCAGCCTGTCGCGCGCCACGCTGGCGCAGCGCCATGCGCTGCCGGCGTCGCGCTGGGTGCGCGTGCTCGATGCCATGGTCCACTACACCGACGAAGGCCCCGCCGACGGCGAGGTCCTGGTGCTGATCCACGGCTTCGGCGCGTCGCTGCATACGTGGCAGGGCATCGTGCCGGCGCTGGCGCAACGCTATCGCGTGCTGCGGCTGGACCTGGCCCCGTTCGGACTGACCGGGCCGCTGCGCGACGCGCGCGGGCGCATCGAGACCATGGACGTGCACCGCTACCGCGACTTCATCGATGCCTTCCTGGCCGCGGTGAACGTGCGCCGCGCCAGCATCGTCGGCAATTCGCTGGGCGGGCTGATCGCTTGGGACCTCGCGGTGCGCAGGCCGAATGCGGTCGACAAGCTGGTGCTGATCGATGCCGCCGGCTTCCCGATGAAGCTGCCCATCTACATCGACCTGTTCCGCCATGCGCCGGTGCGCTGGTCGGCGCCGTGGCTGCTGCCCGAGTGCATCATCCGCGCCGCCACGCGCGACGTCTACGGCGATGCCTCACGCGTGCCGGAAGCCACCTTCCGCCGCTACGTCGACTTCTTCTATGCCGAAGGCAGCCGCGAGGCCGTCGGCAAGATGGTGCCGAAGCTCGACTTCGCCCAGCTCGACACCCACCTGCTCGGCAGCGTGCGCGCGCCGACGCTGGTGCTGTGGGGCGAGCGCGACCGCTGGATTCCGCCCGCGCACGCGCAGGCCTTTGCCGAACGCATTCCCGGCGCGCAGCTGCGCCGCCATGCCGGCCTTGGCCACGTGCCGATGGAAGAAGACCCGCAACGCGTGGCCGCGGACCTGCTGCCCTTTCTGGCTCAATGAGCCTGCCATCCAAGGAGACCGCCATGATGCCAGTCCGCCGCGACGTGCATCCCCACCTGCCGCCTGAGCGCATCTGCGACTGGCACGAGCGGGGCCGACACGTCACCCATTTCCTCAACACGCTGTCCATCTTCTTCCCCGCCGGCGAACGCTTTTTCATGGACAGCGTGCGCAACTACCGCGACCAGGTAAAGGACCCCGAACTGAGCCGCGCCATCGCCGGCTTTATCGGCCAGGAGGCGATGCACACGCGCGAGCACATTCTCTACAACCGGCTGATGGAAGACGCCGGCCTGCCCGCCGCGGCGCTGGACCGCGCGGTGTGGAAGCTGCTGGACCTGCTGCGCAGGATCCTGCCCCAGTCCTGGCAGCTGGCGCATACCATCGCGCTGGAGCACTACACCGCGATGCTGGCCGACGGCGTGCTGAAAGACGCGCGCCACCTCGGCGCGGAGTCGCAGACCGGCTACCGGCAGGTGTGGACCTGGCACGCGCTCGAAGAAACCGAGCACAAGGCGGTGGCCTACGACGTCTGGAACACCGTGATGAAGCCCGGCCCTTACCGCTACTTCGTGCGCACCTTCACCATGCTGACCACCACGGTGACGTTCTGGGCCATGGTGTTCGTGTTTCATCTCGCACTGGTGATGGGCGACAAGGGCTGCCGCAACAAGCTGAGCGGATTCGGCAGCGCGCTGCGCTTCCTGTGGGTGTCGCCCGGCGCGCTGCCGCGCATGATCCCGGAGTGGCTCAGCTACTTCCGCCCCGGCTTCCATCCGTGGGACGACGACAACCGCGCCGAACTCGCGCGCATCGACCCGCTGGTCCGGGAAATCGAAGACACCGCGCGCGCCGCCGGGGTCTCCACGCGGGCGCCGTCGCTGCGGGGGACGGCATGACCATCTGGCAGTGCCGTATCTGTGGATTCGTCTATGAAGAAGCGCTCGGCATGCCCGAGCACGGCATCGCGCCCGGCACACCGTGGGGCGCGGTCCCGCCGGAATGGAGCTGCCCGGACTGCGGCATGGCGAAAGCGGATTTCGACATGGTTGCGGTATAGGCGGGGGGGTGAGGTGGACGATGGCTGAGGCCGTTCGCGAGCTGAGGCCCTTCACAATCTGAGGGCTTAGCTCCCCTCTCCCGCGTGCGGGAGAGGGGGTGGGGGTGAGGGCCGGTGTGTCCGCGAAGTCGAAGCCTGCGGTATGCCAGCGCCTGCCCTCACCCCCTGCCCCTCTCCCGCAAGCGGGAGAGGGGAGCAAACCGCCAGCGTGCTAGGGCTTTGCGGGCCCCCCACCCTCCTCATCATGCAAATGCTCGATGATCGCCGCCACCCTGTCCCCCAGGTACTTGTTGGCCGAGATCTCCAGCGCCCGCATCATCTCCGTCTCTGCCATCACCAGCGCCAGCGGGCGGATGCGCCACAGGATGTCCACCAGCCGCGGCACGTCCTGCGGCGGCGGCAGCTTGCCTTCGCCGAAGCGGTCCAGCTCGCGCACCACGGTGGCGACGATCTGGTCCGAGACCGCCTGGAAGTGCCCGCGTGACTGCGCGATGATCTCCAGCACGTCTTCCAGCGCAAAGCCCGCGTGCGCGATCTCCGCGCCCGCGGCCAGCGCGCGCGGGCTGCGGGCCAGGTAGCCCAGCCCGTCAGGTTCCAGCAGCCCCAGCGAGATCGCCTTGGCCAGCGCCGGGCGCGAGATCGCGCGGCCGAACAGCCGCGCCAGCGCCAGGTAGGAATAGTGGCGCGGGGTCTCGTTGGTCCACGGGCTGCTGATCGCGGTTTCCAGTCCCAGGATCGAGCGCAGGTCGTGGCCTTCGACGATGGCCTTGAGCAGCTCGGTGATATTGGCCAGCGTGTAGCCGCGCGCCAGCAGGTGGTGGATCAGCTTGAGCCGCCCCAGGTGCGCCTGCGTGTAGATGCCGACCCGGCCGCGCCGCTGCGGCGGGTCGATCAGGCCGCGGTCCTGGTACGAGCGCACATTGCGCACCGTGGTGCCGGCCGCGCGCGCCAGTTCGTCGATGGTGTATTCCGGGGCGGGCGGCGCGCCGGAGGCGGCGGACCCCGGGCGGGGCGAAGACGGAGGTTGGCGGCGCCGGGTCAGTGTCATGCGAAAAATTCTAACCGAGGAACGCGGCGCGCAAAGTGGCGCCGGCTTTTGCCGATAATGCAGGCATTGCCCCCACCTCTGACTGCCCGCTCTCCATGCATATCCGCTGGCTCGAAGACTTCGTCTGCCTGGCCCAGGCCGGCAGCCTCGCGCGCGCCGCCGAGCTGCGCAACGTGACCCCGCCCGCCTTTGGCCGGCGCATGCAGGCGCTGGAGGTCTGGGCCGGCGCCCCGCTGATCGACCGCAGCGCCTTCCCGGTGCGGCTGACCGCCGAAGGGCGCCAGTTCCTGGAGGCCGCGCAGAGCGCGCTGCGCACGCTCGACGACACCCGCCTGGCACTGCGCGCCGCGCACCGCGCCGACGCCAGCACGGTGACCATCGCCACCGGCAAGACGCTGGCGCGCTCGATGGTGCCGGCGTGGCTGGCGGGGCTGCGCGAGGCGCTGCGCCATGACCCCGCGGCGGCCGGCTTCCGCACCCGCCTGTCGACCTTCCCGATGCACGACGCGCTGGCGATGTTCGTCGAGGGCGATGCCGACTTCCTGCTGTGCTACAGCCCGCCCGACCTGCCGGTGATGCTGGACGACGCGCGCTACCAGTTCCACCTGGCCGGCGTCGAGCGGCTGGTGTGCGTCAGCGCCGCCGACGCGCGCGGCGCGCCGCTGCACCGGCTGGGGACGGGCAAGAACACGAGCAAGACTGCGGGCAAGACCGCAGCCAGGCCGGTGCCGATGATCGCCTACGCCGAGACCCTGACGCTGGGCCGCATGGTCAACCAGGAGATCGCACGCCGCAAGCTGGCGCCGCGGCTGGACGTGATCGCGGTCAGCGACTTTGCCGAGTCGGTGCACGAGATGGTGCGCCAGCGCATGGGCCTGGCGTGGCTGCCGGCGCGGCTGATTGCCGACGACCTGCGCGACGGCCGGCTGGTGCGCGCCATCGCCGCCCCGCGTGATGAAGACGGCGGCGACCTCGCGCTCGATATCCGCCTGTACCGTCCGCGCGCGCCGATGCGGCCGCTGGCCGAGGCGTTCTGGCAGGCGGCGGTGCGGGCATCGCGCTGATCCGTCCCCCGGGTTGCCATTGCCGCCATTGCCAAATCGGCAACCGCGGTTGCCAAAGCCGCACGCCGCGCTGGTCGCGCGCTTCTAACATCGGTCCACAATCATTATTCCGGGACCCCGAGCCAAGACCATGAAGACCACCCTGCGCGCGGCCGCTGCCGCACTCTGCCTTGCCGCTTCCACCGGCGCCGTTTCCAGCGCCGCCGCCGCCACCGCCAACTGGCCCGCCAAGCCGATCACGCTGGTGGTGGGCTACACCGCCGGCGGCAGCGTCGACCTGGTGGCCCGCACCATCGCGCCGGAACTGGGCAAGCGCCTGGGCCAGAGCGTGGTGATCGAAAACCTGGGCGGCGCCGGCGGCACCATCGGCGCGGCCAAGGTGGTCAAGGCCGAGGCCGACGGCTACACCCTGCTGATGGGCTCGGGCAGTGAAGTGTCGATCGCGCGCCTGACCAACCCGGCGGTGCGCTACGACGGCGAGAAAGACCTGGCGCCTGTGACCTTCGTCGGCACCCAGCCGATGGTGCTGGTCGGCAAGCCCGGCCTGCCGGCCAAGAACGCGGCGGAACTGATTGCGCTGGCCAAGGCCCAGCCGGGCAAGCTGTCGTATGCGTCGTCAGGCGTCGGCACTCCGCTGAACCTGGCCGGCGAGCTGATCAAGCAGCAAGGCCAGGTCAATATCACCCATGTGCCGTACAAGGGCGCTTCCGCGATGGCGACCGACCTGCTCGGCGGACAGATCGACCTGGCGGTGATGGTGCTGTCGTCGGCGCTGCCGCATATCCAGGCCAATCGCGTGCAGGCCTACGGCGTGACCGGCGCCAAGCGCTCGCCGGTGGCGCCGAACGTGCCCGCGCTGGCCGAGACGCCCGCGCTCAAGGGCGTCGACATGGGCGTGTGGTTCGGCCTGATGGGGCCGGCCGCGTTGCCCAAGCCGGTGGTCGAGCGGCTGGATACGGAGATGCAGGCCGTGCTGGCCATGCCGGACGTGAAGAAGAAGCTGGCCGAGGCCGGCGTGGAAGTGGCGCCCGCCAATCCGGCGCAGTTCGGCAGCTTTATCAGGCGCGAGACCGGGCGTTATCGGACCATTGTGCAGACGGCGGGGATTCAGCAGTAAGCGAGATGGCGAGGCGGTGTCGCTCCTGCGCGCGCCCAGCGCCCGCAGCACCGCAGTCCTCACCAAACCGACCTCAAAACACTGACCCGGCAGGCACCGACCTGCCAGGCACCCTGAACGCACCCACTCCCATGACCCACCAGCCCACCACACCCCTCGACGCCTACCCCGTCGACGTCGCCTTCCCCGACATCCGTCCCTACGCCGCCGGCAACACCGGCATCCCCTACCTGTACACCTTCGACAGCGGCCAGCCCGGCCCGCACGTGATGGTCAACGCGCTGACCCACGGCAACGAGGTCTGCGGCGCCATCGCCGTCAAGGCGCTGCTGGACCACGGCCTGCGCCCGCGCCGCGGCCGCCTGACGCTGGCCTTTGCCAACGTCGACGCGTACCACCGCTTCGATCCCGCCGCGCCGGATGCGTCGCGCTTCGTCGACCAGGACTTCAACCGCGTCTGGACCGCGAAGGTGCTGGATGACGCCGGGCTCGACTCATCCGAGCTGCGCCGCGCGCGCGCGATGCGGCCGGTGATCGATACCGTCGACCTGCTGCTGGACCTGCATTCCATGCATGAGAAGAGCCGGCCGCTGATCGTCTCCGGTCCGCTGGACAAGGGCATCGCCCTGGCGCGCGCGCTCGGCGCGCCGGCCGATGTGATCGTCGACGAAGGCCACCCGGAAGGCCGCCGCATGCGCGACTACGATGGCTTCGGCGACGCCGCCAGCGCGCGCAACGCGCTGCTGATCGAATGCGGCCAGCACTGGGAGCCGGCCGCGGTGACGGTGGCGCAGGACAGCACCGCGCGCTTCCTGCTGCATGCCGGCATCGTCACGGAAAGCGACCTGCCGGCCGGCTGGCTGCTGCCGCTGCCCGCCACGCAGCGCGTGGTGCGCGTGACCGAGCCGGTGGTGGCCACCAGCATGGACTTCCGCTTTGCCGGCCCCTACACCGGGCTGGAGACCTTTACCGAGGCCGGGACCGTAATCGGCTGGCGCGACGGCGAGCCGGTGGTGACGCCGTATCCGGATTGCGTGCTGGTGATGCCGTCGCTGCGCCAGCTGCGCCCGGGCGTGACCGTGGTGCGCCTGGGCCGGCTGGAGCGCTGACCCGGGTACGCTGCGCCGGGCGCGGCTGCGCCCGGCAGGATGCTGCGCACAGAGACATGGCGCGGCCCTCCGGTTGACTGCGGATTGGCTAGGCGGCCGGCGCGGCGCCCGTGCCCGCGGGCGGCGGGGGCGGCGGCAGCATGCCGGGGAACAGCTGCTCGACCAGTTCATCGAGCTTGGACGACGGCTGCACGAAGTTGCTCAGGTTCAGCCCGCCCGCGCTGCGGTTGGCGTTGTAAATCGCCTTGCCGACCCGGTCGCCATTGAGAAACACCGTGATATCGGCGTTGTTCAGGTAGGCGTTCCAGTACCAGGCGCCGCGCGCGTTGTACAGCGCCACCATCGGGCACGCCGCGATCGAGGTCTGCGCCTGCAGCACCTTCACCTCGAAATTGCGCCGCCGCAGCGACGACAGGAAATCCTCGACAAAGTCATTGCCGCTGACCGGGTTCACCACCACGCACAGCAGCGTGCCGTTGGCGCCGTAGTTGCCGAGCGGGCCGCCGCCGGCCGGCATCTGGAACGCGACAGCGGGATCGGTGTGGTCAAGGCGGTCGACCGGCGTCACGGCCTGGTAGGTCGAGCAGGCGCTCAGCAGCAGGCCCGCGCAGGCCGCCAGCAGTGCATGGTTCATGGAATGTCCTGGATGGCTGGGCGGCGCGCCATGGCAAGGCGCATTGGCCACCGCATACCCTCATACTGTAGGCGCCGGCTCGCCGATCCAATCGGCCAAACAGAAGCGCAAAACGCCCGCTTCTGGCGCGGCGGATGGCGCCTCAGCCGCCCGCGCCGCCCTGCGCCAGCCGACCCACCAGCACCAGGCACAACGCCGCCAGGCAGACCCCGACCACCGCCACCTGCACGCGCGTCACGGGTTTGCCGCCGAACAGCGTCTGGCTGAGCCAGCCGGGCGAGATCACGCCGACAACGGTAGCCACCAGGATCAGGATGGCAAGGACGGACAGCACGGATTGCATGGCTTGGAACTCCGGAATCGTCGCGGCCGCGCTCAGTTGGCGCCGCCGCGCAGCAGGCAGTCGCGCAGCAGCGGCATGCCGTCGGTCAGGCCGGCGCCGTTGCACTCCAGCGCCACCTTCTGGCCGCGCCGCACCATGGTGGCGCGCGCTTCCACTTCACACTCGCGCCCGGCCGGGCCGCAGATCTGGCGCGGCAGCAGCAGCGCGCGCACATTGGTGCCCGGGTCGTTGGTGCGGATATCGACAAAGACCTGCTCGCCCTCGCGGCGGATGCCGCTGGCAACGCCTTCGACGATCAGGTACTGGTTCAGGTAGCGGCGGTCGGCCTGGGCCGGGTTGTCGCGGTACGCATTCAGCAGCGCGTCGGCCTGCAGTTGCGGCAGGCGGTCGGCGGGACGCTGCGGGTCGATGCTGACCGGGTCCAGCGTGCCGTTGCGCGGCACGCCGCGCACCTCGCTGGCCGGCACCGCGCTGGCGGCGGCCTGCGCTTCGTCCTGCGCCTCGGGCACTGCGCCGCCGACATCGTCGCGGCGGTCATTGCCGGCAAACCACAACATGCCAAGGACAGCCACGGCGACGATGGCAATAAGGATCTGCTGGGTGCGGTTCAACATCGGGAAGGTCCTGCTTCAGTGAAAGCGAAAGGCGGATTATGCGCCCTGCCTGCCGCAAAAGCCCGCAATCGCCGCCACCGCGTGCTCGACGCCGCGCTCCGCGGCCACCGCGCGGCCCAGCGTGGCGGCGCGTTCGCGCGTGGCCGGCTGCTCGGTGAAGGCGATCATCGATGCCAGCCGCGCGGCATCGATCTTGTGCCCGGCGACATGCCGCGGCGCCACGCCCAGCGCCGCCAGCCGGCCCGCCCAGAAGAACTGGTCGCCCGCGAACGGCAGCACGATCGACGGCACACCCGCCGCCGCCGCCGCGTGCGTGGTCCCCGCCCCGCCGTGATGGATGGCCGCGGCCACCCGCGGCAGCAGCCAGTCATGCGGCGTGGCGCCGATCACATGGAAATTGGCCGGCAGCGCCGCCACGTCGATGCCGCTCCAGCCCGGATAGAACAGCGCGCGCCGGCCATCGACCGCCTGCACCAGCGCCGACCCCACCTTGTGCCGGTCAAAGCCCGCCATGCTGCCGAAACCGATATAGAGCGGCGCCTCGCCCGCGGCCAGGAAGTCGCGCAGCGGCGCGTCCGGCTGCCAGTCCGGCTGTGGCGGCAGGGTCCAGGCGCCGGTCACCAGCCAGTCGCCATGCCAGTCCGCCGGGCGCGGCACCAGGTGAGGCGACATCGCATACAGCGTCGGAAACGCCGCCCACATCGCCCTTGCGCGCCGGCACCCCGAACAGCCTGGACCGCGCCGCATTGGTCGCCTTGCGGAACATGCGCCACAGCACGAAGTTGATCAGGTGATGGCTGGCGCGGTTGGCCCACCCCGGCATCCTGACCGGCGGCAGCAGCGCCGACGGAAACGCCCGCGTCGGCGAGATCGGGAACATGCCCGCGCCGATCACCGGCTTGCCCAGCTGCTCGCCCACCGACAGCGCCACATACGCCGTCAGCCCCGAGAACACGATCGCATCCGCATCGCGCGCCGCGCCAGCCAGCTGCGCCATCCACGCCTCGGTGTTGTCCTCGGCAATGCGCCCGAACGCGCGCGTGGCCTCGGCCACGTTGCCGCCCTCGGTCATCAGCTTGTGCAGCGCGCCGCCGGGCGCCAGCGTCTGCTGGATATCGCCGGCCATGGGCGCGAACGGGATGCCGTGCTCGAGAGCCAGCGGCGCGGCCGAGCGTTCGCCCAGCATCTGCACGTCATGGCCGGCTTCGCGCAGGCCCAGGGCGAGGGCGACGATGGGGCGGCAGTCGCCCTGGGTGCCGAAGGTGATGAGGGTCAGGCGCATTTTTCTGGGACTTGCTATGCCTTGGTATCAACCTGCTATTAGCGTGCTATTAACCATCCAGACCTGGCTTGGTCGATATAGGGTATTGATTCATATAGGGTTTTTGGGCTATATGCGCTTCGCGAGTGATTTCCCCACCAGATATGGGCAGGTTTGGTCGATAGAACTGCCTTACGGTCCGACGCGGTACCGGCGCCATCTACGCTCGCCAGCAAAGCTGACCTCCCCTTGGGCAATCAGCCCGTCCAGCACACGCTTGACCTGCCTGATATGGATTTCCCCGCCGATCCGATGATGGATATCGCCGATGGAGGACAGCGGGTACCTGCGCAAGTCCTCCTGGATGAGTGCGGCAAGGCGGTGTGGCTCGATCCGTTTCAGGGTAGTACCGACAGGGAACTGCAGGCTCCGAAGCAGTTCCGGTGCGACAAAGTAGCGCGTGGCCTGGGTGCGTCCTGCCCGATGGACAATGCCGCAGTTGATAAGCCGCGAAATCCAGGGATGTAGCGCTTCCGTTCCGGGCAACTCCAGTGTCGAAGCAAGCTCTCGCGCCGTCAGTGCGTCATGCTGGGCGAGCAGGCCCAACGTGATGCGTTCACGTTGCGTGAGCTGGTATGCCTGGTCAGCCTTGGCGAGGAAGTCGACCACCTCAGGCTTGAGTATGCGGCGGTGCACGGTGACCTGTACCCGATCAAAGGACTCCAGCACTTCTGGCAGGGGCCGGCCTTGCGAAAGCAGGATCTCGTAGATCTTGTCGAAGCCACTGCCTTCCCGCTCCATCAATTTGAGATCGTGGAACAAGCGTGCAAGATGCTCATTGCGGCGAACCGTGGTGTGCAAGACGTTCTGAGGCGTGACACCGAGTGGCAAGGGGCCTGGATTAACAATCTCAAGCCGTTCCGGATGCAAGTTCAGGAAGATGTCGCCTCGCTGGGTATAGGGGCGATGAACCAGAGCATTGACCAGCAATTCGCGAATCACCACCTCGTCGAAGGCAGGAAGCTGTTGCCGATACAGGCCGTCTGGCAATTCGTAGTGTTCGCGGAAATCCGGAACTTCTGACCAGACGCTGTCGATCAGCGCCATAGGACTCTGCGTGTGATCGTCCCACACCAGCTTGTTGACCTTTTTCTCGTGCGCGTCGAACTTGATGAACTGTATGACCGGTGCCGAGCCGAGTTGTGCGCGGTGGTGCTGGCGACCTAAGCAGAGGATGCCGAGATGGGTCAGATACGGGCCGCGGGCAAGCTGGTAATGATCCAGCGTTTCGTCGGCGGTTTTCTCCTTGATTGACGGCTTGACGCGATCGGAGGCGCGCAAGGCAGCGATCAAGCGCTCACACAGTACCGGGTCCACCTCAGCGCGCGGTATCTGCAGTGTGGTCAGGGTTTCCCACGGTAGTGCTGCGCGCTCGGACGCCAGCCGCACTACCTCTTCACCGACCAGCGGCCTGCATTGATCCGCGATGCGAAGGTAATAGCGGCCGTCTGTGGTCGAGGCGATCGAGGCGGAGCGCGGAATCGCCAGGTCAATGTACTGCCCGCCATTTTGTGCGGTCACTACCGCAGGGAGGACAGAGACATTGACGGTCAACTCCGAGAGCTTACGCCGCAGCAGGTCAGGCAGCTCAGGTGCAATGCGCTGCCCGGCTGGCGGTTCGCTGTGGTTGTCCTCGATGCCGATGTGCAGGTGTCCGCCGGTGGCGTTGGCAAATGCAACGCAATCCTTGGCGAGGTTTTGCCAGTCAGTCGCCTTGCCCGATACGGCGCGCAGTGACTTGTTGTCAAGCAGCTGTCCTTCCTGGCTCACCGACGCGCTCTCCGCATTTACTTCCCAATACAAAACCGCGTAAAAATCGTCCCCAGCAAATCATCGCTGGTGAACTCGCCGGTAATGCTGTTCAGGTGCTCCTGCGCCAGCCGCAGTTCTTCGGCGAACAGGTCCAGCGCCTGCGCCTGGCGCTCGCTTTGCTCGGTGGCCACGTCCAGGTGGGATTGCGCCTGCCGCAGCGCGGTCAGGTGGCGTTCGCGCGCGAGGAAGGTGCCTTCGTTGCCGGGCTGCCAGCCCACCAGCCGCAGCAGCTCGCGGCGCAGCAGTTCGATGCCGGCGCCGGTGCGGGCCGAGATCCAGATCTCGGTCGGGTTGGGGCCGTTGGCGGCGACCACGTGCGGGCGGTTGCCGCCGAACATGACCTCGCCCACCGCGGGCGCCTTGTCGATCTTGTTGACGATGCGAACGATCGGCGAACCCGGCGGCAGCTGGCCGCTGAGCTTGTCGTCGATGGCGTCGTCGATCTCGGACAGGCCGTGCAGCAGGTAGTCGGTGGCGTCGACCAGGTGCAGCACGATATCGGCGCGGCGGATGGCCTCCCAGGTGCGTTCGATGCCGATGCGCTCGACTTCGTCGGCGGCGTGCTCGCGCAGGCCGGCGGTGTCGATGATATGCAGCGGGATGCCGCCGATCTGGATGGTCTCGCGCACGCGGTCGCGGGTGGTGCCGGGGATCGGCGTGACGATGGCCAGTTCCGCGCCGGCCAGCGCGTTCAGCAGCGACGACTTGCCCACGTTGGGCTGGCCCGCCAGCACCACCGACAGCCCCTCGCGCAGCAGCGCGCCCTGGCGCGCCTGCGCCAGCACCGCGGCCAGTTCGGTGCGGATCGCGGCAAGCTGGCCGCGCGCGTCGGATTGTTCCAGGAAATCGATCTCTTCCTCGGGGAAGTCCAGCGTGGCCTCCACCAGCATGCGCAGGTGGATGAGCTTGTCGACCAGCCGGCGGATGGCGTTGGAGAACTCGCCCTCCATCGAGCGCGCGGCGGAGCGTGCCGCGGCCTCGGTGCTGGCTTCGATCAGGTCGGCCACGGCCTCGGCCTGGGCCAGGTCGAGCTTGTCGTTGAGGAAGGCGCGGCGGGTGAACTCGCCGGGCTCGGCCAGGCGCAGGCCGATGCCGTCGCCGGCCTGCAGGCAGCGCGTCAGCAGCATCTGCATCACCACCGGGCCGCCGTGGCCCTGCAGCTCCAGCACTTCCTCGCCGGTATAGGAGTTGGGCGCCGGGAAATACAGCGCCAGGCCGTGGTCGATGACCTTGCCGTTGCCGTCGAGAAACGGCAGGTAGGTGGCGTGGCGCGGCTTCAGTGCCTGGCCGCAGACGGCGCGCATCACGGGGCCGACATCGGGGCCGGACACACGCACCACGCCGATGCCGCCGCGTCCGGGCGCGGTGGCGATGGCGGCAATGGGAAGCTGGGGAGCAGTCATGGCGGTATTGTCGCAGATCGGGTGCGGTTGGCGTGGCACGCGCGCGGGCGCGCCGGGGTACGCGGTAAGCGGGCCGCCATGGCTGGCGGGCGGGTCAGCTGGCGCCGGGCAGCCGCGGCGCATCGTCCGGCATCGCCTGCGCGCTCAGGCAGTCGGCCATCAGGCGGCGCGCGACGATGCCGTCGACCAGTCGGCCCAGCCTGGCCTGCCGCTTGACCAGCTTGCGATGCAGGCGTCTGGTATAGCGCGCCGGCAGCACCGGCGCCAAGGCCTCGATCACGTAACGCAGCCGCTTGCCGGCGATGCGGTGCGCGTGCACGGCGGCGGGATCGCCCTGGCGCGCGCGCTTCGCCAGCACGCGCAGCTGCTTGCGGCCGCGGCGCACGCGCCGGCGCGCGAACGGCGCCAGGCGGGCATCGTCGCCGCGGGCGCGGGCGGCAAGCTGCGCCAGGTGCGCCAGGTCGCGATGCAGCGCGGGCAGCGGCCAGTCGCGGTAAGTGGCCAGTGCCGCCAGCATCGCTTCGCGCGCGGCGTCGCGGCGCTGCCCGGCGGTGTCGGCGACGGCGGCCAGTACCGTGTCGTGCGGCTCCTGTTCGCGCGCCGGGCCGATGGTCTCGGCCAGGAACACGTCCCAGTCGCGCACTGCACTGGTGGCGCGCGCCAGCGTGCGCAGGTCGCGCTTCCAGCGCTCGCGCTCCTGCCGCGGCAAGGCCGGGCCCAGCGCCCACACCACCGCGCGCGCCTGGCGCAGCGCGATGCGCAGCTGGTGCAGGTCTTCCGGGTCGTCGCGGTGCTGCAGCGAGTCCAGGCACGCGTCGATGCGCGCCAGGCTGGCTTGCGCCAGCGCGGCAAAGGCAACGGCGGGCCGCGTCTTGCGGCGCAGTTTGGGGGACTTGGCGTCGGCGTTCATGGGCGGTCTGCATGCGGTCAGGCGCGCACGCGGGACGCGGATGCCTTCAGTGTAGGCGACAGCACGCGCGGGGGCGGCATGCGGCGTTCAGGCCGCTTCGGCGGTGGACCGGGCCGGCCCTTCACGCTGCAATGCGCGGATGTGCAGATGTGCCGGGCCCCAGCGCCCGCCTTTCGCGGGAATCTCGCCACCAGCCCGCGTCATCCGGCTTCAGCGCGTCGCCACGATAAACAGCCGCGGGAACGGCAGCAGCACCGAACCGTCCGGCAGCGCCGGGTACGCGTTGGCGATCTCGGTCTGGTAGCGCGCCAGGTAGGCGGCCCGCTCGGCCTCGTCCAGCGGCTGCAGGAACGGGCGCAGCCCGCTGCCCTTGAACCACTCCACCACCGCGGCCGGGCCGCCGGCCAGCGGATGGTGGTAAGTGGTCAGCCATACGTCCACGCGCTGGCACAGCGGGCGCAGCAACTCGTAGTACCAGCGCGCCGGCGCGCGCTCGGCGCGGGCCTTGCTGGCCGCCGCCAGCTTGTCGGCCCACGGGCCTTCGGCCGCGACCCGGCGCATCAGCTGGTGCGCTGGTTCTTCCAGGTTGTCCGGCATCTGCACGGCGAGCGTGCCGCCTGCTGACAGCTTCGATACCAGCTTTGGGAACAGGCTGGCGTGGTCCGGCAGCCATTGCAGCACGGCGTTGGCGAGGATCACGTCGAACGGCCCGGCATCGTCCCAGGCGCCGATATCGGCCACGCGAAACTGCACGTCGGGCAGGCGCTTGCGCGCGGCGTCGATCATGTCCTGCGAGCTGTCCAGCCCGGTCACCGATGCACCCGCATAGCGCGCCAGCAGCACCGCGGTGGAGTTGCCGGGGCCGCAGCCGATATCCACCGCGCTGCGCGCGATCTCGTTGGGAATGGCCGCCACCAGGTCGCGGACCGGGCGGGTGCGTTCGTCTTCGAAGGCGACGTATTGGTGGGCGGACCAGCTCATGGGGGCTCCTGGTGTTGAGGCAGGCCAGTAGGATACGCCTGCGGCAATACGCTTGCCGTAGCCAACGCCGCTTGAACAAGGCTCCCCTCGCCCGCTTGCGGGAGAGATGGAGATTCCACGAAGTGAAGCGCGTCGGTATGCCAGCGCCTGCCCTCACCCCCGGCCCCTCTCCCGCAGGCGGGAGAGGGGAGCAAACCGCCAGCATGCGAAACCACAAACAAAAAGCCCGGCATCACTGCCGGGCTTCATGGTTACCGCATCGATTTGCCGAAATCAGGCAATCCGGCGATCAGCTCTTGGCCACCACCGCCGTCTTGCCCTTGCCCAGCATCCGGTTGATCTGCCATTGCTGCGCGATCGACAGGATGTTGTTCACCACCCAGTACAGCACCAGGCCGGCCGGGAAGAAGAAGAACATCACCGAGAACACCAGCGGCATGATCGTCATCACCTTGGCCTGCACCGGGTCCGGCGGGGTCGGGTTCAGCTTGGTCTGCACGAACATCGACACGGCCATCACGATCGGCAGGATGTAGAACGGATCCGGCACCGACAGGTCATGGATCCAGCCCAGCCACGGCGCGCCGCGCATTTCCACCGACGACAGCAGCACCCAGTACAGCGCGATGAACACCGGGATCTGGATCACGATGGGCAGGCAGCCGCCCAGCGGGTTGACCTTCTCGGTGCGGTACAGCGCCATCATCTCCTGGTTCATCTTCTGCGGGTCGCTCTTGTAGCGCTCGCGGATCGACGTCATGCGCGGCTGCAGGTCCTTCATCTTGCCCATGGACTTGTAGCTCGCCGCCGACAGCGGGAAGAACACCAGCTTGATCAGCACGGTCAGCGCGATGATCGACCAGCCCCAGTTGCCGAGGAACCCATGCAGCTTCTCCAGCAGCCAGAACAGCGGCTTGGCCAGGATGGTCAGCCAGCCATAGTCCTTCACCAGCTCCAGGCCCGGGGCGACCTTCTCGAGCATGTGCTCTTCCTGCGGGCCGGCGAACAGGCGCGCATCGGTGCTCACCGTCGCGCCCGGGGCTACTTCGCCCAGCGGCTGCTGGATGCCCACGCGGTACAGGTGCGGATCGATCTGCTGCACGTAGAAGCTGCGCTCCTTGCCGGTCTGCGGAATCCAGGCCGAGGCAAAGTAGTGCTGCACCATCGCCACCCAGCCGTTGTTGGCGGCGGCCGGCACGGTGGCCTTGCCCTTGGCAATGTCTTCGAAATCGATCTTGTGGTACTTGTCGGCGTCGGTATAGACGGCCGGACCGGTGAAGGTGCTGTAGAACTGCGATTGCTCGACCTTGCTGCCGTCGCGCGCCAGTTCCAGGTACAGCGTCGGCGAGACCGGCGCGGTGCCCGCGTTGGTCACGTCGAACTTGCTGTCGACCACGTAGCTGCCCTTGCGGAAGGTGTAGGTCTTGACCAGCTTCACGCCGCTCTTTTCGGCGCTCAGCACCACCTGCAGCTGCTCGGCGCCATCCAGCGTGCGCGGGCCCGGCGCGGCGGTGAACACCGTGGTGTGGTTGGGCAGGTCGCCGCCGATCAGGCCCGAGCGGGCCATGTAGGTGCGCACGTTGTCGCGCTCGAACAGCACCACCGGCTTGCCGTCCTTCTCTTGCTCCTTGAGCAGCTCCAGGCGCGACACGATGCCGCCGGCGGTGTCGATCTCGGCGCGCACCGTGTCGGTGGTCACCACGATCTTCTCGCCGCTGGGCTGGGCCGCGGCCTGCGGCGCGGCGCCTGCGGCCGGCGCGGCAGCGCCCGGCTGGACGTTGGCCTTGGGCACGTCGCCCTGGGCGGCCGCGCCGCTGGCGGCGGGCGCCGAAGCGGCCTGTTGCGTCGTGCTCGGGAAGAACATCGACGCATGGCCGTTGGCGCGCTGCCAGTTGTCGTAGAGCAGCACGAGGGACATCGAGAAGATGACCCAGAGGATGGTGCGTTTGATATCCATGTCTGGCTGTGGTCGGAAAAATCAGGGTCTGGGCAGACGGATCGCCACGGGCGCATGGCCCGCGGCGGCATGGACGGAACGGTCCGACGGCGTGGGTGATCCGTGCGGTCCAGTGTCCGGCCTGGCAGTGTCGTCAGCTTCCGTGCCCGGCACGGGATCATACCCGCCTTGGGCGAAAGGATGGCAGCGGCACAGCCGGCAGGCGGCCATCCAGCTGCCGCGCGCGGCGCCATGATGGACGATGGCGTCGCGGGCGTAGTCGGAACAGGTCGGCAGGAAGCGGCACTGCGAGCCCAGATACGGGCTGAGGGCGATCTTGTAGATGCGCAGCAGGGCTAGCAGGATTGGCTTCATGGCGGGGCGGTCAGGCTGGCTGGCCTGGTGGCTGGCTTGGCGAGGGGCTTGCCGGTGGTGCCGCGGTGGGCGGCGCCGCGGGCGAGCCAGGCGGCGCGGGCGGCGGCAGTGGCCTGGCCGCTACCTCGAGCAGGGCGGCGATTTCCGCCGCGCATGCCCTTCGGACCGCCGCGCGCGTGGCAAATTCCGCGCGCGGAAACTTCGCCTGCAGGCGCAGCAGCACGTCGCGCCCCGCCAGCTGCTCGCGGCGCTGGCGGAACAGCTCGCGCGCCATGCGCTTCACCAGGTTGCGCTCGGCGGCGCGCGGCGCGAACTTCTTGCCCACCACCACGCCAAGACGGCCTTCCGGCCGGTCATTGGCGCGTACATAGAGCACGAAATGGGTGCTGCGCCGCCGGGGCCGCAAAGCAAAAACGGATGAAAACTCATCCGTCTTTGTAAGCCTCGCGGCTTTGGGGAAGGCATGGGCTGACACGCTGGGTGACACTGGCAAGCGCTGGCGAATAAGACTGCTGGCGCAAAGCGGCGCCCTGCGGCAAGCTGCCGGCCGACCTGAAGCCGGGGCGGTGGGCGTTGACGGCTGCGCGGCACGGCTGCGGTACGCTGCAGCCGGCGCCGGGCGCGCCGTCAGGCCGGTCGCCCGGGCCTCAGATGGCCAGGCGCTTGCGGCCCTTGGCGCGGCGAGCGTTGATGACGGCACGGCCGCCGCGGGTCTTCATGCGCACGCGGAAACCGTGGGTACGCTTGCGGCGGGTAACGGAAGGTTGGTAGGTACGTTTCATGTTGCACTCTCTGGTTGATCTTGGCTCGCCCGACTCCGGCCGGTGCCGGGGTGCCGTGGCCGCCGCGTATGGTTCGCATGGGGCTGCCGCTGGCAAGACACTGCAGCGGCGCTACCGACGTTCATGACGATTCTGGTTCTGTCTTTGCTGCCGGCCGAAGGGCGCGCGCTGCAGGCGGGGTAGCCTGTGGGCGCGGACGGCACGGACAGGCCAGACCCGGCGATGCGCATACGTGATCCCCTGCCGCATCGCAGAACCCGCCATTTAAACGATTTTCCGCGGCGCTGTCAAGGCGGAAGTCTGTGTGCGACGGCACAATTGCCACATCGCCACGAAGCCCGTGGTGCGCCATTGTCCACAACAGCCAGTGGGTAACCCAGAGTGCCCTGAAGCCCACCTCTACCGCAGCCATCCACAGGCGAAGTCTCTGTTTTGCCTGAAAATTTGCCCCTTTCAGCCCCCCGCAAAGCCGCGCCGCAGCACGGGTTGTGCACATCAATCCACTGCATTTGCACAAGTTGTCCACAGACTTATCCTTTGTGGATAACTCCGGGGCGGGGGTACAATCCGGGTCCAAACACAACACGGGCTGCGTGGCGCAGGCGCAACCCGGGCCCCCACCGCGGCAGCGCATGACTTTACGCACGCCAGTGCGGCGAACCGGAGAGGTTCGCTGGCGGCTGCATGGCATGCCGCGGCGGCCTCCACCGTAGCCATTGGCGGGAATCGATTCCCGATAAAGTCCCAATGCACGGTCGAGCCGGCCCGGATTTCGCGGTGCATACGCCGCCCGTGGCGTACCCAGGCCGCTGGATCAGCGGCGCCGGGTGCGATTACTCAACAACAAACAATGCAAGATTTCTGGCAGGCGGCAGCCGCGCAACTCGAGCGCGAGCTGACGCCGCAACAGTTCAAAACGTGGATCAAGCCGCTGGCGCCCGTTGCGTTCGATGAGGACACGCACGCGCTGCGCATTGCCGCGCCCAACCGTTTCAAGCTTGACTGGGTCAAGAGCCAGTTTTCCGGGCGCATCACCGCACTGGCCTGCGAGTACTGGGAAGCGCAGGTCAGCGTCCAGTTCGTGCTGGATCCCGCCGCGTCCGGTCGTGCCGCCGCCTATATGCAGCCGGCGCAGCCCGGCATGGGCCCGGGCGGCATGGACAGCCACGCAGCCCCGGGTACGGGCATGGGCGGCTATCCCGGCGCCCAGCCTGGCGCCCATCCGATGGGCGGCCAGCCTCCGTTTGCCATGCCCGGCCAGCCGGGCCAGCCCGGCTATGGCGAGTATCCCACCGCGGCCGCGTACGGCATGGGCCAGCCGCAATACGGCAACCCCGCCGGCATGCCGTCGGCAGCGCCGGTGCCCGCGGGCGCACGCGGCCAGGGCCCGGGCATGGGTGGCCAGCATCCGGGCCAGCACCCCGGCCAGCATCATCCGCAGCACGGCGCCGACCTGGGCGAGATCGACGTGGTCCACATGGACCCCGCCGAAGCCAGCGCCCGCTCCTACCGCGCACCGCAGCAGTCCCAGCACCCGCATGCCGGCATGGGCAACGGCGCCACGCCGATGCCCGGCCACCAGCCCAGCGACACGGTGCACGAGCGCTCGCGCCTGAACCCGATCCTGACCTTCGACAACTTCGTCACCGGCAAGGCCAACCAGCTGGCGCGCGCCGCCGCGATCCAGGTCGCCAACAACCCCGGCAAGTCCTACAACCCGCTGTATCTCTATGGCGGCGTCGGCCTGGGCAAGACCCACCTGATCCACTCCATCGGCAACCACATGCTGATGGAGAACCCGCGCGCGCGCATCCGCTACATCCACGCCGAGCAGTACGTGTCCGACGTGGTCAAGGCCTACCAGCGCAAGGCGTTCGACGAGTTCAAGCGCTACTACCACTCGCTGGACCTGCTGCTGATCGACGATATCCAGTTCTTCTCCGGCAAGAACCGCACGCAGGAAGAGTTCTTCTATGCCTTCGAGGCCCTGATCGCCAACCGGGCGCAGGTGATCATCACCAGCGATACCTACCCCAAGGAAATCACCGGCATCGACGACCGCCTGATCTCGCGCTTCGATTCCGGCCTGACCGTGGCGATCGAGCCGCCCGAGCTGGAAATGCGCGTGGCCATCCTGATGAAGAAGGCCGCCGCCGAGAACGTCAACGTGCCGGAGGAAGTCGCCTTCTTCGTCGCCAAGCACCTGCGCTCCAACGTGCGCGAGCTGGAAGGCGCGCTGCGCAAGATCCTGGCGTTCAGCAACTTCCACGGCAAGGACATCACCATCGAGGTGACGCGCGAAGCGCTGAAGGATCTGCTGACCGTGCAGAACCGCCAGATCTCGGTCGAGAACATCCAGAAGACCTGCGCGGATTTCTACAACATCAAGGTCGCTGACATGTATTCGAAAAAGCGGCCTGCCAATATTGCCCGGCCGCGCCAGATCGCGATGTACCTGGCCAAGGAGCTGACGCAGAAGAGCCTGCCGGAGATCGGCGAACTCTTCGGCGGCCGCGACCACACCACCGTGCTGCACGCCGTGCGCAAGATCGCCGACGAACGCAGCAAGGATGCGCAGCTCAACCATGAGCTGCACGTGCTGGAGCAGACGCTCAAGGGCTAAGTACCGGGCCTGCGCGCCGGCTGGAACGAGGCGTCGGCGAAGGCGCGAGCGCAACAACGCCCGTCATCCCCGCGAAGGCGGGGATCCAGTGACTTTTTGTCCCCCGCCGGGGGACTTCTAAAGACGCTGGGTTCCCGCCTCCGCGGGAACGACGGAGTAGAAGCCGTTTTTGAAGGGCCAGCCCCGCCGGGCTGGCATACTGTAGGGTGCGCGCCACGGACATCCCGTGGCGCCTGGGGAATTAACGTCAGCGTCGCCGGGGCAAGTGTCCGGAAAGTGGCCACTGATAAGGCTTTGCGGTGAGTCGGGACGGGATGGCAAGAACGGTTTGCGCCAGCGTGGCTTTTTGGGCACAGCTGGCCTGCCTGCCGGTCCCGCCCCGCTTCACCGCAGCGGCTTATCCTTGGTACAATGGCATATTAACTCCTTGATTCCTAAGTGAATTTGGAGTTGTTTGCGTTCTGCGGTCGCCGACTACAAACGACGAAGGATAAATTCAATGCAATTGGTCAAAACCTCGCGAGACAACCTGCTGCGTCCGCTGCAAATCGTGAGCGGCATCGTGGAGCGCCGCCACACCCTCCCGATCCTGGCCAACCTGCTGATTCGCAAGTCCGGGTCGAACGTATCCTTCCTGTCGACCGACATCGAAATCCAGATCACCACGCATGCCGAATGCGGCGTCGGCAGCGACAGCGTGGCCACCACCGTGGCCGCGCGCAAGCTGCTGGACATCCTGCGTGCCATGCCCGACGGCGACGTGGCCCTGTCGCTCAACGACAAGCGCATGACCGTGCAATCCGGCAAGAGCCGCTTTGCCCTGCAGACGCTGGCCGCCGAAGAATTCCCGACCGTCGCCGAAGCCAGCGAGTTCAACGCCAGCGTCAGCCTGCCGCAGAAGACCTTCAAGCACCTGCTGGCGATGGTCCACTTCGCCATGGCGCAGCAAGACATCCGCTACTACCTGAACGGCATGCTGCTGGTGGTCGAAGGCAAGAAGGTCATGGCAGTCGCCACCGACGGCCACCGCCTGGCCTACTGCGGCGTGGAACTGGAACAGGAAGCCAGCGGCGTGGGCGCGCGCCAGGAAGTCATCATCCCGCGCAAGACCATCCTGGAACTGCAGCGCCTGCTCGAAGACAACGACGATCCGGTGCAGGTGCAGCTGGCCGCCAACCAGGTCAAGTTCACCTTCGCCAATATCGAGCTGATCTCCAAGCTGGTCGAAGGCAAGTTCCCCGACTTCCAGCGCGTGATCCCGAAGGGCTACAAGAACGCCTTCGCGATCGACCGCGTGCAGCTGCAGCAGGCGCTGCAACGCACCGCGATCCTGACCACCGACAAATTCAAGGGCGTGCGCTGCATCCTCGACACGCACATGCTCAAGATCAGCTCCACCAACGCCGACCAGGAAGAGGCGCAGGAAGAGCTGGAACTCGATTACTCGGGCGACGCGCTCGATATCGGCTTCAACGTGACCTACCTGCTCGACGTGCTTGCCAACCTCAAGACCGAGCAGGTGCAGGTCAGCCTCGGCGACTCGAATTCGAGTGCGCTGATCACCGTGCCGGACGACGACAACTTCAAGTACGTCGTCATGCCGATGCGCATCTGATGATCCGGTAATAGGACCTGTGCCAAAACCAGCGCAGCCAGCAACCGGAGCAGCAAACGGCACGCTACGACAGCCGGCCCCGGCCGGAACGTCCAGGGGATGACCATCCCGCCGCGGGGGCAGGATCGTTACGACGATCCGCCCCTTTTGCCGTTTTTAGTAACCCGCCATGCGGACCCATCGCGCCCCGCAGCCGGCATGCCAGCCATGCCCGCCCGGCCCCGATCCCGCATTCGCCGCAAGTAGGAAAGACATGACCGAACAGCAGAATCCGCAACAGGAAAACACCTACGGAGCCTCCTCGATCCAGATCCTGGAAGGCCTGGAGGCGGTGCGCAAGCGCCCGGGCATGTATATCGGCGATACGTCGGACGGCACCGGCCTGCACCACCTCGTGTTCGAGGTGCTGGACAACTCCATCGACGAAGCGCTGGCCGGCTACTGCACCGAGATCCAGGTCACCATCCACAGCGACAACTCGATCTCCATCGTCGACAACGGCCGCGGCATCCCGCCGCTGGTCAAGTTCGACGACAAGCACGAACCCAAGCGCAGCGCGGCCGAAATCGCCATGACCGAGCTGCACGCCGGCGGCAAGTTCAACCAGAACAGCTACAAGGTGTCCGGCGGCCTGCACGGCGTGGGCGTGTCCTGCGTGAACGCACTGTCCAAGTGGCTGCGCCTGACCGTGCGCCGCGACGGCCAGGTCCACCTGATCGAGTTCGCCAAGGGCGAAGTGCAGAACCGCATCATCGAGACCGTGACCGGCCCCGACGGCCAGACCGTTGAAGTCTCGCCGATGAAGATCACCGGCGCCACCGACAAGCGCGGCACCGAAGTCCACTTCCTGGCGGATGAAGAGATCTTCACCAACGTCGAGTTCCACTACGAGATCCTGTCCAAGCGTATCCGCGAACTCTCGTTCCTGAACAACGGCGTGCATATCAAGCTGGTCGACCAGCGCACCGGCAAGGAAGAAGACTTTGCCTTCTCCGGCGGCGTGAAGGGCTTTGTCGAGTACATCAACCGCGCCAAGAGCGTGCTGCACCCCAATATCTTCTACGCCAACACCGAAAAAGACGGCATCGGCGTGGAAGTGGCCATGCAGTGGAACGACGGCTACAACGAGCAGGTGCTCTGCTTCACCAACAACATCCCGCAGCGCGATGGCGGCACCCACCTGACCGGCCTGCGCGCCGCGATGACCCGCGTCATCAACAAGTACATCGAAGAAAACGAAGTCGCCAAGAAAGCCAAGGTGGAAACCACCGGCGACGACATGCGCGAAGGCCTGGCCTGCGTGCTCTCCGTGAAGGTGCCCGAGCCCAAGTTCAGCTCGCAGACCAAGGACAAGCTGGTCTCGTCCGAAGTGCGCCTGCCCGTGGAAGAACTGGTCAGCAAGGCCCTGACCGACTTCCTGCTGGAAACCCCCGTCGACGCCAAGACCATCTGCGGCAAGATCGTCGACGCCGCCCGCGCCCGCGAAGCCGCCCGCAAGGCCCGCGAAATGACCCGCCGCAAGGGCGTGATGGACGGCATGGGCCTGCCCGGCAAGCTGGCCGACTGCCAGGAAAAAGACCCCGCCCAGTCCGAACTCTTCCTGGTCGAGGGCGACTCCGCAGGCGGCTCCGCCAAGCAGGGCCGCGACCGTAAGTTCCAGGCCATCCTGCCGCTGAAGGGCAAGATCCTGAACGTAGAGCGCGCCCGCTTCGACAAGATGCTGTCCAGCCAGGAAGTGCTGACGCTGATCACCGCGCTGGGCACCGGCATCGGCAAGGACGACTACAACCTGGACAAGCTGCGCTACCACCGCATCATCATCATGACCGATGCGGACGTGGATGGATCGCACATTCGCACGCTGCTGCTGACGTTCTTCTATCGGCAGATGCCTGACATTATCGAGCGCGGGTATGTGTATATCGCGCAGCCGCCGCTGTACAAGATCAAGCATGGGAAGGAAGAGCGGTATATCAAGGACGATGTCGAGCTCAATGCCTACCTGCTGAAGCTGGCGATGGAGAAGGCTGTGCTGGTGCGGCCGGATGGTACGGAGATCAATGGGGATGCGCTGACTGAGTTGGCGCGGCAGTATCAGCTGACTGAGGGGGTGATTTCTCGCCTGTCACGTGTTGTTGATACCGATGCGCTGCGTGCGATTGCTGATGGGGTGGCGCTGGATCTGGACAGCGCGGCTGCTGCTGAGGCGTCTGCTGTGGCGCTGAAGGCTAAGTTGGCTGAGATGCATGCCAAGACGTTGATTGGGGCGGCTGTTAATGATGACGGTACGGCTGATGTGTATGCGCAGTTTGATGAGAAGACTGACAAGCATCGGTTGATGATTGCGCGTCGGCATCATGGCAACGTGAGGCTGTCGCATCTGGATGCGGATTTTGTTCATGGTGCTGATTACGCTGCCCTCTCCAATGCTGCTAAGACTTTCCAGGGGCTGACTCCGGAAGGCACCAAGGTGCAGCGTGGCGAAGGCGAAAAGCTGCGTGATCAGACTGTCAACGACTTCCACGGGGCCATGCAATGGCTGCTGGCTGAGGCTGAGCGTGGGGTTTCTCGTCAGCGGTATAAGGGGCTGGGGGAGATGAATCCTGAGCAGCTGTTTGAGACCACCCTGGACGTTACGCAGCGGCGACTGCTGAAGGTGCAGATTGAGGATGCTATTGCGGCGGATCAGATCTTTACCACCCTTATGGGGGATGAGGTGGAGCCGCGGCGGAACTTTATTGAGTCCAACGCCCTTGTTGCGCGGAATATTGATGTTTAAATAGACTAAATTCCGCTTGGAATTCAATGAGGCCGACCATGGGAATGGTTGGCCTTTCTTTTGCAAAAAACCGATTTCGGTAGCGACATGAACAATCTTGAGGCGAAAATACGAGATTATTTGGCTGACAATCTGTCGATTTTGGATTCGGGGTTGCAGCTCATAAAAAAGGAATTTCCTCTCAAGAATGAGTTCGGAGCTGGTGGGTTCATCGACATTCTAGCTCGAGATGTGCATGGTCATCTGGTTGTAATTGAGATAAAGCGCAGTGATCAAGCTGCGCGCTCGGCCTTGCACGAACTTACAAAATATGTGGCTCTGCTTAAAAGCACCCAAGGCATCTCTGCGGACCGGATACGGGCCCTGCTGGTGTCAACCGACTGGAGGGAGCTTGCTGTTCCATTTAGTGAATATCAAAGAGTATGTGAAGTTCCAACAGAAGGGCGGGTGATTGAAACAACTGGCGATGGAATCGTGCGTTCATCGCGAACATTTTCGGTGATTGCTCTTGAAACACCGTTGAATATTAGTCGCTGTCAAGACATTATACTTTTCGCAAATAAGATGGCGAGAGATCAATCTTTGCCTCTTGTCATAAGTGCCGCCGCCGCAGCTGGGCTAAATGATTTCTCGGTATTTCATGTCTCCTATGAAGGGCAAAAATCGCAAGTAATATATCCTTTCGGGCTATACTTGATTTTTTCATCTCCGTTGGTATCTCCTCACGAAGTGCCGGATGCATTTAAAGAGATGGGGTGGGATGATGAGCTCGATGATCCTGACGAGAACTTCCTCTGCTTCTTCCGGAGCAAATTGGGCCCACTCGGTGAAGAGAGCGGAGTCGGATATCCTGAGAAGCTTCAGAAGATTATTCAGGACGGTTGGAAGGTGGCTGCTGTTCATCGCAATGGCAGATATGCGGAAAACTCCCTACTCCTAAGTGATGATCAGCTGCTCGCAGAGGCCACAAAGGCTGAGGGTGGAGCTGCATACTATCTCGATCGAACTGTTTCCCCAAAATATGCGCCTAGCTGGGGAGCATTCGGCAGGGATGTCGACGTGGTGCTTGTTGGAAATCGCCAGTGGCGAGAGATTTTTCAATTGTTGTTGCGCGAAGCTGAGGTCGCTGCTATCAGTACAGTTTCGGCAAGTATTTATAATCCTACTAATATCCTTCTTTCACTTGTAGCTATGTTTCGCAAAAGCGAAGTTGGCTATCTTCCAAGGTTTCAATTGGTTTTCACTGATGAAGGCCAAGTAAAGATTTATATCGGCATTCTCGGCTGGAATGGCAAGAAGGTACCGGCGGACGGAGCTCGGTGGATTGAAGGGGCGTTCGGTTCGTTGGAAGACTTCATGTTCTTCCAACATTTTGGATGCCTTCATGACTATGACGACAAAGCCCGTGAGCTATTAGGAATTACCAGTCAAGTTTTTGAGATATGTGATCCCGGTACGCCAAGGCAGACAATCTCTGAACTTGTCGTTGAAGAGGGGGAACTTGTAAAGAAGGCCGTGGAAAACAATCAGTTCATGTCTATCGTCCAGTTCCCTAAGGGCAACCCTTCCTTCGGGAGGACATTAGTTGAAAGAATTGACTCTGTTTCAGTGGGTTTTGGCGAATAAATAGAATTATCTATAGCGTTTATAGCCAAGCGATAGGCTCGGTCTCTACTAGCCAGTCAACAAAATTTAGCACTTCCTGTCACCTATGCAGAGCGCCGCTGGCATTCCGCGTATTGCCAGCTTGTCTCTCATGAAAGCCTCAGTCATGAACCCAATCGAACAACAATTCTTCAACGACCTAGAAAAGAAGCTTTGGACTGCTGCTGACAAGCTGCGCTCCAACCTTGATGCCGCTGTCTACAAGCACGTGGTTCTCGGGCTGATCTTCTTAAAGTATGTCTCTGATGCCTTCGATGAGCGGCAAAAAGAGTTGAGTGCCCAGTTCCGCGATCCGGATCATGATTATTACATGGCACCGGGAGATTACGCCGGCGACTACGAAGGCCACATCGCCACCGAACTTGAGCGGCGCGACTACTACTTGGAGAAAAACGTGTTCTGGGTGCCGCAGGAAGCCCGATGGCAAACCCTGCGCGATTCTGCCCAACTACCTCCAGGCTCGGACTTACCGTGGCAAGTCCAGCAGCGCAACAAACACACGGGTGAACTGGAATGGGTGCCCGAGAAGATGCGTTCTGTCGGGTGGCTCATTGACAACGCGATGGAGGCCATCGAACGCGAAAACGAAAAGAAGCTAAAAAACGTGCTGAACAGGGACTTTGCCCGCACGCAGATCGACTCGCAGAAGCTGGCTGACCTGATTGCACACTTTTCAGACACTGAATTTCACGCCAAGTATTACAAGGGCCAGCCGCTTAACCTCAAGAGCAAAGACATCCTCGGCCACGTTTACGAATACTTCCTCGGCCAGTTCGCTCTTGCTGAAGGCAAGAAGGGTGGACAGTACTACACGCCCAAGAGCATCGTCACGCTGATCGTGGAAATGCTGCAGCCCTTTAAGGGCCGGGTATATGATCCGGCCATGGGCTCCGGCGGCTTCTTCGTGCAGAGCGAAGAGTTCATCGAACAGCATGGCGGCAAAGCCGCCAACGGCAGGAGTGGTCAGATCAGCGTTTACGGTCAGGAAAGCAACCCGACCACCTGGCGTCTGGCGGCCATGAATATGGCCATTCGCGGCATCGACTTCAACTTTGGCGGGCAACCGGCCGACACGATGCTCAACGACCTACACCCGGATCTGCGTGCCGACTATGTGATGGCGAACCCGCCCTTCAACATGAAGGAGTGGTGGAACGATAAGCTAGTTAGCGACCCGCGCTGGATTGTCGGCACACCGCCACAAGGTAACGCCAACTTCGCGTGGCTGCAGCACATGCTCTACCACTTGGCTCCTACTGGCAGCATGGCTCTGCTCTTGGCAAATGGCTCGATGAGCAGCAACACCAACAATGAAGACGAGATCCGCAAGGCGCTGATCGAGCGCGATTACGTGGAATGCATGGTGGCGCTCCCCGGCCAACTGTTTACCAACACGCAGATCCCAGCCTGCATCTGGTTCCTTACCAAAGATAAGGTCAACGGCTTCAACCTGGACAAGAGGAAGCGCGATCGTCGCGGTGAGTTCCTTTTCATCGACGCCCGCCAACTGGGTTATATGAAGGACCGCGTATTGCGTGACTTCACAGTTGAAGACATCCAGAAGATCGCTAACACCTTCCACGCCTGGCAGCACGGTGAGGGTTACGAGAACGTGCCCGGCTTCAGTTATTCAGCCGAGCTGGACATTGTCCGCAAGCACGAACACGTACTGACGCCGGGCCGGTATGTGGGCTCAGCCGAACAGGACGAAGATGAAGAGCCTTTCGCCGACAAGATGGCGCGGTTGACAGCACAACTGGCTGAGCAGTTTGCCGAAAGCGCCAAATTGGAGGGAGATATCAAGAAGAACTTGGCGGGGTTTGGCTATGCCCTTGAAGACTGAGCCTCTTGCCTCCTTGTGCGAGGCTGTGGTCGATTGCCCACACTCAACACCCGTTTGGACAGAATCGGGATTTCTTGTTCTTCGAAATCAGAACATCAAAGACGGCAAGCTCGACCTATCTGATCCCAGCTTTACTGACGAAGAGCATTTCAAGCAGCGCATTCGGCGCATGGCTCCGCGCGCCGGGGACATCGTGATTACCCGCGAGGCGCCTATGGGCGAAGTCTGCAAGATTCCGGAGGGTTTGACATGCTGTCTAGGTCAGCGGCAAGTGTTGCTGCGACCAAAGCCCGACGTTGATCCTGACTACTTGCTCTATGCCCTCCAGTCCCCCTTCGTACAGAACCAGATTCGATGGAACGAGGGCACTGGCTCAACGGTTAGCAATATTCGTATCCCCGTGCTTGAGAAGATCGACATTCCTAGGCACGGCGATGCGGAGCCAGATATTGCGGCCGTACTCGGATCGCTAGATGCCAAGATCGACCTCAACCGCCGCATCAATCAAACGCTTGAAGCGATGGCGCAAGCCATATTCAAATCGTGGTTTGTCGATTTCGAGCCTGTCAAAGCCAAGGTCGCTGCTAAGGAAGGAGGCCGCGACCCGCTGCGCGTCGCCATGAGTGCTATCAGCGGCAAGCCCGATGCTACGCTAGACGCGTTGTCACGCAGACAGTTCGATCAACTCGCCGCCACGGCTATGCTGTTTCCCGATGAGATGGACGAGTCGGAGTTGGGGAAAGTTCCAAAAGGGTGGAAGGTTAAGAAAATCGACGATCTGGTTGAAACAGTCGGCGGTGCAACACCGGACACGAAGAATCCCAACTATTGGGAACCCCCGGAGTTTGCGTGGACAACGCCAAAAGACCTCTCCGGCCTTCGCTCCCCGATTCTTCTAAAAACGGAGCGGAAGCTCTCAAAAAAGGGGCTCGAGAAGATAAGTTCCGGCCTACTTCCTGAGGGCACGCTAATCATGTCGTCCCGCGCTCCGATCGGCTATCTTGCATTGACGCAAATGCCGGTCGCGATCAATCAGGGGTATATCGCTATGCTGCCAGGGGGAGAGATACCACCTCTGTATCTCCTATTCTGGTGCAAAGAGAGCATGGACGCCATCAAGGGGAATGCCAATGGATCAACATTTCTCGAAATCAGTAAAAAAGCATTTCGACCTTTGCCTCTTTTGCAGCCAATGCCTGAATTGGTTCTTGAGTTTTCACGACGCGTCAAACCACTTATTTCTCGGATGGTGGCCAGCGAGAGGGAATCAGCTGAGTTGACCGCCCTTCGCGATGCTTTGCTCCCCAAACTTCTTTCCAGCGAACTATCTCTCACTGACGGAATGACGGGAGTTGAAGCATGAGCGAGGAAGTATTGGCAGGTGAAACCTTTGCGCCGCAATCCAGTGATTACTTCGAAAGGATTCCTCGCTGGAGCGCTGGGGACTCGGTCAAGCGCTTCGAGATCATGGCTGATGGGATTAGTGGACGCATCCCGGTTACTAGGCTGGAATCGTGGCGCGAGTTCACTGATTTGTTGGAAAGCGATTTCTATAATCGCCTCGGAGTGCAGCTAGTGTTTCGTGGGCATCGCCGACACGATTGGAGCCTGATGCCAACACTCGGCCGGATTTCGAGCACTAAGGGCATTGTGTCTGAGGAGCTAGCTCTTGCTCAACTTGAACGGTTCCGGCGCGCGGTTCGAGGACGTCTCAAGGATACATCACTCGTTGATGTAGAGGAGGCGGATGAGCTGTGGGCCGTTGGCCAGCACTATGGTCTAATGACTCCGCTGCTAGACTGGACTTACTCGCCCTACGTAGCATTGTTCTTTGCATTTCAAAAGGAAGATAGTGAAGACGAAGCTGAAAACCCATATCGTGCCTTATATGTGCTCAACAAGACGTATATCACAGAGCATCAAGAGGAGACTGGTATTCGCCTGTGGGAGCCCCGCAAGGATGAGCACGGAAGACTGGTGAGCCAAGCTGGTCTTTTTACATTTTCGCCATACGGCAACACTATCGAGAATAAGCTTACAGATGCACTGACCAATGAAGACGGTTTCGATGACGAAGATCTGAAGAATGCTTCGGAAGATGAGCAGCCGGACATATTGGCGCGCTACATCTGCAAGATCTACATTCGCAACACTGGGCCTGATCGAGAGGCTTGTCTGCGCCATTTGCGGCGTATGAATGTGCACCATGCCAGCCTGTTTCCTGACCTCCTCGGAGCCTCCGAATACTGCAACATACTAACCGCTGAAGCGGAATTAGAGGCAGAGCTACAGCGATTGGCGAAGCCGACAACAGATACTGTGACAGTATTACCCATTGAGCCTGTGACCGGAGTGGTCGGCGCTCCTTCCGCGGCAGTGGGTACGTCAAATATCATCGAGGCTATCCTTCGTGCTAATGCTGAAGCCGCTCAAGTAGAACCGGGTCGTATCGCTTTGATTGCGCAGGAACTGGCCCAATCGCTGGAAAGGAATCAGGTGGTGGACTGGGAAAGCCGGGACGCGGCGCAGGCACGCCTGCGCAATGCTGCACGAGTGATTCTGCGCAAGCTTGGTTACCCTGCCTCGCTTCGGGACGAGGTGGCTGAGCGGGTGGTAGAGATGGCGAAGCCCACACGTGGCGGAGGTGAGGTCACTGAAGCCGCTTAAACCCTGTCTCTCATTTGCTGGGGCTGCAGGCATGCGCGGACTGTTGGTAGATTACCGTTCCGCTACACTCGTCAACTAGGGGGGCGTGGCATACCACCGCCGTGCCCTATGGCCGCAGCAGTGAAGCGCAAATTTGGACCAACGTGTACACGGGGGGCGGCGGCGTCGGCAACAATTGCTTGCAATGGGTTCCTCGATCCGACCCAGGGCGGGGATGCGCTGGGTACAAGGGATTTCGTCACTATGAACGAACAACAACTCGAAGAACTGTCCCTAGGCTGGTTTCAGGAGGTCGGCTGGCATCACCTGGCAGGTCCGCACATTGCGCCGGATAGCTCATCACCTGAGCGTACCGACTACCGCCAGGTCATTCTGCGCGAGCGGCTCCTGGCAGCGATGGCGCGCATCAACCCCCAAATTCCGCCGGCTGCACTGGAGCAGGCTGCTCACACACTGCTCACTGTGAGCGAGCCGCAGATGGTGGTGCGTAACCGTAGCGTGCACCGTCTGCTGCTGGCTGGCGTGCAGGTGGAGTTCAGTGCCGGCGAGCAGAAGAAGACCGACTTGGTCCACCTCATTGACTTTGCCGACCCCAGCAACAACGACTTCCTGGTGGTGAACCAGTTGACAATCACTGGCACGAAGCAACCACGCCGGCCAGACATCGTTGCCTTCATTAACGGCCTGCCCCTGGCGGTGATCGAGCTGAAAAACCCCGCCAACGAACAGACGGACGTGTGGGATGCCTTCAATCAGCTGCAAACCTACAAAGACGAGATCGCAGACCTCTTTAACTGCAATGCCGCTTTGGTAGTGAGCGATGGTTGGACGGCGCGCGTGGGCTCGTTGACGGCGAACGCTGAGCGCATGCTCCCATGGCGTACCATCGCCAACGAAGACGACCGCCCGCGCTTGCAGATGGAGCTGGAAACAGTGGTGCGCGGCTTCTTCATGCCCAAGCTGTTTCTGGACTATGTGCGTTACTTTGTGTTGTTTGAGCAGGATGGCGACGGCATCATTAAGAAGATTGCCGGCTACCACCAGTTCCACGCTGTTCGTGAGGCGGTGCATGCCACGGTGATCGCAGCCAGTTCGCCGGAAAAAGGGCTGCTGGAAGTGCAGCAACCGCGCGCTACGTATGGCAAAGATGTGCAGCTCGGTTCCCGCAAGGCGGGCGTGGTGTGGCACACGCAAGGTTCTGGCAAGAGCATCACCATGGCCTGCTACGCCGGCAAGCTGCTGCAACAGCCTGAAATGAAGAACCCCACTCTGGTTGTGGTGACAGACCGCAACGATTTGGACGGTCAACTGTTCGCCACCTTTTGTGCCGCCAGCGACTTACTCAAGACGATGCCGGTGCAGGCCGGCAGCCGCGACGAGCTGCGCGACATGCTGGCCTCTCGCCAGGCCGGGGGGATCATTTTCACCACGGTGCAGAAGTTCGCGTTGCTGGAGGATGAAGACGGACACCCGCTGCTGTCGGACCGCTCGAATATCGTCGTGATTTCGGACGAAGCCCACCGCAGCCAGTACGGCATGAACGGGCGGCTGGATACCAAGACCGGCAAGTACGTGTTTGGCTATGCTAAGCATTTGCGCGATGCGCTTAGGAACGCCACCTTCATTGGATTCACCGGTACGCCGATTGCGCTGGAGGACAAGGACACCCGCACGGTGTTCGGCGATTACGTCAGCATCTACGACATCCAGGATGCAGTGGATGATGGCGCCACGGTACCCATCTTCTACGAGAGCCGGCTGGCCAAGCTCGACGTCAACCAGGCCGAGATCGATGCCCTCAACGAGCAAGTGGATGAGGTGGTCGAAGACGAAGAGGACATCGCGGCGCGGGAAAAAACCAAGAGCGAATGGGCCGCTCTGGAAAAACTGGTGGGGGCTGAACCGCGTCTGCAACAGGTGGCCCGCGACCTAGTCCAACACTTCGAGGCGCGTATCGGGGTCGTTGATGGTAAGGCAATGATCGTGTGCATGAGCCGCGACATCTGCGCGCATCTCTACAACGCCATCGTGGCGCTCCGGCCCGAGTGGTACAGCGAAGACCCCGAGAAGGGTGTGATCAAGATCGTGATGACGGGTTCTGCGGCAGACAAAACTCTGCTTCAACCGCATCTATACAGCAAGCAGGTGAAGAAGCGGCTGGAGGCGCGCTTCAAGGACGTGAAGGACCCGTTGAAATTGGTGATCGTGCGGGACATGTGGCTGACCGGTTTCGACGCCCCGTGCTGCCACACTATGTACATCGACAAGCCCATGAAGGGCCACAACCTGATGCAGGCCATTGCCCGCGTCAATCGGGTGTTTAAAAATAAGCCTGGTGGCCTGGTGGTTGATTACATCGGCATTGCCAATGAACTGAAGGCTGCGCTCAAGACCTACACCGACGCCAAGGGCAAGGGCGACCCGACCCACAATGCCGCAGAGGCACTGGCAGTGCTGATGGAGAAAATGGATATTGTGCGCGGCATGATGCACAGGTTTGACTACAGCTCTTTCGAGACGGATGCAATCAAACTGCTGGTTCCGGCCGCGAATCACATTCTGGGTTTGAAGGACGGCAAAGAGCGCTTCCTTGACACCATGGTGGCGGTAAGCAAAGCCTTCTCGCTCTGTGGCACGCTGGACGAAGCAGCGGTGCTGCGCAAAGAGATTGCATTCTTCTCCGCCATCAAGGCGGCGATTGCCAAGTTCACCACCGTAGATAAGAAGCGCAGCGACGCGGAGAAGAACAGCGCGCTTAAGCAGATTCTCGACAATGCCATCATTGCCGACGGTGTGGCAGACATTTTCGCGTTGGCTGGGCTGGACATGCCCAATATCGGCCTACTGTCGGACGAATTCTTGGAAGATGTGCGGCAGATGGAAAGCCGCAACCTTGCAGTAGAACTGCTGGAAAAGTTGCTACGTGACGAAATCAAGGCCCGTGCTCGCAACAACGTGGTGCAAGAGAAGAAGTACGGTGACCGCTTGCTTGAGACGCTGCGTAACTATCACAACCGCGCCATCGAGACAGCGCAGGTCATCGAGGAATTGATCCAAATGGCCAAGGAGTTCCAGACCACGTTGGAACGTGAAGCGGCATTGGGATTGGGGCGCGACGAGATCGCCTTCTATGACGCGTTGGCTAATAACGAAAGCGCTGTTCGCGAGCTTGGCGACGAAATTCTGAAGAAGATCGCTGTTGAGATCACCGAGAAGCTGCGCGCCAGCACTACCGTGGATTGGCAGGTGCGCGAGAGCGTGCGGGCGAAGTTGCGCATTCTGGTGCGGCGTTGTCTGCAGAAGTGGAAATACCCGCCCGACCAGCAGCCGGACGCCGTGGAGCTCGTGCTCAAGCAGGCGGAAGAGCTGTCCAACAGTTGGTCCGTATGAGATCGCACCGCGTCTAAGAGGCCATCCATTAGGGGAGAGGAATGGCGATTTGGCTCACCCGTGCCGGTTCGCACGGCGAATACGAACAGAAGTTCATCCAGGAAAACAGGGTCTATGTGACCTGGGCTGACCTCGATGTGAATCTATCCAAGCTGAAGCAACGAAGCGAGCTGTCAGCGGTCATGACGCAACTCTATCCGGACACCAAACCGAAGGCGATCCTGAACTGGGTTAGCCAGGTTTGGCCATTCGCCCACGATATGAAATTGGGCGATCTTGTCGTCTTGCCTCTTAAGAGCCAGCCGGTGATCTACATCGGCGAGATTACGGGCGACTATCAAGCCGCACCGGAAGGACCGAACCCGTTCTTTCACTGGCGGACCGTCAAGTGGATCGGTGAAGGGGTGCCACGCACGCACTTTGGCAAAGATTTGCTGTTTTCCTTTGGGGCGTTTCTGACGATCTGCCGTATTCAGCGTAATAACGCGGAGCAGCGCATTGCGGCGATGCGGGCCAACGGCTGGAAAGCGGAAACGCTGACAGCAACGACGAAGGTTGCTGCCCAAGCGGACGACCTGGCCGCTGCTGACGCGGATCTAGAAGAGTTGGCACGTGATCAGATCGCCGCCTTAATTTCCGCTCGCTTCAAGGGACACGGACTGACGCGTCTTGTTGAAGGTATCTTGAAGGCGCAGGGCTATACAACCTACCGCAGCCCCGAGGGGGCAGACGGGGGCGCGGACATCCTTGCAGGGTCAGGACCGTTGGGTTTCGCAGCGCCGCGCCTATGTGTGGAAGTGAAGTCAGAAGACTCACTTATTGGCCGCGAACCTGTGGACAAGCTGCTCGGCGCGATGACCAAATTCAATGCCGACCAGGGCCTCTTTGTGGCCTGGGGTGGCTTCAAGGGCAATGTGCAGAAGGAACTAGCTACCCAGTTTTTTCGCTTGCGCCTCTGGACTCAGAAGGACTTGCTCGAACAGCTGTTTGAGTTTTACGAGCGACTGGAAGAAGACCTTAAGGCCGAATTGCCGTTCAAGCGGGTGTGGATGGTTGCTGCACAGGATGACGCGCTCTGATGCTCACCCTGCATGACAGGTGGCGAACAAGTGTGAACTTCATCACTGAACGGCGTTTACTGGCTCGGTACGTGTGCGCATCGTAGCCGGAGCGGCTCACCAGCAATACCCGTCCGAGGAAATTAGACCACCACACTGCCGAACGTAGGAAAGAACGAGCATTTTGACCGCAACCGTTGACGCCTCACCCACTGGACCAGAGGGCGGGCGTTGGCCATAGCCTGATGCTAATATTGCGGTGAATCTACTAGTTGTCCAAAATGGCTCCCGCGCCTATTTGCTCTCGGGCGGCGGCCCTCTCGATAGATGGTGCATCCGATATGAGATTGTTCAGAGGCACCCGCCGTCCGCTCGGCACCTGATGTCGGTCCAACTGGCATATCAGGAGCAGAAAGTTCGTCAACAATGCGAGAGCCCGATATCGGCACGGCGTGCCTTTGGGCCGGACGTTGCACGAACTCTCCATACTCGCCTTGCTGACCTGCGCGCAGCCGATTCGGTGTCCGACGTTTTCAGCTTGCGGCTCGCCAAGCCGAGCGACGCTCTTACTTGTAGACTAATCCGTTGCAGCTCGCCAACGAGATATAGAGCCAGTACGCCGCGTTGCCTCATAGACGTGAGCGAAACGTCTGTTGTCGAATGATCTTCGACAAAGCAAGGAAAGGCGGTTGAGGAAAAATGGCGATATCACTTATTGTCCCGGGCTTGCACGTCAAGGAAGGGGCAGGCAAGACAGCTCGATGCAGAACTGCTGAAACCTGCGGGGGGAAATGAAGACAGCGCTGGCATTACATGAACTCAGGGTGATGCGAGAAGGGCCCATGTGGATGCTGCTGGCTTCCCAGCAAGCCCCCTTCACACTGTCGCTCCTGCAATCGATTTTTCCTGAGATCTCGACCCAATTGGGCTCGGCCAGTCTGATCGAGAAGCTCTCGGCTGAGTTGGAAGTGCTGCGCACACGCGGTGAGGACATCGATAAGACTCCTCAGATGCTTGTTGCAGAGTGGGTTCAGGCGAAATGGCTCGGACGTGGTTTTCCAGAAGGTGCCAGCGAAGAGGTGTACGAGCTTGCGGCCGATGTGGTCCCTGCATTGCGGTTGATGATGGGCCAACTTGAACCACGTCAGACGGCTACGGAAAGTGGTCTTGCGGTGGTCATCGATTCGGTCCTGCGGCTGGCTACGGAAACGGACCCCGATCCCGCTTCGCGGCTGAAGGCACTGCATGAGGAATCCCGGCGCATCGTCGAGGAGATCAAGCACGTTATGGCGCATGGGGTGTCCCCCCTGGAACCAGCCCGCGCCAGCGAGCGGGGGCGCCATATTGTGGCAATGACGGAGAGCATTGCTGCGGACTTCCGCCGAGTACGGGAGGCGTTTGAGCGTCTCAATCGCGACCTGCGGCGGCAACTGGTGGAGCATGAAGGCCCGCGTGGTGAGGTCCTGGAAAAGGTCTTTCTCGGCAGCGATGCCATTGCGGAGAGCGATGAAGGCAAGTCGTTCTTGGCATTCTGGCGGTTGCTGACGGACCCATCACAGTTTGAGGGACTGAAGGGCGCACTGGAGGCATTGGAGACACGACCATTCATACGAATGCTAAGCCTCGAGGAACGTCGACGGCTATTCAGGGTGACTGAGACTCTGCTGGCGGAAGGCGGCATGGTGCAGGAAGTGATGACGACCCTCGGGCGGGGTCTGAGAACGTTTGTTCAGAGTCGCGAATTCCAGGAGCAGCGCCAAATCCAACGTTTGATCCGTGCCGCGATCACGGAGTCGCTGGCGTTGAAAGATCAGTTGGTCAACGGCAGGACGCTCGATTACACCTTGACGCTTTCGACAAGCAGCCTGCGCTCAGTGGCGCAGTTGGTGCTGGATGACCCGCAGGAGCGCCCCGGGGAAACTTCCGTGGACGATGCCGAGGCCCCCGAAATCGATCTGATGGCGATGCGCGAGATGATCGATAACGCGGACATCGACATGCCCTTGCTGAAAGCCAATATCCGCATCGCGCTCGGCCAACGAGCGCAAGTCAGTGTCGGCGACCTGGCACGAATGTTCGAGGTCACGCAGGGTCTTGCCTCCATCGTTGGGTATATGTCGCTGGCACAACGATTCGGTGTCGTGCTGGAGAATCGGGAGCGGGACTTCCACCCGCGCGAGTTTGTTTCATGGACCGGACAGGATGGTGTCGTGCGTCAGGCCCGGATCGCGCAACTCCTCTTTACAAGAGATTGCCTGAATGACCTCAATTAGCCAACGGCGCACACGTCAAGCCGTGTTCAGGAAGGTGGGCGGCGGCACTCCAGCCGTGGACCGCGTAGCGGAGAGCCTTGATGAGGTTCCGCAGGACGAGGACCAAGATCTGTCCGGCAATGAGGGCCACGCGTTTCACCATCCCGAACACGGTGGCGAAGAGATGGCCCTTTTCGAGGGAGACACGTCCACACTGCCCTATGACGCGCGACGCGCCTTCGCCTTGCTGTTGCGCGGGCCCTCGATCGACGACCGGCACAGCAAGCTCTGGCCGGTGCTGATCGACCACGAGTCGCGGCTGCGCCAGTTGTTGCATGCGGCCTTCCTGGAACTGGTTATCGATCGTGACCAGAAGGTGGCCTTCACGCGGCCAGTGCACGCGCCCGAGCTGGACGTGCCGCAGTTACTGCGCGAGGTGCGGCTCACTTTCCTGGATACAGCTCTCGTGCTGTTCCTGCGCATGCGCCTTACGCTGGCGGAGGCGGCAGGTGAACGGGCCACGCTTTCACGCTCGGAGATCACCGATCATCTCAAGGCCTATGAGGCGAGCGACAACGTAGACGCTTCACGCTTCGGCAGGCAGATCGAAGCGGCGATCGAAAAAGCGAAGAAGTACAACTTTCTTCGCCTCATACGCAACAGCGGTGACCGTTTTGAGGTTTCACCAGCGCTCAAGCTGGTGTTCTCGCACGAGCAAGTCAGTGCGCTGTTGCAGACCTACCGACAGATTCAGTCGACGACGGACTCCCTGCCCGGCGGGAGGGCCCTGACAGGCGAGCTGGACGGCCATGTCTCGGAGCGCAGCGAAGCGGACATTGACGATGAAGCGGACGGGGGTGAGCCGGTATGAGCAGTGAGCAGAGACAGCTCTTTGACGCACAAGGGACATTGTCGAGGACCCCAAATGATGCGCAAGCGGCAGTGGGCGGCGACGGTCGCCAACAATGGACCGAGCGCGACCTGGAGGAGGCGCAGCAACA